>JBLMWS010000210.1:0-3864 GCA_050257355.1 Gemmatimonas sp.
TTGCCAGCGCCCAGGCGGCGCTGTTGATCGAACGCGAAGCGTTGCGGGCTGAACGCGAAGCGCGGCTGAGGGTCGAGGTCGAACGCGATGCGGTCGCGGCGAAGGTCACCCAGATACAGGCCGAAGCCATCAATTGGCAAGCCGAAGCGGCCAACGCGCGGGCGAAGCTGTCGGACAACGAGGCGCTGATCGCGCATCTTGAGCTGCGGATCGAGAAGCTCAAACGCGAACTGTACGGGCCGCGTTCCGAGCGCACGGCACGGCTGATCGAGCAGTTGGAATTGGAGCTCGAAGAACTCGTCACCACGGCAAGCGAGGATGAGCTTGCCGCGCAGGCCGCGGCGGCGAAGGCACAGAAGGTCCGCTCCTTCATGCGCAAGCGGCCGGTGCGCAAGCCCTGGCCGGACGACATCGAACGCGAGCGCGTCGTCGTCGAGGCTCCGACGAGCTGCGCTTGTTGCGGCGGATCGCGGCTGGCGAAGATTGGCGAGGATGTGACCAAGACGCTGGAGGAGATCCCGCGCCGCTTCAAGCTGATCGAGACGGTACGCGAGAAGTTCACCTGCCGCGATTGCGAGAAGATCAGCCAGCCGCCTGCGCCGTTCCATGCCACGCCGCGCGGCTTTATCGGCCCACAATTGCTGGCGACGATCCTGTTCGACAAGTTCGGCATGCATATCCCGCTCAACCGCCAGAGTGCGCGCTTTAAGTGCGAGGGGATCGACCTGCCGTTGTCGACGCTGGCCGACCAGGTCGGCCACGGGACCTTCGCCGTCATGCCGCTCTTCCACTTGATTGAACGCCAGGTGCTCGCGGCTGAGCGCCTTCATGGTGATGACACCACCATCCGTATCCTGGCGAAGGGCAAGTGCACGACCGGGCGGATCTGGACTTATGTGCGGGATGATCGACCCTTCGCCGGGCCTGCGCCGCCAGCGGCGGTCTATTACGCCTCGAGCGACCGACGAGGCGAGCATCCCCAGAAGCATCTGGCCGCCTTCGCCGGTATCCTGCAAGCCGATTGCTACAACGGCTTCGAGCCGCTGTTCGACCCGCAGAAGAAAGTGCTGCCGATTACGCCGGCGTTTTGCTTTGCCCATGCGCGGCGGGGCTTCTTCGAGCTGGCTGACATCGAGAAAAATGCTCGGGAAGGTAACAAGGGCAAACCGGTCTCTCCGATCGCGCTGGAGGCGGTCAGACGCCTCGATGCGTTGTTCGAGATCGAGCGCGCCATCAACGGCTGCGGCGCCGACGAGCGGCGCGCCGTGCGCCAGGAAAAGAGCAAGCCGCTTCTCGAGGACATGCACGCCTGGTTGCTGCGTGACCGCGAAACCCTCTCGCGCTCCTCCGAGGTCCTGAAGCCGATCAACTACATGCTCAGGCGCTGGGACGACTTCGCCCGCTTCCTCGACGATGGCAGGATCTGCTTGACCAACAATTGTGCTGAGCGCGCATTGAGAGGCATCGCATTGGGAAGGCGCAACTGGACCTTCGCCGGCAGCCAGCGTGGCGCCGACCGTGCCGCCATCATGCTGACGATGATCACGACCTGTCGCCTCAACAACGTCGACCCCAAGGCCTGGCTCGCCGACGTCCTCGCCCGCATCGCCGATCTTCCCGCCTCGCGCCTGCACGAACTGCTGCCCTGGGAATGGAAGCTCCTGCGCCAAGCCGACAAGCCCGCCGATCAGCAGGCCGCCTGACCTTCACGCAACCCCATCATAGAGCTCGCCGTGCCCGCGCGCATGCGTCAATCGGGCGGTCTTCGTCGTATGCGTACTATCGGAACGCACAGCCCAGCTTTACATGCGGTGCGCCAAGAACCGGAAGGCCATCGAACAGAATGCGCAATCGGTTGCGGATTTGACCCTGAACGAGGCCGCCGCCCTTTTGATGCTCAGCTCGGACGTTCGCAAGCTCCTGGAAATGGTCAAGACCATGGAGGGCCTGAAGGGGGACGAGCTGATGGACTTTTGCGTCGCCAACGACGTCGCCATTCTCAGCGGCAACATCTTCAACGCGCCGGAGCCAACCCCGCAGGAAGAGATCGAGTGGCTGTTGTTCATCCTGTGGCTGGCTCGCACGCAGAGCTGGAGCGTGCTGGGTGCCAGCATGCATGCAGAATGGGTCCAGTCTCGCGGCACACTTCTGGCTGACTGGATGAAGCCGAATCCGTTCCGTGATGCTTGGATGCCGATCTCGCAAGCCGTCATCGACGAGTGGAACGCCTTCCTCAAAGCCAACCGAAGCCGCTCGCTCGACGATGTGATGGCTGAGCTGAAAGCTGTCGAAGAAGAGCGGCAAGGCCGACGCCACATAGGACAGGCCGACAAATGACAATACCCGCCGGGTCACGAACCCGACGGGTCAGGAAGGGGCACGCCCAGCAACAGCCAGCTGATCGAGCGTGACATTCGCGAAGCGGGTCGGCCTGGCATCTGACCCCGCTACATCGATGGAACCTACCCCCCTTCCTCCATCGATGCAATGAGATGCCAAGGTGCCGGTGCTTCCCACCGGAGATGACAGCGCGGGATTCCTTCCCTTGGGAAACCAAGGGCGTCCCGATCCGGGCAAACGCCGCCGATGGCTATGCCCGCAGCCCAGACACAAGCAAGGCAACAGTACCCTTTGCACCGGGGATGTAGATGCAAGCCCGCCGGTTGGCCCCCGGCGCCGCCTCTCTCCGGCTCCCGGCAAACAGCGCCGAGGCCACCAGGGTAAGCGGACCCATAAAGGGCATCTGGGTGATACGCGCTGAGGCAGCTTTCGGCAGGGCAACGACCGCCACTGGCTCTCTCTCCCCTCAAGGCAGCAAGGGGGGCCACCCTTGGCGGGACGCGGGCTATGGGGAAAAAAGGAGGAAGTAGCATGGTTGATATGAAGAGCAGCTTCGACCTGAGCGGCCTCGACACGTGGATGGATGGCATCGGCCAGTTCTGCGACGAGCTGCCGGAAGCTGCCGCCCGAGCTCTGAACCGGGCCGGCGACATGGCACTGACGCAGGTTGGCCGGACGTTATCGCAGGAGACCGGCTTAGCGGTTCGCGACATCCGCGCGGGCCTCGAGGTCGAACGGGCGTGGGGCGGAAATCTGGAATACACGATGGTGGTGCCGAGCCGGCAGACGACGCTCGGCGAATTTCAGCCACGCCCGACGAAGAAGGGAATCAGCGCCCGGCCGTGGGGAACGCGCTCGAATCGATCTTGAGCCCGGGAGGCCGCTCGGCATATTGCGGGCGGCCTTTTTCTCGTCTTGGAATCGGCGTTGAAAGCTTTGCGTCGAAGCGGCGGGGTCGCCCGCATGCCGCGGTCGGTACGAAGGTCACAAGCCCGAGCGAGGAGGCCCACATCAACGACCAGCTTGCGACGAACAACAGCTCGCCTGTCCAGACCAGCCGCTGACCTGCCGGCACCAACGCCTTCGCCCGATCGAGCACGTCTCGTGCACCCGTATCGGCCGGTCGGTTCGTCATGCTACTTCAACGTATAAAGGAAGGCGGTGATGTCGTGCGCGTCCTTGTCCGAAATGCGCATCGCCGGCATGGCATTGCCCGGTAGCGCCTTTTGCGGATCCTCGATCCACATGGCCATGTTCTCGGGCGAATTGCGGATGAAGCCGGCGATATAGGTGGGCGTGCCGACGCGGTACCTCGGCGGGCCGACATTGCCGTTGGCGCCGACAACTGTTGATGGCGGCGCAAAAGCGCGCAAAGATGGCGACAAGAGCGGGGGCAGCACTGCCGCCCCCGTTGTGCTGACGAGGGCCGGTCAGAGCGGATCATCATAGTTTGATGGCGTCGCGGTTTGTTCCTGCGAGCGCCGCTTGCGCAGGATGTCGTTGAGTTGATCGCCATAGGCGTCT
>JBLMWS010000211.1:0-4798 GCA_050257355.1 Gemmatimonas sp.
GTTGATCGCATCGGTCGCAAGGCCCATGGATGCTGAAATGGTCTGCGAACCCGCATAAAGCCCCGCTGCAGAGCCGACGTCATAGCCGGCCACCTTGGCGCCGACATAGGCCGCTGCCAGGCAGAAGACGCATCCCACCGCGGCGAATACGGCCTGCGGAATACCGTCCTTCGCGACGCCACGGACGAATTGCGGTCCAACGCCATAGCCAATGGCGAATAGGAACATCAGGAAGAAAGTGGGCTTCAGCGGGCCTGATATCTTGATGTCGAGCTGCCCAATGATCACCGCAGCAATCAGAGTCGCCGTGACCGCGCCGAGGCCAAGACCTTTATAAGTGAAGGAGCCAAAATAGTACCCCAGGCCTAGAGACAAGAAGATCGCAATTTCAGGATACGTCCGGAGCGTATGAACGAACCACTCAATCATGATGTCACCCACCCATTTCGTGATGGCAGCATTTTCCGGTCAGGCAGCGCTGGTTTTCTTGCCGGCCGGTTTTGATGTTTCCGCTGTGCGTTTGCCAGGCGTGACAGCGTGAGCCTCAGATGCGCGTACTCCGGTTTTCTTCGCAAGCGCTTCAGGACGCACAAGCTTCAAGCCCTCGGCAGCGTCGTAGCCGTGGATTTCCTTCACATCCAGCTTGCGCATGAAGTCGATTGTTTCGCGCGAAATCACCTGTCCCGGCACCATGATCGGAAAGCCAGGCGGATAGGGGATGACGAAGTTGGCGGAGACGAGTTCCGGCCCTTCCTTCAAGCGCCGATCGATCTCCGGATCGGCAAGCCGTACATAATCGCAGCCCGCCGCATCGTAGGCGGCGTAAAAGCCGCCGCGGATGTCGCCTTCGTTTGTCCGCTTGCCTGCATCGGTCCGGTAGGCATCGTGGAAACGGGAGAAATTAGGCAGGTCGGGAACATCGACCATGAGATTCTTGACCCTCGCGTCGAATGCCTGCCGGACATTGGGTCCACCCACGGTTAGACGCCGGTCGATCTCGCTGCTGATCTCGACCAAGACGCGGATCAGATGGGCGACGTCGCTCCGCGTATTGTTGATGTTCGACTGCAACAAGACCGAGTTGCGCGAGGTCTTGTTGAGCTGGATGTTGTACCGGTTGGCCAGCATGCCCTTGAACTGCGTGCCGTCGAAGCCGGCGGTGCCGCAGACCAGCGTCATGCGCGTCGGATCGAGACAGAACTCATCATCTCGCATGCTCTTGATCGCCAGCGCCCAGTTTGTACCCGGCGTCAGGTAGTCGGTAAAACCGCTCTCCCGGTACTCTTTCGGCACCATTCCGTCGGCACCAAGGATTTTGAAGTATTTCGAGATCAGCGGATGCGTGTTCACCGCGTGGCGGATGGCCAAGGCCACCTCGATGGCGTTGGCGACCAGGCCATAGCCTTCCAGTTCCATCTGCCGCCGCGCGACGTCGAGGCTGGCGATCAGCTGCTGGTTGGGGCTGGTCGAAGCGTGGGTGAACACCGCCTCGTGGAACTGGGCCTCGACTGTATGGAAGTCTACATCCTTGACCAGCAGCATCGACCCCTGCCGGATCGCCGACATCGACTTGTGCGTCGAGTTGGTCTGATAGACCCGCAGCCGCACCTTGCGGGGATCCGGAATGAGACGTGTCTTCAGCAGCTTCTCGTCCGACGGGTTTGCGCCAAGTTCAGCCTGCTGCTTCTCGAAGGCCGCCACCGACGCCGGGTCGTGCAGCCATTCTTCGATTTCGTTGGCCGCGCCCATGGCGGTCCGTGGCCGCAAGAAGGGCGAGAATCGCGCGAAGCCGAACCAGGCTTCATCCCACAGGAAGATGAGGTCCGGCTTGATGGCGAGGCATTCCTCCATCACGCGCCGGGTATTGTAGATGTGGCCATCAAACGTGCAGTTCGTCAGGTCGACCATCTTGACGCGATCAAGCCTGTTGTCGGCCTTCAGGTTGAGAAGCGCCTGCTTGATCGTGCGCAGCGGCACCGCGCCGTACATCGAGTATTCCGTCATCGGAAATGCCTCGACATAGAGCGGCTGTCCGCCGCCGAGCACTAGGCCGTAGTGATGCGACTTGTGGCAGTTCCGGTCGACGATGACGATGTCGCCCGGACCAACGAGTGCCTGGACCGCCATCTTGTTGGAGGTCGACGTGCCATTGGTGACGAAGAACACGTAGTCCGCGCCAAAGGCGCGCGCCGCCATCTCCTGCGCCTTCTTGATATTGCCGGTCGGCTCCAGCAGGCTATCCAGCCCGCCGGTGGTGGCGCTGCTTTCGGCGAGGAAAAGATTGATTCCGTAGAACTCGCCCATGTCGCGAATCCAGTCGGACCTGAACACTGATTTTCCGCGCGCGATCGGCAGCGCATGGAACGTCCCGATCGGCCGCTGCGCATACTTTTTGAGATTGTCGAAGAACGGCGTGTCGTACCGTGCCTGCACGCCCTCGAGAATGGCCAGATGCAGTTCGAGCAGTTCCTCGATGGAATAGAACACGCGCCGGGCAACATTGGCCTGCGGATTGCCGGCCAGATCCTCAACCCGCCGGTTCGACACCAGATAGATATCAAGCTCGGGGCGCACCCGCTTCAGCAGATGCGCCAGTTCCAATGCTGAAGTTTCCGCTTTGTATCGCTGCTCAATCGACTCCGAGAGGGTGCGCAGTACAGGTGCATCGTGTCGCGACCGGAACACAAAGCCTTCATTGATTACTACGGCGGCAAGCTCGGTATTGAGCATGAGGGCGCAGAAGGCGTCTTCCACACTGCCTACGAAGACCGGCTCGTAGATGAAAGCGTCAAGCGGCCGGCGCAGCCGGCGCCATTCCGTGCACATAGCCGGCCAGCGCTCGGCAGGCGCACCAGTGACGATTAGCGTTTCAAAATAGGGACGCGCGGACTCGGCGCGCCCGAGCGCTGGCGGTAGCACATCGGGGATTGTCCCCTCGCTTTCGTCGTGCACTTCCCAGTCGCCGGCTTGCCGACGGAAGGAGCGCGTGAGAATGGCGCGGTTGATACGAGTAACGAGGGCAATCGTTGCACGCACATCATCGGCGGCCGCACTCTCGGCTATCGCGGTCAGCAGGTGAGGACCCGGATAGGCGTGGAAACTTTCCGTCGCGCCGATGCCGGCGAGAGCCGCCTCGAAGTCGGCCCGTGTGGCCGTACCGGCCTGCCAGGCTTGCGCCGTGTCTAGTAGGTCACGCCACCGATCCGCGCGCGCAGAAGGGCCCGAAAAAAACTGATCGATCCTGCCTTCCTGAAGCTTCCGCTCGTTCGCCATTGCTTTGGTCTCCGTATCGAGATCGCGGCGTAACTGTTACGAATTCGCTTTCGCTTTGGCCGGATTAAAGCGGAAGATTTGCATATCTACTAGCGCAAAAGCAATCATCATAATTTACATCTGTGATACGTCGGTATAAGTTTGCCATCCAAATTGATATGAAAAACGCGGCAAGCACTAACCGTAGATCGCGAACTCGCCTAAGACATTAGGCCAACAAGAACAGGCCCCCAAGCCGTTAGGATAATGTTTCCGATAGCATAAGGGATCGTATAGCCGAGCGCAGGGACACTGCTTTTGGCCTCGTCCTGCACGGCACGCAGCGCCGCTGTGATGGTTCCGGCCCCCGTGCATGCGCCGAGCACGATCAGCGGGTTCATCCTCAGCACATAGCGGCCAAAGAGAATGGCCACAACGTGGGGCAGCACGGCGACCGTTAGGCCGGCAAACACCAGGCTGATCCCGGTTTTCTGCAAGCCGGACACAAAGCTGGGCCCGGCATTCATGCCGACAACTGCCACAAAGAAGCACAGTGCCGCGGTATCGAAGATCCAGATCGCCGGCTCTGGAATCCGGCCAAACGAGCGGTAGACCGACCGCAGCCAGCCAAACACGAGACCCATGATCAGCGCGCCGCCGCTTGCGGTGAGGGTCAACGGAACGCTCCAGACCACCACAGAAAGCAGGCCAATCAGCCCCCCCAGAAAGATACCGATCCCGACAAAGACCATGTCAGTTTCAGAGGTCTTGCGGTCGGAATAACCGATCGCCTTGGCCGCCCGCTCGACCTCTGGGAGCGTGCCTATGAGGCGCATCACATCGCCCCTGTCGATGCGGGTCGTCGGCCATACCGGTAGTTCAACCCCGGAGCGCGTCAGCTTCGACATGAACACGCCACGGGCGAAGTCAAGCTTTGCCAGTTCCGCCAGCGGCTTATTCTCCACGGCTCGACTGGTGACGATAACGTCCAACGCCTCAACCGGCAGGTCGAGCAACGCCGGATCGTTAACTTCGGTACCAATTTCGCGACCACGCGCCGCGTGCGCGGCATACGGCCCAATGATGGCGATGATGTCTCCTTCACGCACCACCAAGTCCGGAGCGGGGGGAAGAACCCGTCCACCGCTACGAACGCGAACGATGAAGGCACGTACATGGCGCGGAATGGCCTCAAGCTGCGCAACGGTCTTGTTGAACAGATCCGGGTTGGTGACGCGGTAAGCGCGAACGTCGAAGGATCGCGCAGCCGACATGATGCCTTCTGGCGCCTCGCCCCCGGTCTTTTCCTGTGCGCCCATCCGCTCTGCCTCCTCGCGGAGATTGGCGCGCATCAACCTGGGTCCGACGTTCGGAATGAACCAGACCAGCAATGCTGTTCCTATGAGGTAGGTGACCGCGTACGCGACAGGGATATTGTTGATGAGCGCGTTCCTCTCCGGCTCGGAGATCGACAAACGCTGGATCGCTTCACCGGCGGTACCGATCACCGTGGACTCGGTAAATGCCCCCGCGAGGAGACCAGCCG
>JBLMWS010000212.1:0-11323 GCA_050257355.1 Gemmatimonas sp.
CAGAAGAAAATCGATCGCAGCCGCGTCGACCAGAACAGGCGCCCGCGGATCGAAAAACAGGAACTTGTATTTGAAGAAGGCGAGCAGCGCGAGATTGAAGATGATCCCGGCCGGCAGCCAGCGGCGGTCGCGGAGCGCGAGTACCAGAAACAGATACGTTCCGCCAACGGCAAGCGCGAGCAACGGCAACAGTTCAGGCTGGCCATATCCGTAAAACAACAGGCTCGCCGCAACCAGCAGCTGGACCTGAAACGGCCTGACCGACGGCAGATAATAGATGCCGAACACGATCGCGGCAAAGACGGCAAACTGCCACGACGCAAAGGTCATGCTTAGAGGCCTCGGGAGAGCGCGCGCCTTATGCCATGCCGCGGCGGCCCCGAGCAATCCCGCATTCCCTTGGACGGGCGGCTCGCGATCCTGCTATGCTCGCGGCAAACAACAGAAGAGGCTCTCATGAGCTGGATGCCTTCCAACGATCCCGTGCTCGGTGATCCCCTGTCCTGCGACGCACTGGAACTGGTGATCGTGCCGCGCACCCGTGATCTCGGCGACGGCTTTCAGGTCCGCCGCGCGCTGCCGCATGGCAGGCGACAGATGGTCGGCCCGTTCATCTTTTTCGATCATTTCGGACCGGTGCAGTTCGTCTCGGGAGCCGGCATGGATGTGCGACCGCATCCGCATATCGGCCTTGCCACCGTCACCTATCTGTTCGACGGCAAGATCATGCATCGCGACAGCGAGGGCAACATCCAGGAGATCGAGCCCGGCGCAATGAATCTGATGACGGCGGGGCGCGGCATCGCACATTCCGAACGCACGCCCGACCTGCAACGCAGCCAGGGGCAGAAGATGCTCGGCCTGCAAAGCTGGATCGCGCTGCCGGCCGGCAAGGAGGAGATCGCGCCAAGCTTCCAGCACTACGCCGCCGGCGATCTGCCGATGGTCGCCGAGCGCGGCTTTACGGCGCGGATCATCGCCGGCAGATCCTTCGGCATCGCCTCGCCGGTATCGATGATCTCGCCCTGGTTCTACACCGAGGTCACCGCGGACGCGGGCGTCAGCGTGCCGCTCGATCCCGAGCATGAAGAACGCGCGATCTATGTGGTCGACGGCGAAGTCGAGATCGCACACGAGCGCTACGAAGGCCCGCGGCTTTTGATCTTCCGGCCCGGCGACGCGATCACGGTGAAGACGCTTCAACCCACGCGGATGATGTTTTTGGGCGGCGATGCGCTGGAGGGGCCGCGGCACATCTGGTGGAATTTTGTTTCCTCCAGCAAGGAGCGGATCGAACAGGCCAAGCAGGACTGGAAAACCGGAAAATTCGCGCCCGTTCCGCAAGAACATGAGTTCATTCCGCTGCCCGAATAGAGTAGGCGGTAAGACCTCTTCTCCCCCGCGCCGGCGGGGGCGCAGCAATGGAAAGCTAAGCCGATGACGAGCCTACTCGCGAGCGACCTGCCTTTGCCGAAGATCGGGCGCGGCAAGGTGCGCGACATCTATGCGGTCGACAACGACCGGCTGCTATTGCTCACCACCGACCGGATTTCGGCGTTCGACGTGGTCATGGCCGAAACCATTCCGATGAAGGGCGCGGTGCTGACGCAAGTCAGCGCGTTCTGGTTCAACGAGCTGGAAGGCGTGGTGCCGCATCACATGATCACGGCCGACACCGACGGGATCATTGACGAAGTACCGGCGCTGCAGAGCCATCGCACCGATATTCTGGGACGCGCGATGCTGTGCCGGCGCACCACCGTATTTCCGATCGAATGCGTGATCCGGGGCTATCTCTCCGGTTCGGCCTGGAAGGAATATGCCGCACAGGGAACGCTTGCGGGCGAGAAGCTGCCGCAGGGTCTCGTCGAAAGCGCGAAGCTCGAGCCCGCGATTTTCAGCCCGGCCACCAAGGCCGAGACCGGGCACGACGAGAACATCACCATCTCGCGGATGCGCGAGATCGTCGGCGACGAGGTCGCCTACACGTTGGAGAGCATGACGCGCGCGATCTACACGCTCGGCGAGGAGCTCGCGCGCGAGCAGGGCATCATCATCGCCGATACAAAATTCGAATTCGGCAGAGATCAGGATGGCCGCATCATCCTGATCGACGAGGTGATGACACCCGACTCCTCGCGGTTCTGGGCCGTTGATGATTATGTGCCGGGCCGAGCCCAGGCGAGCTTCGACAAACAGCCCTTGCGCGACTACCTCGACGCCGAGCGGCGCGCCGGTCGCTGGAACGGCGAAGCCCCGCCGCCGCCGTTGCCGGCAAGCGTGGTAGACGCCACCAGCAAGCGCTATCTCGAAGCGTATCGCCGCATTACGGGGCGCGAGCTCAAGATATAGCTCCGTCATTCCGGGGCGGTGCGCCAGCACCGACCCGGAATCCCGAGATTCCGGGTTCACGCTGCGCGTGCCCCGGAAAGACGGGCAAAGGCAAAACAGGGAGACGCCCTATGTCCGAAGCCGACGCCGTGCTGGTGGAACGCGACGGTCCGGTGACCATCGTGTCCATCAACCGTCCGCATTGCCGTAATGCCGTTGACGGCGCGACGGCACGGAAACTCTACGACACTTTTCTCGCCTTCGACGCCGACAAGGACGCCTCGGTCGCCGTGTTCACCGGCACCGGCGGCTTCTTTTGTGCCGGCGCCGATCTCAAGGCGGTCGCCGCGGGCGACGTCAACAAAAAGCGCGAGATCGGCGGCCACAATTCGATTGCCCCGATGGGACCGAGCCGGCTGCGCCTGTCAAAGCCGGTGGTCGCGGCAATCGAGGGGTTTGCGGTCGCCGGCGGCATGGAGCTCGCGCTGTGGGCCGATATGCGCGTGGTCGCGGAGGATGCAACCTTCGGCATCTTCTGCCGCCGCTTCGGCGTACCGCTGATCGACCTCGGCACCATTCGCCTGCCGCGCCTGATCGGCCATTCGCAGGCGATGGACCTGATCCTGACCGGGCGCGCAGTCGGCGGACCGGAGGCATTGCGGATGGGACTTGCCAATCGCCTGGTGCCCAAGGGCGAAGCTCGCGCACAGGCGATTGCGCTCGCGCAGGAGATCGCGCGCTTCCCGCAAACATGCCTGCGCGCTGACCGGCTCTCGGCGCTTGAGCAATGGGACCTTCCCGAGGAAGACGCCATCGCCAACGAGATGCGCGGCGGGCTTGCAGTGATCGCATCGGGGGAGACGCTGGCGGGAGCCAGCCGCTTTGCCTCCGGCGCCGGCCGCCACGGTTCGTTCGCAGGCAAGTAGGGCGCTGTCCCCGTCCCGAAGAAGCCATGAGCTGCCATTGCAACAACGGCTGCCCGGGCTATGGACCCCCGCTTTCGCGGGGGCGACAGCGCGATGTGAGACGATTACACGCCGGCCATCATCACGTATTTGATCTCGAGATACTCCTCGATGCCGTGATGCGAGCCTTCGCGGCCCAGGCCGCTTTCCTTCACGCCGCCGAAGGGCGCGACCTCGGTGGTGATCAGCCCGGTGTTGACGCCGACCATGCCCGACTCCAACGCTTCCGCCACGCGCCAGACACGTCCCAAGTCGCGCGCATAGAAGTAGGAGGCGAGCCCAAACGGCGACTTGTTGCACATCGCGATCACGTCGGCTTCGTCCTTGAAGCGGATCACGGGCGCGAGCGGCCCAAAGGTTTCCTCCTGCGAGATCAGCGCGTCGGCGCGCACATCCGAAAGCACCGTCGGCTCGAAGAAGGTGCGGCCGAGGGCATGTCGTTTGCCGCCGGTAACGACCTTGGCTCCGCCCTTCACCGCATCGGCAATATGGCGCTCGACCTTCTCGATCGCTTCCATATTGATGAGCGGCCCCTGGGTGACGCCGGCTTCGGTACCGTCGCCGATCTTCATTGCTGCGGCTTTTTGGGAGAGCTTCCGCACGAACGCGTCATAGATCCCGTCCTGGGCATAAAGGCGATTGGCGCACACGCAGGTCTGGCCCATGTTGCGGTATTTCGAGACCATGGCGCCTTCCACGGCCGCATCGACATCGGCGTCGTCGAACACGATGAAGGGCGCATTGCCGCCGAGCTCGAGGCCGAGCTTCTTCACGCCGACCGAGGCTTGCCTGTAGAGGATCTTGCCGACCTCGGTCGATCCGGTGAAGCCGACGAAGCGCACGGCCGGGTGCTCGCACAGCACCTTGCCGATCGGCGGCGCGTCGCCGGTGATGACATTGAACACGCCTTTCGGCACGCCCGCCTTCTCGGCGAGCGCGGCAAGCGCGAGCGCGCTGAGCGGCGTCTCGTTGGCGGGTTTGAGGACCACGGTGCAGCCGGCCGCGAGCGCCGGCGAGACCTTGCGGGTGATCATCGAGTTCGGGAAATTCCACGGCGTGATCGCGCCGCAGACGCCGATCGGCTGCTTGATCGCAAGCAACCGGGCATCCGGCTTCTGTGTCGGGATGGTTTCGCCATAAACACGACGCGCCTCCTCGGCGAAGAACTCGACATAGGCGCCGCCGATATCGACCTCGCCGAGCGCTTCGGTGAGCGGCTTGCCCTGCTCGCAGGTCAGGATCAGCGCCAGATCCTCGCGATTGGCGGCGATCAGCTCGTACCATTTGCGCAAGATATTGGAGCGCTGTTTGGCGGTGAGCTTGGCCCAGGCGGGGAAGGCGCGCTGGGCGGCTTCGACCGCCTGCGTACAATCGGCCGCGCTCATCTGCGGCACCTTCGCAAGCTCGACGCCCGTTGCCGGATTGTTCACGGCGAAAACGGGGGTGCCGACCCAGGCGCCGTCGATATAGCAGCGGTCGCGCAGCAGCGACGAATCCTTCAGCCGACCGTGAAGGGCCGGGGCGCCCTGCGTAGCGCGTGCGGCAGCGGTAGGGGTCATGGCGGAGCTCCTCGAATTTTCGGATTTGCAGGCAAATATAGGCCGAAAGCCGGACCGGCGCGACCTCCGGCGACGCGCGGCTGCTTCAAACTGTATTCAAGGCTAGTGTCCGCAGCCGCTCAGGCTGCGCCGCTCATGTAGGTTTCGCGCCGACCGATCATGCGCTCCGCCGCGGCCTTGGCGTCCGCCTTGGTAGAGGTGGCGCAGGTGCGGTACTCGAGATCGGGCAGTTCCGCGCTGCGCCGGCCGAACCACGATTTCGCGCCCGTCGGCAATAGCGCCAGCGCCTGGGCCACATTGTCGACTGCGCCGAAAGAGTGCAGTGCCCCGGTTGCGACGTAACGAACCTCATAAATGCCGGGCGAGATCGGTGCTTCCAGATTCTCGTCCCGCCCCGGATGCGGGTAGCGCTTCCAATCACTCCAGGTTGAAATCATTATCGCCCCTCGCGGCCAGTGCGGCCGCCAATCGTTGAAATAAAGCTCTGTCTGCTGGCGTCTTTAAGCCGCGTTCCGAACGCGTTACTGCGAAAATAGTTTCCGCGACAGTAGCGGCGCAGCATATCGCCGATGCAGCGGAGGGGGCTGCCCCCCGCTCATTGTAGCGGTCCCCTGACACTTGCGGCCCTGATCACGACATCGCGACCGCTGCGGTGCACCGAAAGCGTCACTTGCGGGACAGAACGAGCGAGAGGAAGATCGTCCTCCTTAAAACAAGACCAACGGGAGGATCCCCATGCAAAGCGACGCTCAGATCGATCAGACGTTGCGTCAAAAATCCGACGCGCAAGAGATACCCGGCGTGGTTGCGGTTGCCGCGAGCGGGAACGACGTGATCTACGAGGGTGCATTCGGCAAGCGCGACCTGGCCAAGGACGATCCGATGATGGCGGACAGCGTGTTCTGGATCGCCTCGATGACCAAGGCGGTGACCAGCGCCGGCGCCATGCAGCTGGTCGAGCAAGGCAAGCTCGCGCTGGATGCGCCGATCGGCAGCGTGCTGCCCGACCTCGCCTCGCCGATGGTGCTCGAAGGCTTCGATGCACAAGGCGAACCACAGTTGCGCCCGGCGAAACGGCCGATCACGCTGCGCCAGCTCATGACCCACACCGCGGGCTTCTGCTACGACATGTGGAACGGCGATTTCGGAACGTATATGGAGAAGACCGGCACTCCCGGCATCATCACCTGCAAGAACGACGCCCTGAAGACCCCGATCATGACCGATCCCGGCACCCGCTGGGAATACGGCACCAATATCGACTTCGTCGGCAAGGCGATTGAAGCGGCGGCGGGCGTTCGCCTGGACGCCTATTTGCGCGACAACCTGCTTTCCCCTCTTGGCATGAGCGACACCGCCTTCAAGATCAGCGACGACATGCGCCAGCGCCTGGTCGGCATGCATGCACGTGGGCCGGACGGCGCGATCGCGCCACTTCCCTTCGAGCTCGAACAGGATCCGGAGTTTCACATGGGCGGCGGCGGGCTCTACAGCACCGCAGGCGATTACATGAAATTCTGTCAGATGATCCTCAATGAGGGCCGCGGCAACGGCAACCAGGTGCTCAAGCCGGAGACCGTCACGACGATGGCGCAGAACCACATCGGCGATCTCGTCGTCACCAAGATGACCTCGGCTGCCCCGATCTACACCAACGACGTCGATCTCTATCCTGACATCGTGAAGAAGTGGGGCTTGAGCTTCCTGATCAACACGGCACAGACGCCGGAAGGCCGCAGTCCGGGCAGCCTTGCCTGGGCCGGGCTCGCCAACACCTATTTCTGGATCGATCCGCAGCGCGACGTCGCCGGCGTGATCCTGATGCAGATGTTACCGTTCGGCGACCAGAAATGCCTGGAAGCCTTCGCCGGCTTCGAACGCGGCATCTATGACGGCCTCGATGCCGCCGGCGGCCGCAAGGCGGCGTGAGCGGCCGTCCCTGCAATTTGCCAGGGCAAGCGGACATATACGGCATCCCCCTCCTTCGCGGACGGGGATGCCGTCGGATGATGGTCGAGCTTCTAAGGAGCGCTTTTTTCGGCGCCTGCGACGTAAGTCGAGCCTCCCCTCCCCGCCGACAATTCACTAAGCTGCGTCCCTACGGCCAGGCGCACTCGCGCGGAAGGCCGGCCATGAGGCGCGCGTGAGCGCCTCATCCGAGGAGGGAGGACATGAACGTGGCCGAACGTGCAGACAGTTATGTTTGCGGCATTTCCGACACGCCGCTATTGGGCGAAACGATCGGAAGGAGCCTCGATAAAGCACGCGAGCGCTGGGGAGATCGGGAAGCGCTCGTCTCGCCGAGCCACAATGTCCGCTGGACATGGGTGGAATTTGCCGAGCGGGTCGATGCGCTCGCCGCCGGCTTTCTGGCTCTCGGCCTCCAGCGCGGCGAACGGATCGGCATCTGGTCGCTCAACCGCCCCGAATGGACGCTGACCCAGTTCGCCGCGGCCAAAGCAGGGCTGATCCTGGTGACGATCAATCCGTCCTATCGCTTGAGCGAGCTGGAGTTTGCGCTATCCAAGGTGGGATGCGCGGCGATCGTGACGGCAACGGCGTTCAAGACCAGCAACTACATGGAGATGCTGACCACGCTGGTGCCCGAGCTTGCCAGCGCCCAAACCGGCCGCCTGCGCGCAGCCCGGCTGCCGCATCTGCGCGCCGTGATCCAGGTCGGCGGCCCGGCATTCCCCGGCACGATCCCGTTTGAGGAAGTCGCGCGAATGGGCGGCGCTCGGCACCGTGACGACATCGCGCGGCTTGGCAAGGAGCTGCAGTTCGACGATCCCGTCAACATCCAGTTCACGAGCGGCACCACGGGATCGCCGAAGGGCGTCACGCTGACTCATCACAATATCCTCAACAACGGCTATTTCACCGGCCGCGCCATGCGCCTGACCGAACAGGACCGCATCTGCATTCCGGTACCGCTCTATCACTGTTTCGGCATGGTGATGGGCAATCTGGCCTCGGTCACGCTTGGCGCGGCCATGGTCTATCCCGGCGAAGGTTTTGATCCTTTGGCGACCTTGCAAACCATCGAGCAGGAGAAATGCACCGCGCTCTATGGCGTGCCGACCATGTTCATCGCCGAGCTCGATCATCCCGAGTTCTCACGCTTCAATCTCAAGTCGCTGCGCACCGGCATCATGGCCGGCGCGCCCTGCCCGATCGAGGTGATGAAACGCGTCAACAGCGAGATGAACATGGGCGAGGTGACGATCGCCTATGGCATGACCGAGACGAGCCCCGTGAGTTTCCAGAGCGCGGTCGACGATCCCGTCGAGCGTCGCGTCTCGACGGTCGGACGTATCCATCCCCATGTCGAGGTGAAGATCGTCGACCTCGAGGGCAAGATCGTGCCACGCGGGGAACGGGGCGAGCTTTGCACGCGCGGCTACAGCGTCATGCTCGGCTATTGGGACGAGGCCGAAAAGACCGCCGAGGTGCTCGACCGCAACGGCTGGATGCATACCGGCGATCTCGCGGTGATCGACAACGAGGGCTATTGCAACATTGTCGGCCGGATCAAGGACATGGTGATCCGCGGCGGCGAGAACCTTTATCCGCGCGAGATCGAAGAGTTCCTGTATCGCCATCCCAAGATCCAGGACGTGCAAATCTTCGGCGTCGCGGACGATCGCTATGGCGAGGAGCTCTGCGCCTGGATCAGGGTGCGCGCGGGCGAGAGCCTGACGGCGGACGAGGTGCGGGCATTCTGTCAGGGGCAGATCGCCCACAACAAGATCCCGCGTTACGTCGAGTTCGTCGAGGCGTTTCCGATGACCGTGACCGGCAAGATCCAGAAATTCCTGATGCGGGAAGCCGTGGAGAACCGGCTCGGCCTGAAGGCCGCAAAGACCGCGTAGGCGTTTTGTTCCACTTCATTCCGGGGCGATGCAAAGCATCGAACCCGGAATGACGGCGTGCGGGGACCGTGCGCCTCCTACACCGGCAGGCCGTTCTGCAGGGCCAGCTCCTTCAGCGACACCTGCGGCCGGGCACCGATATGCTGGATCACCTCGGCGGCGGCGAGCGCGCCGAGCCGTCCGGCATTCTCATAACCCCCGCCGCGCACCAGACCGAACATGAAACCGGCGGCAAAAAGGTCGCCGGCGCCGGTGGTGTCGACAATCGTCTGCACCGGGAATGCCGGCACCGCGACCACGCCCTCGCTCGAGGCCACCACGCAGCCCTTCTCGCTGCGCGTGACCACGCCGAGCTTGGCGTCGAGGCGCAGCTGCTTGAGCGCGGTCTCGAAGTCCGACGTTTCATACAGCGAATGCAGCTCGGCTTCGTTGGCGAACACCAGATCGACCGTGCCCTTGCGCATCAACTCCAGAAACTCATCGCGATAGCGATCGACGCAGAACGAATCCGACAGCGTCAGCGCGACCTGCCGGCCCGCGTCATGCGCCATCTTGGAGGCCTTCACGAAGGCCTCCTTCGCGCTTGCCGGATCCCACAAATAGCCTTCGAGATAGACGATGCGGGCCGCGGCGATCTGCGCCGGATCGATATCGGCCGACGTCAGATCCTGCGCCGCGCCGAGATAGGTGTTCATGGTCCGCTCGCCGTCGCCGGTCACCAGGATGTAGGAGCACCCGGTGGCGGGCCCATCGGCCGCCGGCCTGGTATCGAACGCAACCCCCGCAGCACGGATGTCGTGGGTGTACAGCGCCCCGATCTGGTCGTCCTTGACCTTGCCGACATAGGCGGCGCGTGCACCCAGGCTTGCGACCCCGACGATGGTGTTCGCCGCCGATCCACCCGACATTTCGGTCGCGGGTCCCATGTCGCGGTAGATGGCGCTGGCGCGAGCTTCGTCGATCAGGGCCATGCTGCCCTTGGTCATGCCGTGGCGGCTCAAAAAGCCTTCGTCGGTCCGCACCAGCACGTCGAAAATTGCATTGCCGATGCCGAGAACGTCATATTTCGCGTCAGTCATTCCATTAGGTCCTGTTACGGCAATTGCGGTTAACCCCAGAATCCGGTTTCTAGGGCATGATCCGGAAAAGTGGAAACCGGTTTTCCGGCAAGATCATGCCCAATCAAAGCCAAGACGGGCAGACATGCGAGGCTGATGCCGCCTCGCGGCCTATCATGCCGGCCCCCGCAGGAGCAAGCCACGGTTCGTTGTCGAAGAGCTTCATGATCCGCTCCTTCCTTACGGTATCGACCGGGACACTGGCCTCGCGCCTGCTCGGCTTCGTGCGCGACTCCATGATTGCCGCCTTGCTGGGCACGGGAGCGGTCGCCGACGCTTTTCTGCTTGCGTTCCAGTTGATCAACGTCGTCAGACGACTGCTGACCGAAGGCGCGCTGAATGCCGCGCTGATTCCGGCCTGGCTGCGGCTGCGGGACAGCAAGAGCGAAACGGCTGCCGCCGCCTTCGCCGGCAAGGTCCTGGCCACCATCAGCACCGTCCTCATCGGCGCGACGGCGCTGATCGGGCTTTTGATGCCGTTTGTGCTGACCGTGCTCGCGCCGGGATTTGCCGACAACGAAACCCTTCAGCTCGCGGTCGCCGATGCGCGGCTGATGCTGCCCTACATCGCCTTCGCCGGGCCCTCGACCGTGATGCTGGCGCTGTATTCCGCGCAATCGCGTTTCGCACTCACGGCCTTTTCGCCGCTGCTGTTCAACATCACGCTGATCGTGGTGATGATCGCCCTCATCGTCAGCGGTAAAACAGCGGGTTTTGTCACACTGACGCTCGCCGCCACAATCGGCATTGCCGGCCTCCTGCAATTGCTGGTTCTGGTTTCGCAACGGCGAAGCAGCCGCATCGCGACGCCTCTGCGCGTCTCGTTCGATGCGGAGATGCGCCGCTTCTTGGCGCGCGCGGTTCCCGGCATGCTGGCCAATTCCGCGCCGCAGCTCCTGATGGTTGGCGGCGCCATCATCGCCTCGTCCACGCCGTCGGCGGTCTCCTGGCTCTATTTCGCCAACCGACTGATCGAACTACCGCTCGGCATCGTCAGTGTCGCCATGGGCACCGTGCTGATCGGCGAACTGACCCGCAGCCTGCGCGACGGCGAGGAGGCTGCAAGCGCACAGGCCCACGCCGTGGAGCTGGTCGCGGGACTGACGCTGCCGGCGACATTCGGTCTGATCGTATTGAGTGACCCCATCGTACGGCTATTGTTCGAGCATGGTGCCTTCACCGCGCAGGACACCGGCGCGACCGCGCAGGTGTTGGTGTGGCTCGCGCTGGCGCTGCCGGCAAATGCGCTCTCCAAAGCACTCTCGCCATCCTTCTTTGCGCGCGAAGACACGATCACGCCGCTCAAGGCCGGCATCATCGGCTTTGCCGTCGCGATCACCACGGCCCTCGTCTTCAACCACCTTTTCGGTGCACGCGGCATTGCGGCAGGCATCGCGCTCGGGGCCTGGAGCAGTGCGGTTTTACTCGCCCGGAGCGGCGCCGCCACATTGGGATTGTTGTTGCCGCGCCCAACACGG
>JBLMWS010000213.1:0-4956 GCA_050257355.1 Gemmatimonas sp.
GGCGGCTGGGGCGCGATCCTGAGATTCGGCGATCACGAGAAGGAACTGATGGGCGGCGAAGCTCACACCACCAACAACCGCATGGAGCTGATGGCGGCGATCTCCGCGCTGGAGGCCTTGAATCGACCCTGCTCGGTCGACCTGCACACCGACAGCGAATACGTGAAGAACGGAATCACTGGCTGGATCAACGGCTGGAAGCGCAACGGCTGGCGCACCGCCGACAAGAAGCCGGTCAAGAATTCCGAGCTCTGGCAGCGGCTCGACGCGGCGCTCAAACCGCATCAGGTGCATTGGCACTGGGTCAAGGGCCATGCCGGCCATGACGAGAACGAGCGTGCCGACCAGCTCGCCCGCGACGGCGTCGCGCTGGCGCGGATGCAACAGCGCGTGCGGGAGTAGGCGCCGGCGATCGTCGCCGCACATTGCACCGTCATCGCCCGCGAAAGCGGGCGATTCAGTATTCCAGAGCATTCGAAGGATGCGGAGAAGCCGCTGCGTACTGGGTCGCCCGGTCAAGCCGGGCGACGACAGGGGCACGCGCTTCAGCTTACAGCTGCGCCAGCAGCGTCTCTCCGCCGGAGACCTCGACCTTGCCCGGCGCCGGCTCGAGGTTGAGCTTCTTTACCACGCCGTCATCGACCAGCATCGAATAGCGCTTGGAGCGGATGCCGAGCCCCATGCCGGAGCCGTCGAGCTCCATGCCGATGGCCTTGGCGAAATCGGCGTTGCCGTCGGCGAGGAACAGGGCTTCGTCGCGCTGGTCGGTGTCGCGCTTCCAGGCGTTCATGACGAAGGCGTCGTTGACGGATACGATGGCGATGGTGTCGACGCCCTTGTTCTTGAGCGCATAGGCGTTGAGGAAAATGCTCGGCAAATGCATCTTGTGGCAGGTGCCGGTGTAGGCGCCGGGCACCGCGAACAGCGCCACCTTCTTGCCTTTGAAAATATCGTCGGTGGTTTTGACCTGAATGCCGTCCGCCGTCATGACGCGGAACTGGGCCTGCGGTAGCTTGTCGCCAACTTGAATGGTCATCGTTGTTTTCTCCTCACTTGTCGTTTTCTCGTTACGCGGGGCGACGGAGTTTTAGAGCATTTTTGGAAAACCGCGAAATCACTTCGGGCGCATGACAGGGAGCACCGTCATTCCGGGGCGCTCGCAAAGCGAGCGAACCCGGAATCTGGAGGTTGTGGCGCGAGATTTCGGGTTCGGTGCTGTCGCACCGCCCCGGAATGACTGAGCGAGTGGTGGCCCTCACGCCGCCGCCGCCGCGTTCTTTTCGTCGCGCAATTGCCGGCGCAGGATCTTGCCGACATTGGTCTTGGGCAGCGTGGTCCTGAACTCGATGTGCTTGGGCACCTTGTAATTGGTCAATTGCGAGTGGCAGAACTTGATGATGTCCTCTGCGGTGACGTTCGGATCCTTCTTGACCACGAACGCCTTGACCGCCTCGCCCGATCGCTCGTCGGGCACGCCGATCACGGCGCATTCGAGCACGCCCGGGTGGCTCGCGATCACTTCCTCGATCTCGTTCGGATAGACATTGAAGCCGGAGACCAGGATCATGTCCTTCTTGCGGTCGACGATCTTGATGTAACCGTCGGGGCCCATCACCCCGATGTCGCCGGTGCGGAAATAGCCGTCCGCGGTCATCACCTTTGCCGTCTCGTCCGGACGGTTCCAGTAACCGGACATGACTTGCGGCCCCTGGGCGCAGATTTCACCGGGCTGGCCGAGCGGGACCTCATGGCCCTCGTCGTCACGGATCGAGATATAGGTCGAGGGCACGGGGATGCCGATCGAGCCGTTGAATCCGGTCGCGGTCGCCGGATTGCACGTCAGCGTCGGCGACGTCTCTGACAGGCCGTAGCCTTCCGCGATCGGACAGCCGGTGACCGCCTTCCACTGCTCCGCCACGGAGCGCTGCACGGCCATGCCGCCGCCGTTCGATATTTTCAGCTTCGAGAAATCGACCTTGGCAAAATCGGGGTGATGCATCAGGCCGTTGTAGAGCGTGTTCACCGCCGGGCAGCTGTTGACCTGATACTTCATCAACTCCTTGATGAAGCCTGGAATATCGCGCGGGTTCGGAATCAGCAGATTGGCGCCGCCGGCGCGCAGCGCCAGCAGGTAACAGGCCGTCAGCGCGAAGATGTGGTAGAGCGGCAGCGCGCAGACGACGAGCAGCTGGTCGATATGCGGCGGCTGCGTCAGCGCCGGCTGCAGCCAGGCGTCGTTCTGCAGCACATTGGCGACGACGTTGCGATGAAGCAGCGTCGCTCCCTTGGAGATGCCGGTGGTGCCGCCGGTATATTGCAGGAAGGCGACGTCGTCGGGCCCGATCTTCGGTTTGGTGAAGGGCAGGTTGCGCCCGGCGGCGAGCGCATCGTTGAACGGGACGGCGCCGGGAATCGAAAAGGCCGGCACCATCTTCTTCACCCGACGCACCACCAGATTGACGATGACGCCCTTCAGGCCGAGCAGGTCGCCCATGCTGGCGACGATCACGTGCTTGACGCTGCTGTGCGGCAGCACCTGCTCCACCGTGCGGGCGAAATTCTCCAGCACGATGATCGCCTCCGCACCGGAATCCTTGAGCTGATGCTCGAGCTCGCGCGGGGTGTAGAGCGGGTTGACGTTGACGACCGCATAGCCCGCGCGCAACACGGCCGCGATCGCCACCGGATATTGCAGCACGTTCGGCATCATCAGCGCGACGCGCGCGCCTTTGGCGAGGCCCTTGCTCTGCAGATAGGCGGCGAGCGAGGCCGACATTTCGTCGAGATCGCGGTAGCTGATGGACTTGTCCATGCAGATGAACGCCTTGCGGTCCGCGAACTTCGCAAAGCTCTCTTCCAGCAGCTCGACCAGCGAAGCATATTGGCCGGGGTCGATGTCGGCGGGCACGCCGGGTGGGTATTGCTTGAGCCAGATCCGCTCCATGGCCTTCCCTTCTGGTCGATGGGCTCGCATCCGGCTGCGGCGGGAGCCCATTTTGGCGCAGTATTGGGCCATGGCGGAGGCCATGGCAAGCCGCCGCGGAACTCACGCGGATTTTCGCTTAACGCTGTGGGAGTAGCCCTGTTGCGCGGGTCCGACGCCTTGGCTTTCGAGGACGGCCATCCAGGGTTCAGCTGGCCGGCTTGCCCTCGGACGCGGAACGCTTTGCCGCAGGCTTCGATGCTTCGGTTGCCGGCTTTCGCCTGGCCGCCACCGTCTTGCGCTTGGCGGGCCTCGTCGCCGTATCGGCGGCGCTTGCGGCGCGTTTCTCCGCGGGTTTGACCGACGCATCCGGCTTGGTGTGCTTGACGGTCGCCAGCTTTTTCCGCTCGGTCTTTGCGCCGGATTTGGCTTCCTTGCCGGCCGTCTTCGACTCCTTGGCGTCGCCCTTCGCTTCGGCGGCCGCTTCGGGCTTGGCCGCCGCGAGGTGCGATTTCTTGCTCTTGGCGCGATGCTTGGGACCAGCCTGCCTGGCGGCGTCGGCCTCGGCCGCCGCGAGCACGGCCGCCCCGGTCCGGGTCGGGCCGGTGTACACGATCACCGGCTCTGTCGTGTCGGCAGGGGCCGCGAGCAAGGCGGTCACATTGGCGATCTGCGGCTGCAGCGGCGATGTGAAGGCCAGCGGGTTGGCTTCGCCGCTGCCTGAGCCCGTGCCGTTGCTGGCGATGGTGTCGTCCTCGTCGCTGGCAGGTTTGTGGCGCTTGCCGCTGCAGACCTCGTCGTGCAGATCCGGCGGCGCGACATTGACCGGCACGAGATCCTGGACCTTGCCGAGCGAGGGACGCAGCCAGCCGAGCGGCCCGGACGCAAAGCCGCGTTCGAGCATCTGTGCGGCGCGCACCGCGCGCATCTGGCCCGAGGAAGCGCCGAGCACGACGGCGATCAGCCGCCTGCCGTTGCGCGTGGCCGAGGCCACGAGATTGTAGCCGGAGGCGCAGATGAAGCCGGTCTTGAAGCCGTCCGCGCCGGGATAGCGGCCGATCAGCTTGTTGAAGTTCTGCGTCACCCGATTGCCGAAGCGGATCGCGGGAATATGGATGTAATATTCGTACTCCGGCAGGTCGTGCAGGAAGGCGCGCGCGAGAATGCCGAGGTCCCGCGCCGAGGTGATCTGGCGGTCGTCGGGCAGGCCGTTCGGATTGACGTAGCTCGTCTGGGTCATGCCGAGCTTCTGCGCGGCGTCGTTCATCATCGCCGAGAAGCCGTCGATCGAACCGCCGACGCCTTCGGCGAGCACGACCGCCATGTCGTTCGCCGACCTCACCAGCATCATTTTCAGCGCATTGTCGACGGTGACCTGCGTCCCGGGCCGCAGGCCCATTTTCGACGGCGGCTGCGAGGCCGCGAGCGGCGATACGGTCAGCAGCGTGTCGAGCGTGATCTTGCCTTGCTTGACCGCCTCGAGCGTGACGTAAGCCGTCATGATCTTGCTCAGCGAGGCGGGATGCCACGGCACCGTCGCGTTCTCCGCCTCCAGCACCTTTCCGCTATCCGCCTCGATGAGAAGACGCGCTTCAGCATACGCAAGCCGCGGCGCGATCAGCGCGAACGCCACGGCGAGAAGCACCGCGTTCAGCGAGGCTTTGCGAAGCCACACACGAAAAAAGAGAAAGGGGCGAAGCAGAGGCACTATCCGATTCCGGTCTTTGGCGACCGCTCTTCAACTCGTAAGTAGAAGATAAGGTCCGGTGTGACGTTCGGGGTACGCGTGTCCGGCGCCGGCGGGCACAGTGGGAAGGAAACCTATACCGGGTCCGCCGTCCAGAATAGGGGGCAGCGGAATTATACAGCAGCCATCTCGGCTGAATTTCGACGAAGCCGTCAAACCTTGCGGACGGCGGCGCCGGGTTTCTGCACCTCGCCGACCGGCGCGGCCTGCTGCAGCATGAACTGCGCCCGCGCAAGTTCCGCAAAGCGGCCGCCTTTCGCGACAAGTTCGTCGAAAGTTCCGCTTT
>JBLMWS010000214.1:0-7049 GCA_050257355.1 Gemmatimonas sp.
ACCTCGACGAGGAACAGCAGGACGAGCAGGCTGACCGACGACAACAACACCCCCAGTGCGAACTGGTGATACGGCGTGCCCCGCGTGAACCAGAAGCCCGCCAGCGCCGCGGCGACCAGCACTGCCCATGAGGAGGCCGTACCGGGCTCAAACCGCACGCTGTGGAGACTGCGCGTGTGCGGGCGTCGGGACGGCTGGGGATGGTTCAAATCGCGAGCTCCCGTCGGCGACCGCCGGCCCTGCGGGCGGCCCCGAGATTTCTGCTTACCGACAACGCCAGGGCTGTCGTCGAGATCGCCGGTCGCACGGATGTGATCGAGGCTTATCGTGTCGCGCGAACGCGCCGATGCCGGCCGATTGCGATGACTCGCGCTGGGGCTGTCGGCCGAATCAGGATTCCGCCTTCAGCTCGCGCAGCTTGCGATAGAGAGTCCGTAAGCTGACGCCGAGCGAATCCGCCAGCTCCCGGCGGCTGCCGCGATGACCGAGCAGCGCCGTCCGCAACGCCTCGGTTTCGGCGTCCTTCAGCTGCGGCCGGGAGGGCGCCTCCGTCGGGGCCGCGGTTGCGGAGTTGGGCCCTGGTCGCGGCGATGGCGACATGCGTCGCGCCGGCCGGATGGCCAGCGCCCGCTCCATGATCGCGCCCGAGATCATATTGCCGTCGCACAGCAACGTCGCGCGCTCCAACACATTGCGGAGCTCCCTGACGTTGCCCGGAAACGCATAATGTTCGAGCCTTGCGAGAGCGGCGGGGGCGAGGCTCAGCCGCCTGTCCGGGGCGATGCGCGTCAACAACGCGGCGGCGAGCAGCGGAATGTCCGCGCTGCGTTCGCGCAGCGGCGGCAGCGAGATCGGGAAGGTGCTCAGCCGGTAGTACAGGTCGTCCCTGAAGCGCGCCTCCGCCACCATGGTCTCGAGGTCGCGGTGGGTTGCGGAGACCAGGCGAACGTCGGTACGCCGCAACTCGGTGCTGCCCACGCGACGATAGGTGCCGCTTTCCAGCAGCCGCAGCAGCTTCACCTGCATGGGAAGCGGAATGTCGCCGACCTCGTCGAGAAACAGCGTGCCGCCATTGGCGGCTTCGACCAGTCCGGGCTTGGCGGCATGCGCGCCGGTGAAGGCGCCCTTCTCATGCCCGAACAGTTCGCTCTCGAACAGTGACTCCGGCATGCTTGCGCAATCGACCACCACGAGCGGCTGGGAGGCCCGCGGGCTCGCTTCGTGGATCGCGGTCGCAACCAGCTCCTTGCCCGTCCCGGACTCGCCTAGAAGCAGCACGCTCGCCTCGGACGGACCCACCCGCGCGATCATCTCGATCATCTGTCGGAACGGTGCGGAGCGGCCGATCAGGCCGCGGCCGGCGGGAATGCCTTGCGCGATGCGCAAGGGCTCCATCTTCTCGACGAACAAGCTGTACTTGCCCCGCGCGTCGCGCAGCGGCGTCAGTTCGATATTGACGTAGGCCTCGCCTTGCGGGGTGTGGTGCAAGTGCAGCACCCGTTCGCGACGGAGGCTCTCGACCAGGCGGGCGCGCGGGCAAGTCTCGCCGGCCTGGTCGCAGGGCACGCTGAAATGATGCGAGACCTCATAGCAGGTTCGTCCGACCACGGAGGTCGTCGGGCTGAACTCGCTGCGATAGGCGGCATTGGCGGCGAGGATCCGGTACCGATCGTCGACCAGGATGTGCGGCTCGGGCAGCCCCTCCAGATAGGCCGCGAGTTCGGGCAGCGCCTGATGCGCGGTCGCCGCCTGCTTCGTCGTCCTCGCCATCCTGCGCCTCCGGTCGTCTCGCCGCCTCCGCGGACTATGCCACGAACTGCCAAATAGTGCCAATTATGGCAGTCATGCATTGGCAGCCTTTCTTGGCTCGTCGGCCAAGCGATTGATTTGCAATCACAATACTGATCGGGCGCGGTTGGCACGCATCTTGATAAAGCCGTGACATGAATGACGGGCGCCTTTCTCGGCATCTGATGGTCGTCGTGCTCGCCAAGCTCGCGCTGCTGCTCGGGCTCTGGTGGTTGTTCGTGCGCGACGCGGCCGTGCCGATCGATGCGCCCAGGGCTGCGGCTCATCTCGTGCAGATCGAGCCTTTACGACAGCCACCCGGTGCACGAGGAGTCAAACCGTGATCGCGGACCAACTTGTCGATCTCTCGCGGCTGCAGTTCGCCGCAACGGCCATGTATCATTTCCTGTTCGTACCGCTGACGCTCGGCATGGTCTGGCTGCTCGTCATCATGGAGAGCGTGTACGTGATGACCGGCGCCGTGGTCTGGAAGGACATGACCCGCTTCTGGGGCAAGCTGTTCGGCATCAATTTCGCGCTCGGCGTCACCACGGGCATCACGCTGGAGTTTCAGTTCGGTACCAACTGGGCCTATTACTCGCATTACGTCGGCGACGTCTTCGGCGCGCCGCTGGCGATCGAGGGCCTGATGGCCTTCTTCCTCGAGAGCACCTTCATCGGCCTATTCTTCTTCGGCTGGGACCGGCTGTCGAAGACGCAGCACCTGATGGTGACCATGCTGATGGCGGTCGGCACCAATCTGAGCGCGCTCTGGATCCTGGTCGCCAACGGCTGGATGCAGAACCCGGTCGGCGCCGAGTTCAGCTGGCAGACCATGCGCATGGAAATGGTCGACTTCTGGGCCGTGATCTTCAACCCGGTCGCCCAGGCCAAGTTCGTGCACACCGTATCGGCCGGTTATGTGACGGGCGCGATGTTCGTGCTCTCGATCTCGAGCTGGTATCTGCTCAAGCGCCGCGACATCGAATTCGCCAAGCGAAGTTTCCGCGTCGCCGCCGCGTTCGGCCTCGCCAGCGTCGCCAGCGTGATCGTGCTCGGGGATGAATCCGGCTACACCGTCGGCGAGGCGCAGCAGACCAAGATGGCCGCCCTCGAAGCCATGTGGGACACCGAGCCCGCGCCGGCCGGGCTGAAGCTGATTGCCGGAATCAACGAGAAGGCCGCGAAGAACGACTGGGAGCTCGAAATCCCCTGGGTGATGGGCCTGATCGGGACGCGCTCGGTGAGCAAGCCGATTCCCGGCATCCATGAGATCAAGGCGCGCAACCGCGAGCGCATCGTCAACGGCATCACGGCGGTGCGCGCGCTCGAAACTCTGCGCCGGGATCGCAGCGACAAGGACGCGCTCGCGACACTGGAGCGGACCAAGGGCGATCTCGGTTTCGGCCTGCTGCTGAAGCGGTATACGTCCGATGTCGCGCAAGCTACTCCCGCCATGATCGACAAGGCCGTGGACAGCACGGTGCCGCCGGTGGTGCCGATGTTCTGGGGCTTCCGCGCCATGGTCGGTCTCGGCTTCACCATGCTGGCGCTGTTTGCGCTCGCGTTCTGGAGCACGCTCCAGGTCAAATGCGCGGCGCGGCCCTGGCTGTTGCGCTGGGCGCTCTGGATGCTGCCGGCGCCGTGGATTGCCAGCGAGCTCGGCTGGTTCGTCGCCGAATATGGCCGTCAACCCTGGACCATCTACGGCGTTCTGCCGACCTATTTGTCCGCTTCGACGCTGAGCGTCGCGAGCCTGTACGGCTCACTGGCGGGCTTCGTCGGCTTCTACACGCTTCTGCTCGTCGTCGAGATGTTCCTGATGGTGAAGTTCGCGCGACTTGGGCCGGGCAGCCTGGGCACTGGACGCTATCAATTCGAACCCAAGCACGCCTAAGGAGACCGTCATGCTGGATTATGCCACGCTCAAAGTCATCTGGTGGCTCCTGGTCGGCGTGCTCCTGGTCGGCTTCGCGATCATGGACGGTCACGACATGGGGGTCGGCACGCTATTGCCGTTTGTCGGCCGCGACGACACCGAGCGCCGCGTCGTCATCAACACCGTCGGGCCGCATTGGGACGGCAACCAGGTCTGGTTCATCACCGCGGGCGGCGCGATCTTCGCTGCCTGGCCGGTGGTCTACGCCACCGCCTTCAGCGGCTTCTATTGGGCGATGCTCGCCGTGCTCTGGGCGCTGTTCTTCCGCCCCGTCGGTTTCGATTATCGCAGCAAGATTCACAACGAGACCTGGCGGCGGACCTGGGATTGGGGTCTGTTCGTCGGCGGTGCGGTGCCGCCGCTGATCTTCGGCGTGGCCTTCGGCAATCTGCTGCAGGGCGTCCCGTTCCACTTCGACCAGAGCCTGATCTCCACCTACACCGGCAGCTTCTGGCAGTTGCTCAATCCCTTCGCGCTGCTTGCGGGCGTCGTTTCCAGCGCGATGATCACGATGCATGGCGGCGTCTATCTTGCCCACCGCACCGAGGGCAGGGTGCAGGCGGGTGCGGTGCGCGGGGCCGTCTGGTCGTCCCTGGTGATGGTGCTCGCCTTCGTCGCCGCCGGGCTGTGGCTGCGCTTCGGCGGCATCGAGGGCTATGCGATTTCATCTCCGGTCGATCCCGCCGCGCTGCCGGATCCGCTGGCGAAGGAAGTGGTGCGCAGCGCGCAAGGCTGGTGGGTCAATTACGGCCGCTGGCCGCTGCTTTGGCTGGCGCCGCTGATCGGCGTCGCCGGAGCATTGCTCGCGGCCGCTCTGGTCTCGGCCGATCGCACCATCGCGGCTTTCATCGCCTCGTCGCTGGCCATCGCCGGTGTCATCGGCACGGCCGGCGGCGCCATGTTTCCATTCGTGATGCCCTCATCGAGCGAACCGAACGCGAGCCTCACCGTGTGGGACAGCGTCTCGAGCCGGTTGACGCTGGGGCTGATGTTCTGGGCGACGATGCTCTTCATGCCGATCATCATCTTCTACACAGGTTGGGCCTATCGGGTCATGCGCGGCAAGGTGACGGCCGCGCAGATCAAGGCCAACGAACACTCCGCCTATTGAACTGCGGCGCCTTGGCCGCAAGCCTCGCGGGCGCCCAACCGGAACGGAAAGAGCATGTGGTACTTCGCCTGGGTCCTCGGCGTCGGCTTCGCCGTGTTGCTTGCGATCATGAACGCCATGTGGGGCGAGAATGACGCCGCACGAAAAGCCAACAACGGCTCGGAGGGCTGAACGTGAACGGCGTTCCTGCACCGCAGCCGCGCGTGCACCTGCCGAGCCTCTCGCTCGCACTGCTGGCGATGATCTTCGGTACCGTCTATCCGCCGCTGATGATCGACGCGGCCGGTCGGCCCGATCATGCCCTGGCCGGCCTTTTGCTCTGGGCCATGAGCGCCGGCTTCGTGCACGGGGTCGGCTTTGCGCCGAGGTTTCCGGCGCTGCGCTGGCTGCTCTCGGGCTGGGCCTGCGCGCTCGCCGCTGCCGCGTTCCTGCTGCTTAGATTCGTTCGATGAGAGACCTGCAGGCGGCGCGCGATCCTGGACGCGGGGCCGAGCCGGTATTACATCGAAGCTTGTCACTCAGAGCGAAACAGCAGCAGGCCATGACCTCAGCTCCATCCGACGCCGCGAACCACTGGAATCAGCGCTTCGGCAGCGACGAATTCGTCTTCGGCACCGAGCCCAATCAGTTCTTGCGCAGCCACGCCGCCGCCTTTCCGCATCACGGGCGCATCCTCTGCGTGGCCGATGGCGAGGGCCGCAACAGTGTGTGGCTTGCGAGGCAAGGCTTTCAAGTCGATGCCTTCGACCTCTCGGAGGCCGGCGTCGCCAAGGCGCGCAAACTGGCCGCTCAGGCCGGCGTTAGCGTGAATTACCAGGTGGCCGATTGCGACAGCTTCGCCTGGTCGGCGGCCGGCTATGACGGCATCGCCGCGATCTTCGTGCAGTTTGCCGACCCCGACTTACGCAAGCGGCTGTTTGCGCACATGGTGGCAAGCCTCGCGCCCGGCGGCGTTCTGATCTTGCAGGGCTATACGCCGAAGCAGCTGGACTACAGGACGGGCGGACCCTCGGCGGTCTCGCATCTCTACACCGAGCCCATGCTGCGCGAAGCCTTCGCAGAGCTCGAGATCATCGAGCTCAGGGAATATGAAGCCGAGCTCAGCGAGGGCCGCGGTCACCACGGCCGCTCCGCGCTGATCGGCCTCGTCGCGCGGCGAGCTTAGCTGCGCAAGGACGCGCGCCCAATTCTCCGCGTCATTGCGAGCGCAAGCGAAGCAATCCAAACTTCTCTGCGGATGCTCTGCATCGCGCTTTAAGATGCCAGTCGGGCTAGACGATAGACCCACATGGCTTTGCTGACGCCCTTCAGTTCCGCCTGGCTCTTGGCCACCGGGTATGGCGCAATAATTTCCGCCACCGCCGGTGCGGCGTAGACGTCTTCGGTGATGCAAATCTCGTCGCCATCCGCAAGGTTTTGCACCCGCGCCGCGATATTCACCGTCTGACCAAAATAATCGAGCCGCTCGTTGAGCGTGACCGCGATCGAGGCCCCGCGATGCACGCCGATTTTCAAAATGAAATCACGCTGCGGGCGGTCCCGATTGAGCTGATCCACGGTCTCGCGCATGTCGAGCGCCGCCTGCACTGCGTCGGCCGAAGTCGAGAACGCCGCCATCACGGCGTCGCCGATCGTCTTGGTGATGGCGCCATTGTGCCGGACCGTGGCGTCAAGAAGGTGCTGGAAGTGCCGCTGCACCTGAATATAGGCGTTAAGGTCGCCGATCCGCTCGTAGAGCGCCGTCGAACCCTTCAGATCGGTGAATACGAGGGTCACGTCGAGAACCGCAATGCCCTCCGTCGCGCCGATCACCTCCGAGCGGAAGAAGTCGCGAAAGGTCTGCGTCATCAGCAGCCGCTTGCCGGACAAAGATGGTGTGAACTGAAGCTTCGGGCGCTGAAACACGGCAGACGGAAGCTGCAGGATGCCGAATACCGCGGGCAGCTCGCCGGCGTTGCGAACGTCGAACGTGATCTTGCCGGGTGCGATGTTTGCCGCCGCGGTTGCGCATTTGCCGCCGTCGAGCACGATCGGCAGACGGGATGGCGTTCCATCCGCCCCTCTTGTGACTGGCAGGAGAAATTGGGCGTCGCTGTCGAAATCCTGACCGAGAAGCGCGCCCTCGCTGGCATCAACCTCGAGACTTGCTGCAGAACCCGGCTCGATGCGGGTCAGCGCCCTCACCAGCGCTTTGGCACCCTCGCTCCACGG
>JBLMWS010000215.1:0-4165 GCA_050257355.1 Gemmatimonas sp.
CTGCACGTGCCGGCGCGTCAGGCGAGCTGCCCGGCATTCGTCGGCCTCGATCTGTCGCGCCTGCTCGTCACCTCGGCCTGGCAGGACATGGACGGGGCTGCGCGCGCCGCCGATCCCCATCACGGATGCACCTTCCTGCTTGAGGCCGCGGCCCGCGGACGCCCCGAGCCGGACGTCAAGCTCGCAGGCGGATAGGGGAAATTCCGCACCGCCCAATCGACGACAACCACCAACATAGGGAGTGAAACATGTTCAAGCTGAAGACTGCCTTCGCCGTGCTCGCATTGGCGAGCATGACCGCGATGTCCGCAAGCAGCGGCGCGGCTGCCCAGAGCAAGGGAACCATCGGCATCGCCATGCCGACCAAGTCGTCCGCGCGCTGGATCGATGACGGCAACAACATGGTCAAGGCGCTGAAGGCGCGCGGCTACGATGCCGATCTGCAATATGCCGAGGACGATATTCCGAACCAGCTCTCGCAGATCGAGAACATGGTGACCAAGGGCGTGAAGGCGCTGGTAATCGCGGCGATCGACGGCACCACGCTTTCCGACGTGCTCAAACAGGCCAAGGCGAACGGCATCACTGTGATCGCCTATGATCGCCTGATCCGCAACACGCCGAACGTCGACTATTATGCGACCTTCGACAATTTCAAAGTCGGCGTGCTGCAGGCGCAGTCGATCGAACAGAAGCTCGGCCTGAAGGAAGGGAAGGGTCCCTTCAACATTGAACTGTTCGGCGGGTCGCCCGACGACAACAACGCCTACTTCTTCTACAACGGCTCGATGTCGGTGCTGAAACCCTATATCGACAGCAAGAAGCTGGTCGTGGTCTCCGGCCAGATGGGAATGGACAAAGTCGCAACCCTGCGCTGGGACGGCGCAACCGCGCAAGCGCGCATGGACAACCTGCTCAGCGCCTTCTACGGCAATAAGCACCTCGACGCCGTACTCTCGCCCTATGACGGCATCTCCATCGGCATCATCTCCTCGCTGAAGGGCGTCGGCTACGGCAGTCCCGATCAGCCGATGCCCGTGATCAGCGGTCAGGACGCGGAAATTCCCTCGATCAAGGCCATCCTGCGCAGCGACCAATATTCGACCATCTTCAAGGACACCCGCAATCTCGCCAAGGTTGCAGCCGACATGGTCGATGCGGCGCTCAACGGCAAGCAGGTTACCGTCAATGACACCAAGACTTACGAGAACGGTGTCAAGGTGGTGCCAGCTTATCTGCTCAAGCCGGTCGTGGTCGACAAGGGCAATTGGGAGAAGGTCTTGATTGACTCCGGCTACTACAAGCGCTCGCAATTCGATTGACCGACCCTGCCCGGCAGGCGTGGAAGGCTACCGCCTGCCGGGCACATTCAAACGGAGACGGCTCGGCGGTTCGGGACATGATGCGATGACGGCAATGCTGGAAATGCGCGGCGTCAGCAAGAGCTTTGCCGGTGTTCAGGCGCTTCGCGACGTCAACTTCACCGTCGAGGCCGGCGAAATTCATGCGCTCGTCGGCGAGAACGGCGCCGGCAAGTCGACGCTGATGAAGGTGCTGAGCGGCGTCTACCCTTACGGGAGTTATGAAGGGGCGATCATTTTCGAGGGCGAGGAGCGGCGCTTTCGCGACATCAATGATTCCGAGGCGCTCGGCATCATCATCATCCATCAGGAACTGGCGCTGATCCCCCTGATGTCGATTGCCGAGAACATCTTTCTATCGCACCCGCCGGCGCGGCTCGGCGTCATCGACCGCGATGCCGTCTACCGGCAGACCAAGGACCTGCTGGGCCAGGTGGGTCTGCGCGAGCATCCTGACACGCTGATCACCGACCTTGGCGTCGGCAAGCAGCAATTGGTGGAGATTGCCAAGGCGCTTTCCAAGCGCGTGCGGCTGTTGATCCTGGACGAGCCGACGGCCAGCCTCAACGAAGCCGATAGCGCGGCATTGCTCGAGCGCCTGCTGGCGTTTCGCGAGCAAGGCATCGCCTCGATCCTGATTTCCCACAAGTTGAACGAGGTCGCCCGCGTCGCCGACCGCATCACCGTGCTGCGCGACGGCCGCACAGTCGACGGCATCGATTGCCGCACCCAACCGGCGGAAGAAGACCGCATCATCCGCAGCATGGTGAACCGTGACCTGGCGCACCGCTTTCCGGAGCGTCACGCCCGCATCGGCGGTCCGGTTCTGGAGGTCAGAAACTGGTCCGTACATCACCCGCTCCATCCCGAGCGACAGGTGATCAAGAACGTCGATTTTCACGTTCGCCGTGGCGAAGTGGTTGGCATCGCCGGCCTGATGGGCGCCGGCCGCACCGAGTTCGCCATGAGCCTGTTCGGTCGCTCCTGGGGTCGCAACGTCACGGGCCAACTCGCGCTCGACGGCTGCGAGATCGAGCTTTCCAGCGTGCCGGCCGCGATCGATGCCGGCCTTGCCTACGTGACCGAGGACCGCAAGCAACTCGGGCTCATTCTCGCCGACGACGTGCGCAAGAACATCACGCTGGCAAGCCTCGACCAGGTGGCGCCGCGCTGGATCATCGACGACATAGCCGAGCTGAGGGCCGCGAGTGACTATCGAACCCGGATGCGTATCCGCTGCGCCGACGTCTATCAGGAAACGGGCCAGCTCTCGGGCGGAAATCAGCAGAAGGTCGTGCTGTCGAAATGGCTGATGACGGACCCGCAAGTGCTGATCCTGGACGAACCGACCCGCGGCATCGACGTCGGCGCGAAATACGAGATCTATTGCATCATCAACGAGCTGGCTGAGGCCGGCAAGGGCGTCGTGGTGATCTCCTCCGAGATGCCTGAATTGCTCGGCATCTGCGACCGCATCTGCGTGATGAACGACGGCGCTTTCGTCGGCGAGTTTGCGCAGGGCGAGGCCACGCAGGAGAAAATCATGCGCGCCATCATGCGCAACAAGGCATCCCGGAACGATATGGGCGAGAACGGGATGCGGATGGGAGGAGTGCGGCCATGACCGACAAGACGGTTTCGCTGCCCGAAGAACGCAAGGCCACCGGGTTCATCAAGCACAATCTGCGCAATTACGGCATGCTGCTGTCGCTGTTCGCGATCATGCTGTTTTTCCAGGTCGTGACCGACGGCACGTTGCTGCAGCCGCTCAACCTCACCAATCTCGTGCTGCAGAACAGCTATATCGTCATCATGGCGCTCGGCATGCTGCTGATCATCGTGACCGGCCACATCGATCTGTCGGTCGGTTCGGTGGCAGGTTTCGTCGGCGCCGTCGCCGCCGTCCTGATGGTTCGCTATCACATTGCCTATCCGATCGCTTTCATCGCCTGTCTCCTGGTCGGCGCAGCGATCGGCGCGGCGCAGGGCTATTGGGTCGCCTATTTCGGCATTCCGTCCTTCATCGTGACGCTGGCAGGCATGCTGGTGTTCAAGGGGCTTGCGCTTGCGGTGCTGCAGGGGCAGTCGGTCGGGCCGTTTCCATCGACGTTCCAGAAGCTGTCGTCCGGCTTCATTCCGGAATTGTTTGCCGGCGCCGGCACCTTTCATCCGACGTCGCTCCTGATCGGCGCCGGGCTTGCGTTCGCGCTGGTTTACGCTGCCGCCAAGGCCCGCGGGCGCGAGCAGTCGCACGGCATCGAGGTGGAGCCTTATGCCTTCTTTGTCGGCAAGAGCGTCGTGCTTGCGGGTGTCGTGCTCTATTTCACCTATCTGATCGCCTCGCATCGCGGCCTGCCGAATGTCCTCGTCGTCATGACGGTGCTGATTGCGCTCTACGGCCTGATGACGCGGCGAACCGTGATCGGGCGGCAGATCTATGCGGTCGGCGGCAACGCCAAGGCGGCCAAATTATCCGGCATCAAGACCGAGCGGCTGACCTTCCTGACCTTCGTCAACATGGGCGTGCTGGCCGCGCTCGCAGGCCTCGTCTTCGCCGCGCGTCTCAATACCGCAACCCCCAAGGCCGGCGCCGGCTTCGAACTCGACGTGATTGCCGCCTGTTTCATCGGCGGGGCCTCCGCCTACGGCGGGGTGGGACGGGTCGGCGGCGCGGTTGTCGGTGCCATGATCATGGGTGTCATGAACAATGGCATGTCGATCCTCGGCATCGGCATCGATTATCAGCAGGTGATCAAGGGCCTGGTGCTGCTTGGAGCCGTGTGCCTCGATGTCTACAACCAGCG
>JBLMWS010000216.1:0-6163 GCA_050257355.1 Gemmatimonas sp.
GGCCCCATGATCGGGCCCATCATCACGCCCATGCCCCAGATCGACATCGCCTTGGCGCGTTCCTGCAGCGTGTAATAGTCGAGCATCACCGCTTGCGACAGCGGCACCAGCGCCGCGCCGAACACGCCCTGCAGCAGGCGGAACAGCACCATCTGGTTGATGTCCTGCGCGAGCCCGCACATCACCGAGGCGATGGTGAAGCCGGCCGAGCAGATGATGAAGGTCCGCTTGCGCCCGAAGCGGTTGGCGATCCAGCCTACCGGTGCGGTCATGATGGCGGCCGCGACGATGTAGGAGGTCAGCACCCAGTTGATCTGGTCCTGCGAGGCCGACAGCGAGCCCTGCATATAGGGCAGCGCGACGTTGGCGATGGTGGTGTCCAGCGCCTGCATGATGGTGGCGGTCATGGCGCAGATCGTCACCATGTTCCGGCGCAGGCCGGGGACCGCCAGCGAAGCGGGGGCTGCGCTCGACACGGTCAGTCCTGGTCCTGGTTGGCCGTCGCGGAAAGGCCGAGCAGGGCGGCCAGCGAGCGGCGATGGCCGGTATCGATGGTGGCATAGACGCTCATGCCCGCCTTCAGCTTTTTCACGTATTTGTCGTTCGCATCGAAGTAGATGCGCACCGGCACGCGCTGCACCACCTTGACGAAATTGCCGGTCGCATTCTGCGGCGGCAGGATCGCGAACTGCGCGCCGGTACCGGGCGAGAGCGAACCGACATAGCCCTTGAACAGGTGGTTCGGGAATGCATCGACCTCCAGCGCGACCGGCTGGCCGACCGCGACATGGGTGAAGTCGCTCTCCTTCGGATTGGCGTCGACCCAGGGATGGTCGACGTCCATGATGGAAAATACCGGCGTGCCGGCGGGAACGAAGCGGCCGAGCTGGATCTGATCGACTTGAGTCGCAATGCCGCTCATCGGTGCGCGCAGCACCGAGTGATCCAAGTCGCGCTGTGCTTCATCCAGTTTTGCCTTCGCCTGGGCGTAAGGCGGAAACTGCTCCAGTGGCAGTTCGGGGTTGCCGAGCAGCTGGGTCTTCGCGTTGGAGAGTTGCTGGCGCACGAATTCTGCCTGCGCGCCGGCGGTGACCATCGCGTTTGCCGCGTTGTCGAGGTCCAGCTGCGAGCCGAAGCTGTTCTTGACCAGTTGCGACTTGCGATCGACGTCGCGCTGCTTGAGCTCCACGGCCCGGTCGGCCAGATCGAGCATCTTGCCGTAAATCTTGATGTTGGCGACGAGGTTGTCGTAGGTCGTGTGCGCCTGGTCGAGCGCCGCCTTCGCCTGCTCCACCGCAAGGCGGAATGGCACCGGGTCGATCTCGAACAGCACATCGCCCTGCTTGACGTGCTGACCTTCCTTCACCACGACCTTGATGATCTTGCCGGAGATATCGGGAGTGATGAGCACCTTCTGCGCCCCGACATAGGCGTCGTCGGTGCCGACATAGCGGCCGCCGTTGAGATAAAAGACGAGGCCGCCGATCGCCGCCGCCATCGGCAGCACGACGAGCAGCAGAAAGCGCCGGTAGCGCCGCAGGCCCGCCATCAGCCGGCGCTTCGGCTCGGCCGCACGCTTGATCCGCGGCTGTTCGCCCTTGTCCTTCTGTTCGGGCGGAAACTTCAGGACCGGATCAGCCATAGCGTTGCTCCTTGCGGACCGGCTCGCCCGTCGTGTTCTGAATGGCGTTGCGCACGTTTTCCTTGACCTGTTCGAGTTGTGTCAGAAGCCGGTGGGCTTCCGCGGGATTGATGCCTTCCAGCGCGGTGGCGGTGAGTTCGGAGCGCAGGCCGCTCATCCTGCCGAGGAGCTGGCGGCCGGCTTTGCGCAAATAGAGCCGGTTGACGCGACGGTCCGCGGCGTCGCTGCGCCGCTCGATCCATCCCTGGCCGCAGAGCTTGTCGATCAGCCGGGTCAGCGTGATCGGCTGCATTTCCATCAGTTCGGCGAGCTCGGTCTGCTTCATGCCCTCGCTGCGCTCGACCTTGGCGAGCACGGCCCATTGCGCGCGCGTGATGCCGAAGCGCGCCGCCTCCTTGTCCGCATAGGCGCGCAGCAGCCGGTGCAATTCGGCCAGCGTGAACAGGAAGTTGGCATCCACGGAACCGCGGACCATAAGCTTTATCTCCAATAAGCTCGGATATAATAAGCTAGCTTATGATCAATTCATGGCGGGTTAACAAGCCGGGCGATACTCGCCTGGCACATGGCAGGCATCACCTGACGTGCGGGCTTTGGGATCGCCGGCCAAAATGCTAGAATTTAATAGAAATGACCTCCGAAAAACCGGCCTTTCCAGCCCCCGATCATGATCACGGCCGTTGCGCCGCCGACGCAATCATCCATGCGGAGCGGGTTTGCGCGCTGCGGGCGCAGAAATTCACGCCGATTCGCCGCCAGGTGTTGCAGGCGCTGCTCGCCAGCCACCGCCCGCTCGGCGCCTACGAGATTATCGACGCGCTGGCGAGATCGATGCCGCGGCCGGCGCCGATCACGGTCTATCGCGCACTCGATTTCCTGATGGCCAATGGCCTCGTCCACCGCATCGAGAGCCGCAACGCTTTCCTGGCATGCGCCCACGACCACGACGATGCCGCCATGGTGGCATTCCTGATTTGCGACCGCTGCGGGGCGGTCGGCGAAATTCCGGCGGCGCCCGTGGCAAAAACCCTAAACGCCGCGGCGCGCGCCTCGGGCTTTGTTCCGAAACTGTCCGTCCTCGAAATCTCCGGCCTTTGCGCCCATTGCCAAAAGGCCGCATGAAGCCGATCCAGCCGCAGTAACATCAACGACAAGAGACGAGGCGCCATCAGCGCCACGGGAGAGAGATGTCCTCGAAGCAAGTGATTTCATCGGCCGGGCGGCCGCTCAGCCCGGGCGCCATCGCATTGATGCTGATGCTGTGTTTCACCTGGGGCTTCAATCAGATCGCCGTCAAACTGGTGCTGCCGGATATCCCGCCGATGCTGCAGGCCGCGATGCGCTCGGCCGGTGCGCTGCCGGTGCTGCTCCTGATCGGCACCTTGCGCGGCGCGAAGTTTTTCGAGCGGGACGGAACGCTGTGGCCCGGCCTGCTTGCCGGGCTGATGTTCGGCGTCGAGTTCGTGCTGATCTATCAGGGCCTGCGCTTCACGACCGCTTCGCGCGCGGTGGTGTTTCTGTACACGGCACCGTTCTTCGTGGCGCTCGGCTCCTTCCAGATGCTCGGGGAGCGCTTGGGCGCGGGGCAATGGGGCGGACTGGCCTTGAGTTTTCTTGGCGTTGCGCTCGCCATCGGCGTTCCGCAGACCGATGTCGATTCCAAGGTGCTGATGGGCGATCTGATGATCGTCGGGGGCGGGGCGCTATGGGCCGCGACCACGCTGGTCGCCAAGGGTACGCGCCTGCGCTTTGCGCCGCCGGAGAAGGCGCTGGGCTATCAGGTCGCCCTATCGATCCCGATCCTGGGACTGGCGGCCTGGCTGTCCGGCGAGACCATTACCCATCCGCCCAGCCCGCTTTCCGTAGCGCTGATGGTGTTCCAGGCGGTCTGGGTGGTTGGAACCACCTTTACGCTGTGGTTCGCATTGGTGAAGGCCTATTCGGCCAGCAAATTGTCGGCTTTTACCTTCATCACCCCTTTGTTTGGCGTCGTGGCTAGCTATTTCATCATGCATGACCGGCTTAGCCTCGCCTTTGGCGCCGCAGCCCTGCTTGTCATTGCTGGACTTTTTCTGGTTAACCGGCCGAGCGCGACCGTTGCGGTTCCCCCTGATCCGTTGCTGAATGTCACCAAAACCTGATATCGAAGCCCCCATGAACAAGCCCGAAAAACTGTCCGAAACCGATATCGCCGGCCCCGCGCCACGGCATCAGACCACCCAAGTCATGGTCGGCCAAGTCGCCGTCGGCGGCGGCGCACCGATCGTGGTGCAGTCGATGACCAACACCGACACCGCGGATGTCGCGAGCACCGTCGAGCAGGTGGCGGCGCTGTCGCGCGCCGGCTCGGAGATGGTGCGTATCACGGTGGACCGGGAAGAGGCGGCGGCCGCCGTCCCCCACATCCGCGACGGCTTGCGCAAGCGCGGCATCACCACGCCGCTGATCGGCGACTTCCATTATATCGGCCACAAGCTCCTGGCCGAATATCCGGCGTGCGCGGAGGCGCTCGACAAATACCGCATCAATCCGGGCAATGTCGGCTTCAAGAACAAGCGCGATACGCAATTCGCCGACATCATCGAGATCGCCAACAAAAACAACAAGCCGGTGCGCATCGGCGCCAATTGGGGCTCGCTCGACCAGGAGCTGCTCGTCAAGCTGATGGATGAGAACGCCTCTTCGCCGAATCCGCGGGATGCGCGAGCGGTGACGCGCGAGGCGATGGTGCAGTCGGCGCTCTTGTCGGCCAAGCGCGCCGAAGAACTCGGCATGCCGAAAAACCGCATCATTCTCTCGGCGAAGGTCTCCGCCGTGCAGGACCTGATCGCGGTGTATCAGGAGCTGGCGCGCCGCTCGGATTACGCCATCCATCTCGGCCTCACCGAGGCCGGCATGGGTTCAAAGGGCATCGTCGCATCGTCCGCGGCGCTCGGCATTCTGCTGCAGCAGGGCATCGGCGACACCATTCGCATTTCGCTGACGCCTGAACCCGGCGGCGACCGCACCCTCGAAGTCCAGGTGGCCCAGGAACTCCTGCAGACCATGGGCTTTCGCACCTTCGTGCCGCTGGTCGCGGCGTGTCCCGGCTGTGGCCGCACCACCTCGACCACGTTCCAGGAACTGGCGCGCTCGATCCAGGATTTCATCCGCGACGAGATGCCGGTCTGGAAGACCAAATATCCGGGCGTCGAAACGCTCAACGTCGCCGTCATGGGCTGCATCGTCAACGGCCCCGGCGAGTCCAAGCACGCCAATATCGGCATCTCGCTGCCCGGCACCGGCGAAGCTCCGGCCGCGCCGGTTTTTGTCGACGGCAAGAAGTTCCGCACCCTGCGGGGCCCGACGATCGCCGCCGAGTTCAAGGCGCTGGTGATCGACTATATCGACCAGCGCTACGGCAGCGCTGCGAAGGTGCCGGAGCAGGCCGGCGCCGCGGAATAGCCGCATCCGTCGCCCCGGATCGGCGCTCGCCGCCCGACACCGCTGCGCGTTGCGGGGAACTCGCTTGTCCGGAACGACAGCGAGCCTGTTGCGCTTGTCCCGCCTGGAGCTAGCATACCTCCACAACAACAAGTCGGAGGAGGAACGCCATGAGCTCGCTGTCCAGCAAGCAAGGTCCGCGCTATCGGCACATTGGCGGCGAGGGCGAGCCTTACGAGACCATCGGGGTCGACAAGCTCACCCCGATCATCGGCGCGGAGATTTCCGGCGTCGATATCGGAAAGCTTGTCTCCGACGAGGCCCGCTCCAACTCGCAGATGGCCGAGATCCATCGCGCGCTCGCCGAAAACCTCGTCGTCTTCTTCCGCGACCAGCACATCACGCCGGCCCAGCATCTCGCCTTCGGGCGCAAGTTCGGCGAATTGCACATTCATCCCGCCGCACCTCATGAGGGCGATGATCCGGCGCTGATGCGGATCTATGCGGACAAGGACAGCCCGCGCGCCAATGGCGAGGGCTGGCACACCGACGTGTCCTGCGATCTCGAGCCGCCGATGGGCTCGATCCTCTATATCAAGCAGTGTCCGCCGCACGGCGGCGACACGCTGTTCGCCAGCATGTATGCCGCCTATGAAGCGCTGTCGGACCGCATGAAGACCTATCTCGATGGGCTCACGGCGCTGCACGATGGTGAGCCGATCTATCGCGGGCTGTATGCGAATTACGGCGTCGCCGACAAGCCGGACTATCCGCATGCCGAGCATCCCGTGGTGCGCACGCATCCGGTGACGGGCAAGAAGGCGCTCTATGTCAACCGGGGCTTCACGCGCCACATCATCGGCATCCCGCGCGACGAGAGCGATGCGGTCCTCGCCTATCTCTACCAGCACGCGGAAAATCCGCTGTTCCAGTGCCGCTTCCGCTGGAGCGAAAACGCGATCGCCTTCTGGGACAATCGCTGCACCCAGCACCGCGCGATGTGGGACTACTGGCCGCACACGCGTTCAGGCACGCGCGTGACGGTGAAAGGCGAGCGGCCGGTGTGATCCCGGATACAGTAGGGTGGGCAAAGCGAAG
>JBLMWS010000217.1:0-6029 GCA_050257355.1 Gemmatimonas sp.
GCTTCGGATGCAGCGTCTTCCTGTCGCCCTTGACGTCGGGATAGTATTGCGGCGCCTCGCGGCGGTCGAAGCGGCCGTAATCGCGCACGACGCGGATCCTGCGATGCCGTAGCGCTTCGACGCCGTCGATCTTGCGCGGCGTCCAGCGGCTCGCCGCTTCCGCATCCTTCCATCCGACCAGCAGCGCAAATTTTCCCGGGTTATAAATACTGTCGTAGATGTCGTGATCAACGACGCCGCCATCTTTCAGGTCGAGGCCGAAATGGGCGGGCAACAGATCGGTTTGCGCCGTGAACGCCGCGCCCTTCACAGGCGTGATCTCGGTGAAGGTCACAAATTTGCCTGACCCGACCTCGGTCTCGTCAAGGCGCAGTTCGCGGATCGGCGCCTCTTTCGGTGGATTGGTATCGAACGTCGCCTCGCCGATGCGCAGGTGGTAGTCCTCGAACACCTCGAAGCGCCCTTTCTCCTGCATGGCGTGGTGCTCGCCCTGGGTGCGCCAACGCACCAGGGATTTCTCGTCGCGCCAGCCCGAGTGTGACAAGACCCAGCCCGGCTTGCGGCGGCTTTCGAACCGCTCATTGTCGATGAAGCCGTCGATCGTCTCGATGATGGGTTTCAAGTACTTTGCCTTCTCCAGATAGTCGTCTTTCTTGCCCACCGCCGGGAGGACTTCGAAGATCACGGAAAACATCGTTTTCTCCTCTCTGGTTCAGGACGGAATTGGCGCGACGTCATTGCCGCGCAGAAAGCCGATGCTCTCGCGCCAGAGCGCAAGCCGCATCGCTTCCAGGTGCATCAGATGCGTGCCCCGGCTGATCTTGATATCACGTTTGACCGAGGCCTGCGTTAACGCGTCGAACAGCCAGCGCGCGTCGTCATCGAGCATCAAGCCGTCCCATTCGCCGCGAATGATCGCAACCGGCGATCGCACCTGCGACGGATCGTAGGTGAGGCCGCCGTGCCAGGCCTTGATGATCTCGCTGAACGGGCCGAGCGGCGTTTTGACGCCCGCCGGATCGCGCGAGCGGCTCGCCGGATCGCTATCGAGATAGCGCTCGCCCCACTCTTCGAAATGGCGGCGCGACAGCACCGGCGGTTCATGGGCGGGAACGTCCTCGACAAAGCGATTCCACTGGTCTTCCACCGTGACGATGCGCCAGGCCGGATATTTCGGCGCGGCCTCGTAGCGGCGCGGACCCCGCCGCGCGATCGGACCGAACATCACAATGCGGTCGACCAGCGCGGGATGTCGCCCCGCGAACAGCCCGGTCGGCATCGAGCCCCACGAATGCGAGATCAGCGACAGCTTCTCAAGGCTGTGGTGGCCCAGGATGAAGCGAACCGCGCGCTCGAGCTGCCCTGCCGCATCCTCGGCAACGCAGAGCGGCGGGTTGTCGCCCGGCGGCTGCTCCATTTCCGGATAGCGGTCGGAGTGGCCGAAGCCGTAGAAGTCGAGCGCCCATACATCGAAGCCCGCCTCGCAAAGCGCGTCCCGCCATGATTTGCCGTCGAAGCGGTGCGCGACGGATAGGGCCGAGGGAAACGTCGCGCCGTGCACGTAAAGCACCGCGCGCCGCGGCTGCGATCCAGCGGCGGCCGCCGACAGGAAGCGCAGGAAGAGCGATAATCCCTCGCGCGGTCCCGGAATGCGGAAATGCTCCTCGCGGGGATCGAGCTTGATTGCAGTAGAATAGTCGGTCATGCGGGTACCCGAAGTCTAAAATGTTCGGCGCCGCGCCGTTGCCTTCGGCTGTCAACGCAGCGCCGCGGCGTCTGTTTCGGTGCCCGCTTCGATGGAAATCGAAGCGAGGCAGCGGGGTTTTTCAAGGGCTGCAACGGCCTATGGCCGTGATCCGGGCACAGCCCGGCTACAGCAGCGCGTATTGCGTGCGTTCGCGCCTGGCGAGCAGCGGCAGCGCCTGCTCCGCGATGTAGGTCTTGAAATGCGGGCTTTCCTGGTGCGCCTTGAACGCAGCCTCGTCGCAGAACAGTTCGTAGAACAGGAACTGGGCCGGATTGTCCGTGGCCCTGCCGATCAGGAACAGCTTCACGCCGGGCTCGGTCTGCGCCTCCCGGAGAAAGCGGTCCAGGATCTCGGCGATCCTGTCGGCCTCGCCGGCCTTCGCCTCCCATTGCGCCACCACCAGCAATCCGCCGCCGTTCACGGCTTCGCTGATCGTCCGTTCCTTGATTGCATATCGACCCATGCCGGTCTCTCCTTCATCCCTCTGTCGCGACGAAACGTCCGCGACGACTACAATTCGATCTATGGCGAATTGTATCCTCGGATGATTCGATGCCGATCGAAGTGAGATCGCGCTCAGCCCGGCGTGGGATTGCCACCAAGGCGGTATGCCTGCGCATTTGATTTCGGCCGAGAATTTCGCTACGCGCTTAAGCCGTGGATACGCTGAAAATAAGAGACGCCAAGGACGTCGAGGAGGCCGTGCGCGCGGCGATTGCCGCCGAGCAGCCGCTCGAGATCATCGGCCATGGCTCGAAGCGGATGATCGGGCAGGTGATGGCCACCAACGCGGTGCTCGACCTGTCGCCGCTGAACGCCGTCACCGCTTATGAACCCAACGAGCTGATCATCACGGTTCAGGCGGGCGCGCCGCTTGCGGACGTCGCCTCGCTGCTCGATTCCAAGAACCAGCAATTCGCCTTTGAGCCGGTCGAAACCGCGGCTCTCCTGGGAACGCCGCAACGCGGAACCATCGGCGGCATGATCGGGGCCGGCCTCGCCGGGCCGCGGCGCATCAAGGCCGGCGGCGTGCGCGACCACCTGCTGGGCGCGCACGCGGTGTCCGGCTTCGGCGACAGTTTCAAGACCGGCGGCAAAGTCGTGAAGAACGTCACCGGCTACGATCTCTGCAAGCTGCTCGCAGGTTCCTGGGGCACGCTCGCGGTGATGACCGAGGTGACGCTGAAGGTGATGCCGCGGCCGGAAGCCGAGCGGACGCTGGTGCTGCGTGCGCTCGATGACGCCACCGCGAACCACGCGATGACGCAGGCGCTAGGCTCGCCGTTCGATGTCTCTGCGGCGGCCCATCTGCCGGCGTCGGCGTTGCGCGGCGCGGTCGACGGCCTGGGCAGTTTCGGCGCCCCACGCGAGTCCGTGACCTTGCTGCGCCTGGAGGGCATTTTGGCCTCGGCCAGGCATCGTGCCGCCTCGCTTGCCGAGGCGCTCAAGCCGTTCGGATCGGCTGAGATCGTGGAAGATGCGGCCTCCTGCGAGGCCTGGAACGCCATTCGCGACGTGCGCCCGTTCGCGGCAAACGGCCCGCTCGGGGCCTGGCCGGTGTGGCGGATCGTCTGCCCGCCGGCATCTGGCGGCGCGCTTGGCAGCGCGCTCGCCCGCGAGACCGGGGGCGAGGTCATCTACGATTGGGGCGGTGGATTGATCTGGGCCGCGCTGCCGCCCAAGCCTGACGCGCAAGCAGCGGTCGTGCGCAAGCGCGCCGAGGCCGCGGCAGGCCACGCCACCCTGATCCGCGGCTTGGAGGAGGTCCGTCGCACGATCGATGTGTTCCATCCGCAGCCCGCGGGCGTTGCGAGCTTGAGCGAACGGGTCCGCAACAGCTTCGATCCGAAGCGCATCTTCAATCGCGGCCGGCTCACGCGGGAGGGCGCATGAAGACCGAATTCAGCCTGGCCCAGCTCGCCGATCCCGACATCGCGGAGGCCGACAAGATCCTGCGCGCCTGCGTGCATTGCGGCTTCTGTACCGCGACCTGTCCGACCTACGTGCTGCTCGGCGACGAGCTCGATAGTCCGCGCGGGCGGATCTACCTGATCCGGGAGATGCTGGAGAAGGACAGGCCGCCGACGCAAGAGGTGGTCAAGCACATCGACCGCTGCCTCTCCTGCCTGGCCTGCATGACGACTTGTCCCTCCGGGGTGCATTACATGCACCTCGTCGACCAGGCGCGGGTGCGGATCGAGAAGCAGTACCGGCGGCCGCTGACCGAGCGGCTGTTGCGCTCCGTTCTTGCGTTCGTGCTGCCACGGCCGGCCGCTTTCCGCTTGAGTGTCAGGCTCGGGCGGCTCGCCCGGCCGTTATTGGGACTGTTGCCGGCGGGCAAAGCGCGGGCGGAGGGCCCCACATTGCTGCGTCGCGTCAGAGCCATGCTGGCCCTTTCGCCAGAGCATTTGCCGGCGGCGGCAACTGCGCCGGGCAACGTGTTTCCGGCTCAGGGAGAGAAGCGCGGACGCGTCGCGCTGCTGCAGGGTTGCGCACAACAGGTGCTGGCGCCGCGAATCAATCAGGCCGCCATCAACATTCTGACCCGCCACGGCATCGAGGTGGTGCTGGTTCGGGACGAGCAATGCTGCGGCGCGCTCACCCATCACATGGGCCGTGACGATGATGCTCTGGGCCGGGCACGCGCCAATGTCGCGGCCTGGACCGCCGAGGCCGAGCGCGCGGGTCTCGATGCGATCGTGATCACGACCTCAGGATGCGGCACCGTGATCAAGGACTACGGCCATATGCTGCGCACCGACCGCAATTTTGCGGAAGCCGCAGCCAAGGTCTCGGCGCTCGCCAAGGACATCACCGAGTATCTTGCCGGCATCGAACTGAAGCGCGCGCAGCAACAAAGCGGCATCGTCGTCGCCTATCACTCGGCCTGTTCGCTGCAGCATGGACAGAAAATCACAGGCCTTCCGAAAGATTTGCTTTCCAAGAATGGATTCGTGGTGAAAGATATACCCGAGAGCCATTTGTGTTGCGGCTCGGCGGGGACTTACAACATTTTCCAGCCTGACATTGCGAGCCAACTGCGCGACCGCAAGATCGCCAACATCGCAAGCGTCAAGCCGGACATGATCGCGGCGGGCAATATCGGGTGCATGGTGCAGATTGCCGGCGGCACGTCAGTCCCTGTCGTTCACACCATTGAGCTTCTCGATTGGGCGACAGGAGGTCCCCGGCCAGGATCGACATGATCGACCGGCCCGGCCAAAGATTGAAGCGGACGACTTGAAGCGCCCGATGGACATTGATCGGCGGCAACAGGAGGACCACGATGGCTAAGGCGAAGAAGGCCAAGAAGGGCAAGAAGGGGAAAAAGAAGAAGGTCGTAGCCGCGAAGAAAGCGGCGAAGAAGGCTTCGAAGAAGTCGGCAAAGAAGGCCGCTAAATCGGCGAAGAAATCGGCGCCGAAGAAATCCGCCAAAAAGGCTGCAAAGAAAACGGCCAAAAAAGCTGCCAAGAAAGCCGCGAAGAAAGCTGCTCCGAAGAAGAGCGCAGCCAGGAAGAAGTCGGCTGCTCCGAAGCCTGCTCCGGCCCCGGCCCCCGAGCCGGAAGCACCGGCCTCAAGCTGGGCGACTCCAAGCCCGGCGCCATCATGGGGCGACGGTGCGTCCGCCGGCGGCGACGAGCAAAGCTAATAGAAGGCGAGCCGGCCGAGCCTGACTTGCAGGTCGCTTTGCCGGTTTCGCCTGCCGCTTGCGATAATTGGAAGGGCCGACAACAAAGGGCCGCGGCATTCGCCGTGGCCCTTCTGCATGAGAGACAACTTGTGGCGCGTGAGTCGTATCGCTGATTCGCAATGCTCCCGGCGTTGCCGCCTTTTTCGCGATCGTGCTTTCCGTAATCGCCCGGAGCAGTGACTCTCCAAGTTGTTGTCGGAATGCCACACATTCCGAACAACCTGAGCTGGAAGGGCTCAAACGCCCAAAAAGGCGGCAGATGCTCGTGTTTTTGGCTTCACGGTCTGTGCGTCGCGTTCCACAGTGCCCGTCATAGAGATTTTGGGCTGCAGCCGGATACCGCTTGCCCTGGGGGGCGCTGCCAAGGTCGGGCTGAACTTGGAGTGTGATGGGGATTATCATGAAGAAAGCAGTTTTGTTAGCAACGGCGCTAGCAATCGTATCGGGCTCGGCCTTCGCGGCTGACCTGCCGACCAAGGCCTTCAAGGCCCCGCCGGCTCCGGCCTTCGAGCCATGGGACCTCGCCTTCGGTGGCGCTCTGATGAACGATTACATCTTCCGCGGCATCACCCAATCTAACCACAAGCCGTC
>JBLMWS010000218.1:0-22275 GCA_050257355.1 Gemmatimonas sp.
TTGCCGAGCATGACGCGGCCGGGCGTGGTCTCGATCCAGCGGCGGGCCGGCTTGCCGGTCTCGTCCGTGCCTTCCCAGCGGTATTTGATCTTGCTGTGAAGGTGGATCACCTTCGCGTGCAGCGCATGTTCGAGTTCGGCCATGTCGCCGAAGGCCTTGCCCTCGCCGGGCATGCCCTCGCGCTGGATCGAGAGATAATACAGACCGAGCACGATATCCTGCGACGGCACGATGATCGGCTGGCCGTTCGCCGGATGCAGGATGTTGTTGGTCGACATCATCAGCACGCGCGCTTCGAGCTGCGCTTCCAGCGACAGCGGAACGTGCACGGCCATCTGGTCGCCGTCGAAGTCGGCGTTGAACGCGGCGCAGACCAGCGGGTGAAGCTGGATCGCCTTGCCCTCGATCAGCACCGGCTCGAACGCCTGGATGCCGAGGCGATGCAGGGTCGGGGCTCGGTTGAGTAGAACGGGGTGCTCGCGGATCACCTCATCCAGGATGTCCCAGACCTCCGGCCGCTCCTTCTCGACCAGCTTCTTCGCCTGCTTCACCGTGGTGGACAGACCCTTGGCGTCAAGCCGCGAATAGATGAACGGCTTGAACAGCTCGAGCGCCATCTTCTTCGGCAGGCCGCACTGATGCAGGCGCAGTTCGGGACCGACCACGATCACCGAGCGTCCCGAATAGTCGACGCGCTTGCCGAGTAGGTTCTGCCGGAAGCGGCCCTGCTTGCCCTTGAGCATATCGGCAAGCGACTTCAGCGGCCGCTTGTTGGCGCCCGTGATGACGCGGCCGCGGCGGCCGTTGTCGAACAGCGCGTCGACGGCCTCCTGCAGCATGCGCTTTTCGTTGCGGATGATGATGTCGGGCGCGCGCAGCTCCATCAGCCGCTTCAAGCGGTTGTTGCGGTTGATGACGCGGCGGTAGAGATCGTTGAGATCGGAGGTCGCAAAGCGGCCGCCGTCCAGCGGCACCAGCGGACGCAGATCCGGCGGAATCACCGGGACGACCGTGAGGATCATCCACTCCGGCTTGTTGCCGGAATGGCGGAACGCCTCGACGATCTTCAAGCGCTTGGCGAGCTTCTTGTGCTTGATGTCGGAGTCGGTCTCGGCCATCTCCGCACGCAGCGTGGTCTCGAGCTTCTCGAGGTCCAGCGCCTTCAGCATCTCGCGGATCGCCTCCGCACCGATCATGGCGGTGAAGCTGTCCTGACCGAACTCATCCTGCGCCTTCAGATACTCGTCTTCTGACAAGAGCTGACGGTCCTTGAGCGAGGTAAGACCCGGCTCGAGCACGACGTAGTATTCGAAGTAGAGGATCCGCTCCAGGTCCTTCAGCGTCATGTCGAGCAGAAGGCCGATGCGGGAGGGCAGCGACTTCAGAAACCAGATGTGGGCGACCGGCGCGGCGAGCTCGATGTGCCCCATGCGCTCGCGCCGCACGCGCGACAGCGTCACTTCCACCGAGCACTTTTCGCAGATGATGCCCTTATACTTCATCCGCTTGTACTTGCCGCACAAGCACTCGTAGTCCTTGATCGGCCCGAAGATGCGCGCGCAGAACAGGCCGTCACGCTCCGGCTTGAAGGTACGGTAGTTGATCGTCTCCGGCTTCTTGATCTCGCCGTACGACCAGGACAGAATCTTCTCGGGGGACGCGATCGAAATCCGGATCTGGTCGAAGACCTGAGCCGGCGTCGTCGGATTAAAGAGATTCATAATCTCTTGGTTCATCGTCTTCTCCTCGCGTACCGGTCAAAGGCCGGCAGGAAATTCGAAACTTCTTGTGTACCGCGCCCTGCCCTCGCGACCGGCGGGTCGGGCGTGCATGCCCGGCGCGCGCGCCGGGCAGCGATGGTGCGGGTTACTCGGCCGCCTCGGAGGTCGGGGCCTGCCCCATCTTGGAGTTGTGCAGATCGACGTTGAGGCCAAGCGAGCGCATTTCCTTGACCAGCACGTTGAACGATTCCGGAATACCGGCCTCGAACGTGTCGTCGCCGCGCACGATCGCCTCGTACACCTTGGTACGGCCGGCGACGTCGTCCGACTTCACGGTCAGCATTTCCTGCAGCGTGTAGGCGGCGCCATAGGCTTCCAGCGCCCACACCTCCATTTCGCCGAAGCGCTGGCCGCCGAACTGCGCCTTGCCGCCCAGCGGCTGCTGGGTGACCAGCGAGTACGGACCGATCGAACGCGCATGGATCTTGTCGTCGACGAGATGGTGCAGCTTCAGCATATAGATGTAGCCCACCGTCACCTTGCGGTCGAAAGGATCGCCGGTGCGGCCGTCATAGACGGTCGACTGCCCGGAGGCATCCATGCCGGCAAGCTTCAGCATCTCCTCGATGTCGGTTTCCTTGGCGCCGTCGAACACCGGCGTTGCAATCGGCACGCCGCGGCTCAGGTTGCGGCCGAGCTCGATCAACTCATTGTCGTTGAGCGATTTGATCGTCTCGTCGTCGCCGTAGATCCGCTTCAAGGTCTCCTTCAACGGCTTGACGTCCTGCTTGGACAGGTAGGCATCCACCGTCTGCGCAATCCGCCGACCGAGGCCCGCGCAAGCCCAGCCGAGATGCGTCTCGAGAATCTGGCCGACGTTCATGCGCGACGGCACGCCGAGCGGGTTGAGCACGATGTCCGCATGCGTACCGTCCTCGAGGAACGGCATGTCCTCGATCGGCACGATCTTGGACACCACACCCTTGTTGCCGTGACGGCCGGCCATCTTGTCGCCGGGCTGGATCTTGCGCTTCACCGCGACGAAGACCTTGACCATCTTCATCACGCCGGGCGGCAATTCATCGCCACGCTGCAGCTTCTCGACCTTGTCGAGGAAGCGCTGCTCGAGCCCCTTCTTCGACTCGTCGTACTGCTTCCGCATGGCCTCGATTTCGGCCATCAGCTTGTCGTTGGGCGAAGCGAACAGCCACCACTGCGACTTCGGATACTCATCAAGCACCGCGCGGGTGATCTTGGTGTCCTTTTTGAAGCCTTTGGGACCCGAGATGCCCTGCCGGCCCTCGAGCAGCTCGGCAAGACGGCTGTAGACGTTGCGGTCGAGAATCGCCTGTTCGTCGTCGCGGTCCTTGGCAAGACGCTCGATCTCCTCCCGCTCGATCGCCAGCGCGCGCTCGTCCTTGTCGACGCCGTGGCGGTTGAACACGCGCACTTCGACGATCGTGCCCTGCACGCCCGGCGGCACGCGCAGCGAGGTGTCGCGCACGTCGGAGGCCTTTTCGCCGAAGATCGCCCGCAGGAGCTTCTCTTCCGGCGTCATCGGGCTTTCGCCCTTCGGCGTGATCTTGCCGACCAAGATGTCGCCGGCGCGTACTTCAGCGCCGATATAGACGATGCCGGCCTCGTCGAGGTTCTTCAGCGCTTCTTCCGAAACGTTCGGAATGTCGCGGGTGATTTCCTCCGGACCGAGCTTGGTGTCGCGGGCCATCACCTCGAACTCCTCGATGTGGATCGAGGTGAAGACGTCCTCCTTCACAATCCGCTCGGAGAGCAGGATCGAGTCTTCGAAGTTGTAGCCGTTCCACGGCATGAACGCGACCAGCACGTTGCGGCCGAGCGCGAGCTCGCCGAGATCGGTCGAAGGACCGTCAGCGATGATGTCGCCCTTCTTGACGCTGTCGCCCACCTTCACCAGCGGACGCTGGTTGATGCAGGTCGACTGGTTGGAGCGCTGATACTTCATCAGCCGATAGATATCGACGCCCGACTTGGTCGGATCGAGATCTTCCGTGGCGCGGATGACGACGCGGGTGGCGTCGATCTGATCGACCACACCGGAACGGCGGGCCGCGATCGCAGCCCCGGAGTCGCGCGCAACGACCCCCTCCATGCCGGTGCCGACAAACGGCGCTTCGGCGCGGACCAGCGGCACCGCCTGACGCTGCATGTTCGAGCCCATCAGCGCGCGGTTGGCGTCGTCGTTCTCGAGGAACGGGATCAACGCGGCGGCGACCGAAACGAGCTGCTTCGGCGACACGTCCATATAGTCGACCTTGTCGGGCGTCATCGGCACGACTTCGCCGGCGTGACGGCACACCACGAGGTCTTCGGTGAAACGACCCTTGGGATCGAGCGGCACGTTGGCCTGGGCGACCCGATAGCGGCCTTCTTCCATCGCCGAGAGATAGACCACCTCGTCGGTGACGCGGCCGTCCTTGACCTTGCGGTACGGTGTTTCGACGAAACCGTATTTGTTCACGCGCGCGAAGGTGGCGAGCGAGTTGATCAGACCGATATTCGGACCTTCCGGCGTCTCGATCGGGCAGATACGGCCGTAATGCGTCGGATGCACGTCGCGCACCTCGAAGCCGGCGCGCTCGCGGGTCAGACCGCCCGGCCCAAGCGCCGACAGGCGGCGCTTGTGGGTGATCTCCGACAGCGGGTTGGTCTGGTCCATGAACTGCGACAGCTGCGAGGAGCCGAAGAACTCGCGCACCGCGGCGGCGGCAGGCTTCGCGTTGATCAGGTCCTGCGGCATCACGGTGTCGATATCGACACTGGACATGCGCTCCTTGATCGCGCGCTCCATGCGCAAGAGGCCGATGCGGTACTGGTTCTCCATGAGTTCGCCGACCGAGCGAACACGACGATTGCCGAGATGGTCGATGTCGTCGATCTCGCCCTTGCCGTCGCGCAGGTCGACCAGCGTCTTGATTACCGAGAGGATGTCCTCTTTGCGCAGTGTACGCTGGGTATCCGGCGCATCAAGGTCAAGCCGCATGTTCATCTTGACGCGGCCGACCGCAGACAGGTCGTAGCGCTCAGCATCGAAGAACAGCGACTGAAACATCGCCTGCGCCGATTCCAGCGTCGGCGGCTCGCCCGGGCGCATCACGCGATAGATGTCGAACAGCGCGTCCTCGCGCGTCATGTTCTTGTCGGCATGCAGCGTGTTGCGGATGTAGGGACCGACATTGACGTGATCGATGTCGAGCAGCGGCAGCTCCTTGTAGCCATGCTCGTTCAGCGCCTTCTGGAGCTTGTCTGTGATCTCTTCGCCCGCCTCGGCATAGATCTCGCCGGTCTTCGGATTGACGAGGTCTTCGGCCAGGTAGTTGCCGACCAGCTCATCATCCAGCATGCGCAGCGCCTTCAGCCCCTTTTCCTGGAGCTGGCGCGCGGCGCGCACGGTGAGTTTCTTGCCGGCCTCGAGCACGACCTTGCCGGTGTCGGCGTCGATCAGGTCGTTGACGGTCGAGTAGCCGCGGAAGCGGTTGGCGTCGAACGGAACGCGCCAGCCTTCCTTGGTGCGCTTGTAGATGATCTTCTTGTAGAAGGTGGAAAGGATCTGCTCGCCGTCGAGGCCGAGCGCGAACATCAGCGAGGTCACCGGAATCTTGCGGCGACGATCGATACGCGCGTAGACGATGTCCTTGGCGTCGAACTCGATATCGAGCCAGGAGCCGCGATAGGGAATGACGCGCGCGGCAAACAACAGCTTGCCCGAGGAGTGGGTCTTGCCCTTGTCATGGTCGAAGAACACGCCGGGCGAACGGTGCATCTGGGAAACGATGACGCGCTCGGTGCCGTTGACGATGAAGGTGCCGTTCATGGTCATGAGCGGAATGTCGCCCATGTAGACATCCTGTTCCTTGATGTCCTTGACCGACTTGGCGCCCGTTTCTTCGTCGATATCGAACACGATCAGCCGCAGCGTCACTTTGAGCGGCGCAGCAAAGGTCATGCCGCGCTGGCGGCACTCGTCGACGTCATATTTCGGCGGCTCGAATTCGTAGCGGACGAATTCCAGCATGGAGGTACCGGAGAAATCCGAGATCGGGAATACCGAGCGGAAAACGGCCTGCAAGCCCTCGTCCGGACGCCCGCCCTGGGGCTCCTCCACCATCAGGAACTGGTCGTAAGATGCCTTTTGAACCTCGATGAGGTTCGGCATCTCGGCGACTTCCTTAATATGTCCAAAGAACTTGCGTACGCGTTTGCGACCGGTGAATGTCTGCTGCGCCATGGGGGCCTCTCGTTTCATCGCCCTTCAAGGGGGCGATCCCTCCGGAGTGCGACTGCCACCGCCCCCCGGGTTGAATTTCGATCCATCTCGAAGGCCAGAAGCCCGGTTCCAGGCCAATTAAGTCCTGAATTTGTTCTTCAGACCATCAAAACGCAAAATAACGTGCGGGGCGCAGGAGCGCGCCCGCCCGTCAGAACCAGTTTCGTTACGGACTGCAAAAGCCCGAAATTGCCTATTCTCCCAACGGCTCAAAGCGATAACGCCGCCGTCTCCGCCGTAAGACCATGCTTTCGTGCTGCCGTCCCGATATGGGATGACAATCGTGGAGATTCGAGGGGCAAGCCCACGAATCCCCACACTTTTTTGTGTTCGACGCGCAACGGGCCGCCCCTTTGCACGTCTTTTGCAGCGTTCCCCGGTCCATGCCCCGGGTAGCGCCCAAATCTCGACCCCCGGAACTCGCGTCGGTCCGCGGAAGTCTCCCTTCGTCTTCCGATGACCGGGTCTGACCCGGTCAACCACAAAGGCGAAGAGATATCCGCAGGCCCTGCTACGCTTACCCGGGACAGAACTGATGCAAGCTCTGCTTACTTCAATTCCACCTTCGCGCCAGCCTTCTCGAGCTGGGCCTTGATCTTGTCGGCCTCTTCCTTGTTCACGCCTTCCTTCACCGACTTCGGAGCACCCTCGACGAGGTCCTTCGCCTCCTTCAGGCCAAGCCCGGTGATGGCACGGACTTCCTTGATGACCTCGATCTTCTTGTCGCCGGAAGCCGCCAGCACGACGGTGAACTCGGTCTTCTCTTCGGCCGGAGCGGCGGCGCCACCGCCCGCACCACCCGGAGCCGCAACCGCGACCGCCGCGGCAGCCGATACGCCCCACTTCTCTTCCAGGAGCTTGGCGAGCTCGGCCGCTTCGAGCACGGTGAGATTGGAGAGGTCGTCGACGATTTTCTGCAAGTCAGCCATTGATCTTCTTCCTTAAGTGATTTGGTTCGAACCAGGGTTTGAGTTTTGCGAAGGGCGTCAGGCCGCTTCGCCCTTTGAGGCATGAGCCTGAATGACGCGCGCGAGTTTTGCAGCGGGCGCGTTGGAGAGCTGGGCGAGCTTGGTCGCCGGCGCCATGATCAGGCCGACAATCTTGCCGCGCAACTCGTCGAGCGACGGCAGTGAGGCGAGCGCCTTCACACCGTCGACATTCAGGACGGTCTTGCCCATCGAGCCGCCAAGAATGACGAACTTTTCGTTCGCCTTGGCGAATTCGATGGCGACCTTTGGCGCCGCAACCGGATCCTGCGAGGTAGCGATCACGGTCGGCCCCTTCAGCAGGGAACCGATGGCAGCGACGTCAGTGCCTTCAAGAGCAATTTTGGCGAGACGGTTCTTCGAGACCTTCACCGCCGCGCCCGCCTGCTTCATCTGCCTGCGCAGGGTCTGCATCTGGGCCACGGTGAGGCCGGAATAATGAGCAACGATCGCCACGCTCGTGGTCTTGAAGACCTCATTGAGCTGTTCGACCGCCTCTTTTTTTGCCGCTCGTTCCACAGCAAGCTCTCTCCGGTTGGCGGCCTTCGCATGCAGCGGGACCGCCGGGTTGCACCCATCGTCCCGCCCAGACTTCACGTTGCAGGACCCTTGGGCCCCCACGAAATGGGCAAGACGACGATCTTGAAGCCTGCCCTCCCGAAAAGCCCAAAGGACCCCTCGGGGTGTCGAGGTTCGAACCAAATCAGCCGCACACCGCGACGCTGCGGCGGGAAGCCAAAATCCGGTCTTCACCCGTCTATGCAGGCCATGCGATTAAGCCGTTGGTGAAATTTATCATTTCGCCGCGGGCGCCTGCAGTCTCGGACAGGATAGGGACTTTCCGGCAAGCCGGAAAACCCCTCGCCGCATACCGATCAAAGACGAACAGGCCTGTCTTCCTTTCGGGTGATCCTTTGGGGATGTCCTGAAAGGAATGACCTCCTATTCGTACCGCTTTCGGAATGCGAGCACAGACGGGCCAGCCGAAGCCAGCACGTCCGGAAGCGCGTTCTTTAACGGGTCTTCGGCGGCTTGCCAAGGGCAAAATTCACACCAGTTTCACTGGCGGTCTCTGCCGAAATCCCGCCCTCAACCGCAGGTCACCTGATAGGGCAATGGCCTGCCCTCAAAGAACGCCGACAGGTTCGCGATCACGCAATCCTGCATAGCCTGGTGCGATTCGAGCGTATGGCCGCCGATATGCGGCGTCAGCACCACGTTCGGCAGGCTTGTCAGCTCATCGGGCGGGTATGGCTCCCGGGCATGAACATCGAGACCGGCGCCCGCAATGATCTTTTGCCTGAGCGCACCGAGCAGGGCATCCGGGTCGATCACCGAGCCGCGGGCAATATTGATGACATAGCCATCCTCGCCGAGCCTTCCCAGGATGCGGTCATCGACAGCGTGGTGCGTCTCCGGGCCGGCGCGCACCGCAATCACCAGCACGCTGCACCATTCCGCGAGCGCCTCGAGCGAAGGAAAATATTGGTAGGGCCCATCATGCCGGCTGCGGCTGAAATAGCCGACCTCCGCCTCGAACGCGGCTGCACGCGCGGCAATCTTGCGGCCGATCGCGCCCAGCCCGTAAACGCCGATTTTGCGCCCGCGCATGCCCTGTTGCGGGCGCATCATCGGCGAGGGCCTGGCGGCGGCCCAATCGCCGCTGCGCACATAGGAGTCGGCGACCACCAGCCGCCGCACCGCCGCGAGCATCAACGTCATCGCGATATCGGCGACCGATGACGCATTCGCGCCCGGACTATGGCCGACCGCGATGCCGCGAGCGGCTGCCGCGCCGAGATCGATGCCATCATAGCCCGTGCCGTAGCAGACGATCGCCCCGAGCTTCGGTAAACCATCCATCATCTCGCCGTTGAGCGGCGAGCTGCCCTGCGTGATCATGGCCCGAACTTGATCCAGGTCGGCTTTCGCAAGCACCTCGTGCAGCGGCTTGCCGCCGGCATCAAGGAGGTCGAAGCGTTGGCCGATGCGCTGCATCAGTGATTTGGGAAAACGCGAATAGACCAGGACCTTTTCGGGCATTGTTCTTGTTTCCCGTTAACGCGGCCGCTTCACATGCAAAGGGCGGAACTGGTCACCCAATTCCGCCCCTTGATCGTATCTCTAAAAGCCTGACCTCAGGCGAGCAGCGTCGAGGTATCGACCTTCACGCCCGGTCCCTGCGTCGAGGATACCGCGACGCGCTGGATGTAGGTGCCCTTGGCGCCGGCGGGCTTGGCCTTGGCGACCGCGTCCGCGAGCGCGCGGATGTTCTCGACCAGCTTGTCCTCGGCGAAGGAGGCCTTGCCGATGCCGGCCTGCACGATGCCGGCCTTCTCGACCCGGAACTCGACCGAGCCGCCCTTGGCGCCCTTCACGGCGGACGTCACGTCCATGGTCACGGTGCCGACCTTCGGGTTCGGCATCATGCCGCGCGGACCGAGCACCTTACCGAGACGGCCGACCAGCGGCATCATGTCGGGAGTGGCGATGCAGCGGTCGAAGTCGATGTTGCCGGCCTGCACCTTCTCGACGAGATCCTCGGCACCGACAACGTCAGCGCCGGCCGCCTTCGCCTCATCCGCCTTGGCGCCGCGAGCGAACACGCCGACCCGCACGGTGCGGCCGGTTCCGTTCGGGAGACTGACCACACCACGAACCATCTGGTCGGCGTGGCGCGGATCGACACCGAGATTCATCGAGATCTCGATGGTCTCGTCGAACTTCGCCTTGGCGCGTTCCTTGACCAGCTTGATGGCCTCGGGCAGCGAATAGAGCTTCTCGCGATCAACGCCTTCGCGGGCCTTCTTCAAACGTTTTCCGACTGACATCGCCGCTTACCCCGCAACTTCCAGACCCATCGAACGGGCGGAGCCCTCGACCATCTTCATGGCCGATTCGATGGTGTCGCAATTGAGATCCTTCATCTTCTTCTCGGCGATCTCGCGCACCTGCGCCTTGGTCACCTTGCCCGCCTTGTCGCGGCCCGGCGCCTTGGAGCCGGACTGGATCTTGGCCGCCTGCTTGAGAAAGTAGGACATCGGCGGCGTCTTCATTTCGAAGGTGAAGGAGCGGTCCGCGTAGATCGTGATGATCACCGGGATCGGGGTGTTCTTTTCTTCCTTCTGCGTCTGGGCGTTGAACGCCTTGCAGAACTCCATGATGTTGAGACCGCGCTGACCAAGCGCGGGACCGATCGGGGGCGACGGGTTCGCAGCCCCGGCCGGCACCTGCAATTTCAGGTATCCGGTCACTTTCTTAGCCATCTATCACTCCTGTTCTGCCGGCTCGGCGCCGGCGGTTTCAGGTTCGTGGTTCGGATCGGAGCGGCTGGCTCACCGCCCTCTCCTCCCACGTCCTCAAGTCACGCGAAGCTCTGCTTCGCGTTCTCCAATCAGACCTTCTCGACCTGATTGAATTCCAGTTCAACCGGCGTGGCGCGACCGAAGATCGACACCGCGACCTTCACGCGCGAGCGCGCCTCATCGATTTCTTCCACCACGCCCGAGAACGATGCGAACGGGCCGTCGGCCACGCGCACGTTCTCGCCGATCTCGAAGGACACGGTGGCCTTCGGCCGTTCCACGCCTTCCTGCACCTGCTGCAGGATATGCATGGCTTCGGCTTCCGAGATCGGCATCGGCTTGTTTTCCGCACCGAGGAAGCCCGTGACCTTCGGGGTGTTCTTGATGAGGTGGAAGGCCTCATCCGTGAGTTTCATCTTCACCAGCACATAGCCGGGGAAAAACTTGCGTTCGGCGTCGATCTTGCGGCCGCGGCGGACCTCGGTCACCTTCTCGGTCGGAACCAGCACCTGCTCGAAGAGATCGTCAAGTCCACGCTGCTTGGCCTGCTCGCGGATCGATTCGGCGACCTTCTTTTCGAAGTTCGAATAGGCGTGGACGATATACCAGCGCTTGTCGGAAGACGATAATGTTGCTGCCGTTGCCATCAGTGGATGCCCAGCACGAATGTGACCAAGACGCGGATGACCTGATCCGCAGCGAAAAAGAAAATCGACGCCAGTGCGACCATCACGAACACCATGATGGTGGTGATCATGGTCTCGCGGCGGGTCGGCCAGGTGACCTTGGCGGTCTCCGAGCGCACTTCCTGCAGGAATTTGAACGGGCTGAAAGCCATCGTTTTAAGGGTCCGCGTCCGTCGCCAGACGTATCAAGATTGAAAGGAAACCGAACAGGCCTACAGCCGCCCAACCCTCTATTTGAAGGATGAGCCGACAAGCGGGCTCGACTGTTCGGGGATGTCAATGCCGCGCCGGAAATCCGAGAAACGGGCCGGCTGCGGGTTGCGCGCTATGTACTGCCTGGAGGGGCAAAGGTCAAGGCAGGCCAGGGCCGGCCGGTTGGAACGCCGCAATACTTTCGATTAATTTCAACGGCTTCGCTGGCAGGAGTGGTAGGGCTCGAACCTACGACCCCCGGTTTTGGAGACCGGTGCTCTACCAATTGAGCTACACTCCTAGCGGGACCGAAGCTGTGCCGCCGGACCTGCGCCCTTGAAGCATAAGCCATGGCTCATTTGCAAGGGTGAAGCGGGCCGGAGGCGCTGTTCAAGGCGCGACTTCTGGGTCAGACTTCGATTTAGGCAAGAACAAGAGCAACGGGAGAGACCATGATCGCGCAGACCGCCGCCAAGCCCACTTCTGTCCCCCAGACCCCGCCTCTGCCCGAGGCCAAGCCCGACACGCTGGGGCTGAGCGTCGCCGCGTTGCAACGGCTGTCGGATGCCTTGAAGCGCGAGGTCGACAAAGGGACAATGCCCGGTGCCACCATCATGGTGGCGCGACGCGGCCGGATCGGCTGGTTCGACGCCGTCGGCCGGCAAAGCCCGGCGGCGCCGGCGCCGATGGCCCAGGACAGTATCTTCCGCATCTTCTCCATGACCAAACCGATCGTCTCGGTCGGCATCATGATGCTGCTGGAGGAAGGCCGGTTTCTGCTCAACGAGCCGGTGGCCAAGTTCATCCCGGAATTTGCCGACCAGAAGGTGGGGGTCGAGAACAACGGCAAGCTCGACGTCGTGCCGCTCGAGCGTCCGATGACCATCCAGGACCTGCTCCGGCACACCTCGGGCATCACTTACGATCACACCGGCAACAGCCTGGTGCAACAGCTGTATCGGGAGACGCGGCTGCGCAGCCGCAAGATCACGAACGCCGAACACGCCGCGCTGGTGGCAAGCCTGCCCCTGATCTGCCAACCCGGCGCGGAGTGGAACTACAGCCGCTCCACCGACATCCTGGGTCGCATCATCGAGGTCGTCACCGGCCAGTCGCTCGGCACCTTCCTGACCGAGCGCATTCTCGCCCCCTTGCAGATGGCCGAGACCGGCTTCTTTACCGGCGCGGCGAATGCCGCTCGGCTTGCCGAGCCATTTGCGACCGATCCCTGGAACGGCGAGAAGATTCAGCTCTTCAACATGCTGGAGAAGCCGGCCATGGAATCCGGCGGCGGCGGCCTGGTCTCGACCACCATGGATTATGCCCGCTTCTGCCAGATGCTGCTCAATGGCGGCGCGTTGGACGGCACCAGGATCATCGGCCGCAAGACGCTGGAGCTGATGGCCGCCGATCATCTCTCTCCCGGCGTGAAGATCCAGGGCACACTGCTGGCGCCCGGCCATGGCTTTGGACTGGGTTTTGCCGTGCGCACCACGCCCGGCATCGCCTCGTTCTCCGGCTCGGTCGGCCAATTCTACTGGAGCGGCATGGCCGGGACCTTCTTCTTCATCGATCCGAAGGAGGAGCTATTCACCGTCTTCATGTCGCAGGCGCCCAACCAGCGCGATTACACCCGCACCCTGGTGCGCAATCTGGTCTACGCGGCGCTGGACTAGTCCATTATTCCGGGGCACTCGCGTCCAACTCGGCTGTTGCCGACTTGGACACAAGATTGGCGAACTCGGGTTCACTCGAGTTCGCGAGCGCACCCGCAAATCCCGAGATTGCAGCGCGAGATCCCGGCTTCGCGCGTTTCACGCGCGCCCCGGCATGACGTGCCCCTAGCTGATCGTCGCGCCGCCATCGATGACGATGGTCTGGCCGGTCGTGAAGCTTCCCGCCTTCGACGCCAGGAACACCGCGGCGCCGGCGATCTCGTCCGGCTCGCCGATGCGCAACAGCGGCGCGCGGGCGGTTGACGCCTTCAGCGTCTCCGGATTTTCCCACAGCGCCCGCGCAAAGTCGGTCTTGATCAGGCCGGGCGCGATGCAGTTCACGCGGATATTGTGCTTGCCATACTCGCAGGCGAGGTTGCGCGCGAGCTGCATGTCGGCGGCTTTCGAGATCGCGTAGGCGCCAAGCACGGTCGAGCCTTTCAAGCCGCCGATCGAAGAGACAATGGTAATCGTGCCGTCCTTGCGCTCGATCATCTGAGGAACGACGAGATTGATCAGCCAGGTGTTGGCGATGATGTTGTTCTCGAGAATCTTTCGGAACTGGTCGTCTGATATTCCCGCCTGTGGCCCGTAATAGGGATTGGACGCGGCGTTGCAGACCAACGCATCGATCCTGCCGAAGCTGCGGTTGGTCTCGTCGACCAGATTCTTCAGATCGTCCTTGGTGGAGATGTTGGCGGCGACCGACAGCGCGACCTGCTTGCCCGCCTTGGCGTTGATCGCTTCGGCGACCTCATCGCAGGCTGCTTTCTTGCGCGAGGAGATCACGACCCTCGCGCCATGCTCGGCCATGCGCTCGGCGATGGCGCGGCCGATGCCGCGCGAGGAGCCGGTGATGACGGCAACTTTGCCGCTCATGTCGAACAAGGTCATTTGGATCCTCCCATTCACTCCCCGGCACGGGCCGGTTTGTTTCCAATGCTGCAAGTCGAATAGCGCGCGACGCGCCGGCCGCTCAGGCGAGCTTGCTTTCGCTCGTGATCTCCGGCCCCGCCGGCTGGTGCATGGCTTTGTGCGCGGCGTCGGCGATCCAAGGCTGCTGGTTCACCATCGGCAAGCGCCAGCCGCTATGGGCTTCGCTTGCGAGATGATCGAGCCGCGTCACCGAGCAGTTGTCGATGGTGAAGGCAAGTCCCTTCTCGACCATGCCGCCGAGCGCAAGCCCGATCGCGGCCTTGATGGTGCCGCCATGGGCAGCCACGACGACGTCGCGGCCGGCGTGTTCGGTGTTGATGCGGTCGACTGCGGCTTTCACGCGGTTATAGAGGTCGAGAAAGCTTTCGCCGCCGGGCGCGGGCTCATCAACCGGCGCAAACCAATAGCTGCCGACTTCGACAGGACGGCTTGCCATGAACGCACCCCGGTTCAGTCCCTGCCACCGGCCGAGATGCTGTTCGGCAAAAGCCGCTTCCTGGATCAATTCCAGCGGACGCGGAAATCCGGCGGCCCAGATCGCCTCGGCCGTCTGATGGGTGCGCTTGAGGTTGCTCGCGAACCAGACCGCATTGCGCGGCAGGATCTTGCCGACCGCCTCCATCACGACCCGGTCGGAGGTGTCGCAACCGATATCAGTTTGGCCGTAGATGCAGCCGCCGTCCTCGCGCACCGGCGCGTGGCGGACCCACCACCAGCGCGTGGCGACGACCCCTTTCGGAACGGCATGCTGAGCCACGAAGGGTTGATCGGACTCGGACATCGACGAAGGACCTTCCCTACTCTTTGCTGTCGCTGTACGTGAGAGCACGCACGGTCTCAAGTGACATCGGCGTTTGAAAATCTGTTTGAAATTCCGCGCCGCGGCAAGGCGGCGGAAAAAGGGAGAAACGCATGGGCCGCCTCGAAGGCAAATCCGTCATCATCACCGGCGCCGGAAGCGGCATCGGCCGCGCGGCAACGCTGCTGTTCGCAAAGGAAGGCGCGAGGCTGGTCGCGGTCGATCGCAGCGAGGGCGTCAAGGACACCGTGGATGCCGTGACGAAGGCGGGCGGAACGGCCGAAGCCGTGATGGCGGATGCGGGATCGGAAGCAGATGTCAGAGGCTTCATCGACAAGGCGCTGAAGAAATACGGCAAGCTCGACGCGATCTGGGCCAATGCCGGCATCAGCGGCGGGTTGGTGCCGCTCACCGAACAGACCGTGGACCATTGGCAGGAGATTTTGCGCATCAACTTGATCGGTCCGTTTCTCGCCGTCAAACATTCCATTCCCCACATGACCCGACAGGGTTTTGGTTCGATCGTCTGCACCGCCTCGGTCGCGGGCCTCAAGGCCGGCGCCAGTGGCCATCCTTATGCGGCCAGCAAGGCCGGCGTGATCAGCCTGGTGCAGACCACGGCCTATTCGCTTTCCGGCACCGGAGTTCGCATCAACGCGGTCTGCCCCGGCCTGATCGAGACCGGCATGACCAAGCCGATCTTCGAGCGCGCTGCCGAGCGCGGCACCACCGACAAAATCGGCCAGCTCAATCCATTGAAGCGCGCCGGCCAGCCGCATGAGATTGCGGCGATGGGGTTGTTTCTGGCGAGCGACGAGGCCTCCTACGTCAACGGCCAGGCCTTCCCGGTCGACGGCGGCCTCACGGCCTCGATGCCGTATGCGGGCAAGCCGGTTTGAGCACGATCGCCGCGGCGACTTGCTTGGTTGCTTCCGGATTCGATTGACAAACACCTTTCGCAGTCATTGGGAGCGAAGCGAAGCAATCAGAGCCATGCATGCGACTCCGGATTGCTTCGTCGCTACGCTCCTCGCAATGACTGCACATTTAACCTGGGTCCGCATTCCAGCGGCGCTGTTCGCGTCCGAGTCTTGCATCTCCTCGTCCCGAGGAGTCAGAGAGCGCAGGCAAGGCCGGACACAGGCCCTTCCCGTTTCGATTGATTGAAATGACAGCCGCACGTTCAAGGATCAAAATTCGAGGCGTGCTTGATCTCGATCAAAATTCGGGACGGCGCGCCAAGAAATACGCGGGCCGTCGGCGCGCCATCCACGGGGCTCGCTCACCTTCGCTTAAGCATTATTGCCGTAATTAGGGAACCGGTTGCGGCTGCGCGACGAAGCGCAGCCGGCCTCCGTTCTGAGGACCACAGCAATGATGCAAACCAAGGTCAGGCCGACCGGCATCGAGCACGTGCTCGGTGATGAGGAGCTGATCGTGTCGAAGACCGATCTGAAAGGCCGCATCACCTATGCCAACGACGTCTTCGTCCGGATGGCAAGGTATCCCGCGGCCGAACTCATCGGGGCTCCGCACAGCATCATCCGCCACCCCGACATGCCGCGCTGCGTCTTCAAACTGTTGTGGGATACCATCGAGGCCAAGCAGGAAATCTTCGCTTACGTCGTCAACCTCGCCGGCGACGGCAGCCATTATTGGGTGTTCGCCCACGTGACGCCGACCTTCGACGGCCGAGGCGACATCATCGGCCATCATTCCAATCGACGCAAACCCGAGCGCGACGCCGTCGAACGAATCGTGCCGATCTATAAATTGCTGTGCGAAGAAGAGGCGCGCCATGCCAACGCCAAGGAAGGCCTGCGCGCGGGCTACCGCCTGATGATCGATTACCTCAAGCAACAAGGCGTCGCCTATGACGAATTCGTGCTCTCTCTCTAGGGCGAAGCTTGCTACGGCCTGCTCCGGCGTGCTCGCACTGGTCGTGCTTCTCGGGCTTGCGTTGGTCGATCCGCTGCCAAAGGCAACAGCCGCGGTACTGCTGGTTGTGCTCCTGGCGCTGGTCGCCGCAACGCTCCGCAGTCTGCACAGCGCAACGCGCGTCCTCGACGAAGCCGCGCAAGTCTGCCGGCGCGCTTATGAAGGCGATCTCGAGGCACGCATCTTGAGTAGCCGCCAGCCCGGCCGACTGGGCCTGATGCAGAAATCCATCAATGACATGCTCGATATCACGGACGCCTTCGTGCGCGAGGCGGCGGCCTCGATGCAGGCGGCGAGCCAGGGCAAGAACTATCGCAAGATCCTGGTGCGCGGCCTGCCCGGATCCTTCCGTCGCTCGGCCAGCGTCATCAATTCGGGAACCGACAGCCTGGGCCGCCGGGTGATCGAGATCGGAGGACTCGCCAAGAATTTCGGTACGCGGCTGGATGAGATCACGGCAGGCCTCGCAACGGCCGCCACCGATCTCGAAACCGACGCCGAGCAGATGGCGGCGGCCGCCGAAGAGACCAGCCGGCAGTCAGCCGGCGTCATGAGCGCCTCGGACCAGGCCTCTACCAATGTGCAGACGGTGGCAAGCGCCGCCGATCAGCTTTCGTCCTCGATCGGCGAAATCGGACGGCAGGTGAGCCGTTCCAAGGAGGCGACCGACCGCGCGGTGAGCGAGGCCGGCCGCGCGGACGTTCAAATTCGCAACCTGGCACAGGCCGCGATGCGGATCGGCGACGTCGTCAAGCTGATCAGCGAGATCGCCGAGCAGACCAATTTGCTTGCGCTCAACGCCACCATCGAGGCGGCACGCGCAGGCGAAGCCGGCCGCGGTTTTGCCGTGGTCGCCTCCGAGGTGAAAACCCTGGCCTCGCAGACCGCGAAAGCCACCGAAGAGATCGGGGCGAAGGTCGGCGAAATGCAGGAGAGCACGACCATCTCGGTTGCCGCGGTCGAGACGATCTCGCACACCATCACCGAGATCAACGAGATCACCACCGCGATCGCCGCCGCGATCGAGCAACAGGGCGCCGCGACCGGCGAGATCGCGCGCAACGTGCAGCAGGCCTCCTCCGGCACCTCTAAAGTCGCCTCCAACGTGAGCGGCATCAGCCAGGCCGCGACCGACACCGGTCAAGTGGCAACGCGGGTCAATTCCGCCTCTGAACGTGTGCAGTCGGAGGTCGAAACCCTGCGGCGCGAGGTGGCGGAATTCCTGCAGCGGCTGGTGGCGGCGTAGGGTCCCGCGGGTTCGGAGGATAGGTCAATCGGCAGCGAAGCCCATCACGACGCGCGTCGAGCGCGCTGGGGTCGCTTCGTTTCACCCCCTAATCGCTGACGGCCTTGCAGGGCTCGCGCGTTACTTGCGAACACCCTGTTCCGCGGCGATATAATCGGAGCATGACAGAAACGATCGCGGCTTCTTCCCCGCAGTCACCCGATCGGCAGGCACTGGTTCGCGACGCTTTCCGGCTGGAATGGCTGACCATCGGATGGATGACGTTTGAGGCGGTGGTGGCGATCGCCTCCGGGATTGCGGCTGGCAGCCTCGTGCTGTTCGCCTTCGGTCTCGACAGCGTTATTGAACTGGCGTCTGCGGGCGTGCTGATCTGGCGCCTAGCCGTCGAATTGCGGCACGGGCAAGCCTTCTCGGAACGCGCCGAGCATATTGCCAGCCGCATTGCCGGCGCGCTGCTGCTTGGTCTGGCGGCTTATGTGGTGATCACCGCAGCCTGGCGGCTTTGGACCGGCGCAAGCGTTGAATTCTCCTGGCCCGGCTTTGCGATTGCCTTGCTCGCAATTCCGGCCATGCGATACCTCGCCTACCGCAAACTTGCGATCGCCCAGAAAATCGGCAGTCGCGCGCTGCGCGCCGATGCGATCGAGGCCGTTGCCTGCGGATGGCTGTCGTTCGTCGTCGTCGCGACGCTCTTCGCCCACTGGCTTTTCGGCGCGTGGTGGATCGACAGTGTCGGCGCGCTGGCGATCGTCTATTTCCTGGCCAAGGAAGGCCGCGAGGCACTCTCAGGCGATGAATGCGACTGCTGTTGTGGTTGAGCGAGTAGCCCGCATGAGCGCGGCGACATGCGGGGATGCGTAGAGAGCCCCGGGTGTCGCTACGCTCACCCGGCTGCGAAAAAGCGGGTGTCGGTTTCCGCTAAACCGCGCCGGCCTTTTGCGCGTAGGCCCATGAGGCCTTTGCGAGCGGGACGGTGCGCTTGGCGGATTCGATAGCTTTGGCGTTCGCTGCGGTACCGTCGCGGATGCGGCCGGCGATACCTTGGGTAATGCCGGCGAGGCGGAACAGGTTGTAGGCAAAATACCAGTTGAGGTCCGGCAGCGCAGTGCCCGTGAAATTGCAATAGATCTGCGCCGCCTCTTCCATGGTCGGAATGTTGAGTGCCTTGAAGTCGGCGCCTTCCAGCCCCGGCATGATCCATTGCATCAGCAGATAGGTGAAATCGGCCATCGGATCGCCGAGCGTCGACAATTCCCAATCCAGCACGGCGATCACCCGCGGCTCTGTCGGGTGGAAAATCATGTTGTCGAGCCGGTAGTCGCCGTGGACGATCGAGACGCGCTTCTGTTCGGGCAGCGTCCTCGGCAGCCACTCGATCAGCTTCTCGACTTCGGCAATGTGCTGCGTCTCGGACGCCCGATACTGCTTGGTCCAGCGGTCGACCTGGCGCGCGAAATAGTTGCCGGGCTTGCCGAAATCAGCGAGGCCGATTTTTTCCGGCTCGTAGCCGTGCAGCTTCGCCAGCGTCTCGATCTTGCTGGTGAAGATCTGGTGTCGCGCTTGCGGCGTCTGGCTCGGCAGCGTCGGATCCCAGAACACGCGGCCCTCTTCCATCGACATGATGTAGAACGCCGCGCCGATCACGCTGTCGTCGCTGCAGAGCGCATAGGCATGGGCGACCGGAAAGCCCTGTCTGCCGAGCGCAGAGATCACCCGGAACTCGCGGTCGACCGCATGCGCCGACGGCAAGAGTTTGCCGAACGGTTTGCGCCGCATCACGTAAGAGCGGCCGGGCGTATCGAGCCGATAGGTCGGGTTGGACTGCCCGCCTTTGAACTGCAGGACGGTCAGCGGACCCGCATAGCCGGCAACGTTGTCGCGCATCCAGGCGTCAAGGTTGGCCTCGTTGATCCGATGCCGCTCCTCGACGGGCCGCGTGCCCGAAAACTCCTCGTCTTTCCTGACGCCGTCCGCCACGATGACGCTCCCTTAGATCTTCTTAGAGGGGGCCCCGGCCGGATCGTTCCTTTTCTGCTGTCATCGCCCGGCTTGACCGGGCGATCCAGTATCCCGAAACGCCAGCCCTTCTATCACTGACGCCGCGGGTTACTGGATGCCCCGCCTCGCGGGGCATGACGGAAACGATTCCGCCAGACGAAATCCGCCCAAGGGAGCGCCTCGAGGCTCTCCCTTTTACTTCACTGGAGCGTTTGCATACTTCCGAAGTTCAAGTCTGGCAATGGCGCGGCAGTGGACTTCATCGGGGCCATCCGCCAGGCGCATGGTGCGCATGGAGGCGTAGTCGCGCGCAAGCCCCGCCTCGTCCGACACGCCGGCGCCGCCGAAGGCCTGGATGGCCTGGTCAATGATCTTGAGCGCCATCCGGGGCGCAGCGACCTTGATCATGGCGATCTCGAGCTGGGCGGTCTTGTTGCCGACCTTGTCCATCATGTCGGCGGCCTTCAGGCACAGCAGCCGGTTCATCTCGATGTCGATGCGGGCCTCGGCGATGCGCTGCTCCCACACCGAATGTTCGACGATCTTCTTGCCGAAGGCGACGCGGGAATTGAGCCGCTTCACCATTTTCTCCAGCGCCTCCTCGGCCTTGCCGATGGTGCGCATGCAGTGATGGATGCGGCCGGGGCCGAGCCGCCCTTGCGCGATCTCAAAACCGCGGCCCTCGCCGAGCAGGAGATTGCCGGCAGGCACGCGGACGTTCTCCAACAGCACCTGGCCGTGGCCGTGCGGCGCGTCGTCGTAGCCGAACACGGGCAGCATCTTCTCGATCTTGATACCGGGCGCGTCGAGCGGGACCAGGATCTGCGATTGCTGCTGATGGCGCGCGGCCTTCGGATCGGTCTTGCCCATCACGATCGCGACCTTGCAGCGGGGATCGCCGACGCCCGACGACCACCATTTGCGGCCGTTGATGACGTAGTGATCGCCGTCGCGCTCGATGCGGGTCTCGATGTTGGTGGCATCGGAAGAGGCGACCGCCGGCTCCGTCATCAGGAAGGCGGAGCGGATCTCGCCGTTCATCAAGGGCTTCAGCCACTGCCGCTTCTGCTCTTTGGTGCCGTAGCGGATCAGCACTTCCATGTTGCCGGTATCCGGCGCCGAACAGTTGAAGACCTCGGAGGCCCAGCTGATATGGCCCATCTCTTCGGCGAGCGAGGCATATTCCAGATTGCTCAGTCCCGCGCCGCGGAATTCATCGTCCTCATGCGAGGACGGCGGCAGAAACATGTTCCAAAGACCTTCGGCGCGCGCCTTCTTCTTCAGGTCCTCCAGCACCGGAATCACTTTCCAGCGATCACCCTCGGCGTCCTGCTGCTTGTAGACGGGAACGGCGGGCCGGACGTGCTTGGTCATGAACGACTGCACCCGATCGAGCCATTCCTTCTGCCTCGTCGACATCGTGAAATCCATGGGACGCTCCTCTCTCAAAGATTTGCAACGGCTTGCAAAGATTTGGGCCGCACTGTTGTCCCGCCGCTGCTACGCCGCGAGGCTCCCTGCATGGGCCTTGCTCGGCTGCAAGCGCGACGGGCCGGATTGCCGCTGCGCGGAACACGCGCATTGACAAATCCGCTCCTGAAACGATAGTTTCATACAACTGTTTGAAATGCAACTCCCCGCCGGCTCCGTCATTCCGGGGCGCGACCTGAACTCGGGTTTACCCGAGTTCGGCAACTTAATTGTCCAACTCGGCAACAGCCGACTTGGATGCGCGAACCCGGAAGCTCGCGCCGCAACCTCCGGATTCCGGGTTCGGCGCTGGCGCGTCGCCCCGGAATGACGAAACCGAAGACCACCGCACGGGATCGAAACATGTCGAGCGATCAGACCCGCTCCGCCATTCTCGCCGCAGCCGAGCGGCTCTATGCCGACCGCGGCTTCGGCGACGTGACGCTGCGCGACATCGTCGCGGAGGCGAACGTCAACCTCGCCGCGGTGAATTATCATTTCGGCTCCAAGGACGAGCTAATCGCGGAATTGTTCGTCACCCGCAGCCTGCAGCTCAATCGCGAGCGGCTGCGGCAATTGCGTGCCGCGGAGGAAAAAGCTGGCAGCATCGCCGATATCGCCGACATCCTGCGCGCACTGATCGGCCCTTCGCTGCGCGGCTGTCTCGGCCCCGACAGCCAGCATTCGACTGCCGCGCGTTTCATGATCCGGGTCAATATCGAGTCGGTGCCGGCGATTCGTCGCATCCGCAACCGCGAGATCGATCATCTGCGCAAATTCATCGCGGCCATGCGCCGTGCCCTTCCAGGGCACGGCGACGTCGAGCTCTATTGGGGGCTGCATTTCGCGCTCGCGATGGCGCAGCAGACCGTGCGCGATGCCGAGCGCCTGGCCAAATTGTCGGAGGGCAAATGCGACGTCGACGACGTCGAGGCCGTCATCGAGCGCGTGGTGAAGGTCGCGGTGATGGCGCTCAATGC
>JBLMWS010000219.1:0-2960 GCA_050257355.1 Gemmatimonas sp.
GGCTTCTGTCTCGGCGGCGGGCTCGAAGTCGCGCTTGCATGCGAGTCGCGCATTGCAATCGACAATGCGCGCTTCGGCTTTCCCGAGGTGATGCTCGGCCTGCATCCGGGCCTGGGCGGCACCGCGCGCTTCACGCGGCTGGTCAACCCGATGCAAGCCATGACATTGATGCTCACGGGGCGGACCATCGACGCGCGACGGGCGAAGGCGCTCGGGCTGGTCGATGCTGTAACGCAGGAGCGGCATGTTGCCGGAGCGGTGAGGGACGCCGTATTCGGGCGGCTGAAGCGCGCACGGCCTGGCCTATTGAACGCGGTGCTCAACTCCGGCCCCGCGCGCGGCTTGCTCGCCTCGCGCATGCGCAGAGAGGCCGCCAAGGCGGCATCGCCAGCCCATTATCCGGCGCCTTACGCCTTGATCGATCTCTGGGAGAAGCATGGCGGCGACAAGGCTGCGATGCTTGCCGCCGAAAAGAGCTCGTTCGCGCGGCTGATGGTGACGCCTTCGGCGCAAAACCTGATCCGGGTCTTCTTCCTGCGCGAGCAGATGAAGAAGGTCGCCGGCACCGGCAGCAAGGTCGGGCACGTTCACGTGATCGGCGCCGGCGCGATGGGCGGCGACATCGCCGCCTGGTGCGCGCATCAGGGCCTGCGCGTCTCGCTCGCCGACATGAAGCCGGAGCCGATTGCCTCGGCGATGAAACGTGCGAGCGATCTGTTCGGAAAAATCATCCGCAAGCCGATCGAGGTGCGCGACGCGCTGGACCGGCTGATGCCGGACCTGACAGGCGAAGGCGTGCGCAACGCCGATCTCATCATCGAGGCGGTGCCGGAGAGGCTGGAATTGAAGCAGAAGGTTTACGCAGGCCTGGAGCCGCGGATGAAGCCGACTGCGATTCTTGCCACCAACACCTCCAGCATTCCGTTACAGGATTTGCGCGCCGGCTTGCAGAAGCCGCAGCGCCTTCTCGGCCTGCACTTCTTCAACCCGGTCTCGCGGCTTCAGCTGGTCGAAGTGGTCAGCCACGACGGCACCGATGCCGAGCTTCTGAAGCAGGCGCTTGCCTTTGTGGGCGCCATCGATCGGTTGCCGCTGAAGGTTGCGAGCTCGCCCGGTTTCCTCGTCAACCGCGCGCTGACGCCGTATATGCTGGAAGCGATGCTGATGCTCGGCGAGGGTCTCGACAAGCTCGTCATCGACGCGGCCGCCGAGAAATTCGGCATGCCGATGGGGCCGATCGAACTCGCCGACCAGGTCGGGCTCGATATCTGCCTCGACGTCGGCGACATGTTGCGCTCCAAATTCGGCGACCTGCTTCCCGACACGCCGGCCTGGCTGCGGGAAAAGGTCGCCAAGGGCGAACTGGGGCGCAAGACCGGCAGGGGGTTTTATCTTTGGAAGGAAGGCAAGGCGGACAAATCGCAGGCTGTGCCGGATGCGCGGCAGCCGACCGAAGAAACGACCGACCGTCTGATCCTGCCGATCTCGAACGTCTGCGTCGCTTGCTTGCGCGAAGGCATCGTGGACGATGCCGATGCGGTCGACGGCGCCATGATCTTCGGCACCGGCTATGCGCCGTTCCGTGGCGGGCCGCTCAACTACGCGCGCACACGCGGCGTCGACAATGTGGTCGCCGCACTCGGCGCGCTGGCGGCAAAATTCGGCGACCGCTTTGCACCCGATGCGGGCTGGGAGAGTTTTAGATGACGGATATGCAAGAGCGGGACCCGCTCGATGCTGCTGTGGAGCCGGGCGGCGATCTCTGCATCCGCACGCTGGCGATGCCTGCGGACACCAACGCCAATGGGGACATTTTCGGTGGCTGGCTGTTGAGCCAGATGGATGTCGGCGGCGGCGTGTTCGCCTCCAAGGTTGCGAAGTCACGCACCGTGACGGTCGCGATCGAGGCGATGAATTTCCGAAAGCCGGTCTATGTCGGCGACCTCGTCTCGGTGCATGCGACGCTGGTGCGCGTCGGGCGCACCTCGGTCACGGTGCATCTCGAAGCCTGGGTGCTGCGGCGCAAGGAGTCGCGCTCCATACTCGTCACCGACGGTAATTTTACCTATGTCGCGATCGACGACCATGGTCGTCCGCACGCGGTGCAGCGCAGCGATCAGCCGATCCCGACATAAGTGTCGGCGTGATGGCCGCGCGACGATGCTTTCAAGACGTTCCAATCCCGTGGATTGCCGGACCGCCCAGTTGTTTTACGGGGAACGATCCCACCTCGAATCTGTTATATGCCGGCACAGGGGAATTGAGTACGGGCAATGTCCGATCGCTACATTATCGAGGTCGGATCGCAGCAGGCGGGAATCGTCGTGCGCGGTCCGGACGGCTATCGCTTCTTTGCGGCATCCCAACGCTTCCAGCAGCTCGAAGGCCGAATTTTCCGCAACGCGCGCGAAGCCGAGCGCGCCGCCGCGCGCCTGCTCGAGGCGGCGTAGAGTCTGGCGTCGTCGTTCGGCGTTGCTGCCTTGCGGCGCCTCGGAATGACTGAGACCGATTGACCCGGCTTGCAAAACGCCGCTACGTTGAGCCGCGTAACCGCGACAAGGTGACGCCGTGACCGGCCTGACGCACCGTCAATCCGAAATCCTCAATCTTGCCCGCGCGTCCGGCCGGGTGATGGTCGAGGATCTCGCGCGCCGCTTCGAGGTCTCGGCGCAGACCATCCGCAAGGACCTCAACGATCTCTGCGAGCAGCGCTCGCTGACGCGCATCCATGGCGGCGCGATCATCGCCTCGGGCGTGGAGAATCTCGCTTACGAAGCGCGGCGCTTCGTCGCGGCCGAGGAGAAGAAGGCGATCGGGGCCGCCGCCGCAGGCTTGATCCCGAACGGCTGCTCGCTTTTCATCAACATCGGCACCACCACGGAAGAAGTCGCGAGCGCGTTGAGCTCGCACGAGGACCTGCTCGTCATCACCAACAACCTCAACGTCGCGATGCTGCTCTA
>JBLMWS010000220.1:0-5117 GCA_050257355.1 Gemmatimonas sp.
TTCCGGCCTATGCCTATTCCACGGAATTGCCGGTGGAGGTGCTCGGCGCCAAGTACAAATGGGCACGCGGCGCGGGCCTGCTCTGATCAAACGAAATCGAAGCTCGCGAAAAGCCGCTCGAGGTCCGGGCGGCTTTTTTTGCGGCGCCGCCCATCAAACGCGGCCGGAGCGCCGGCCGAGCCTCTCGCGTCGTCCAGATGCGGGAGGCTTCTCTTAAAGCGATGTCGGCGTCGAGCCGCGGGTTCGCGCAGCCAGCATATCCAACAGGGCGGCGACGGCAAAGCCTGCAACCGCTGCCAGCGCATCCACGACAAAATCCTCCAGCCGCGCATGCCGCCCTGGTGCCGCGAGCTGCAAGAGTTCGAGCGCACCGATCATCGGCACGGAGATCATCGCAGCAAGCCGCCGCTGTTGCGGATAGGCAAATGCGAAAGCAAGCCCTATCAGGACGAAGGCGAAGGTGTGGTCACCGTCCTGGCCGAGAAGCGGATGCGGCCGGTAGCGCGCCGGTCCGAGGGTGGCGAAGGTCACGGCGGCCGCAAGCAGCCAGGCAAACGCGCGGAGCAGGGTGGTCATCCCTCCCGCCTAGCACAATTGGAGAGGTCGTGGGGTTCCCTTAGGGCTCAGATGTCCGTGTAGTTAATGGGCAGGCCGGCCGTTACAGCGGCTGCCGCACCCCAAGCCCAAGCATGAAGCGTTCGCGGATTTGCACGGGATCGCGCCGGGTCGTACCGACCCCCGGCTTGTCGTCGATCCGCGCGCCGATCAGTGCGGGCCCGGGCGCCGAGGCCGATTGGTCGACCAGGCGCTCGAAATCCTCCTCGTCCGCAGCCCAGGCGCTGTTGGCAAGGCCGCTTGCGGCGGCGATTGCGACGATGTCGGCGACGCCGGCGGCCGGCGTCGGCTGCGCGCCGGTAATCTGATAGATGCCGTTGTCCATGACCACCAGGGTCAGGTTTTTCGGCGCAAGCGTCGCGATCGTCGTCAGCGAACCCAGTTGCATCAACAGCGACCCGTCACCCTCCAGCGCGAACACACGGCGGTTCGGTTGCGCCAGCGCAACGCCGAGCGCGATCGGGAAGGCGAGCCCCATGCTGCCCAGCATGTAGAAATTCTGCGGCCGGCGTCCGGCGGCCCATAGGTCGAAATTGGTGTTGCCGATGCCGCCGATCACGGCCTCCTCGTTCTTCAGTTTCGCGATCAGGCGCGACGTGAGGTCGAACCGGTTCATCACCTTGGTGTTGCGCATTGTCGTCGTCATGGCGCTGCTCATTTGTCGAAGACTTTGCCGCCGGTGAGCAGCGGGGAAAGGATCAGCGCTACCGGCGCCTGCGTGGTGACGGCCTGCTTGATCGAGCGGTCGGCGATGAATTCCAGCTCCTCCAGCCGGGTGATGGTGTGATGCTCCATCGCGAGCGAATCCAGGACGGGGCGCATGGTGCGGCAGACCAGCGATTGCCCGTAATTGAACTCGCCGAGCGTGCCGCGCTCGGAGACGAACATGATGAGCGGGATCTGATAGGGGATCGCGAGCGAGGCCAGCACATTGGCGAGCGTCGCAAAGCCCGAGGTCTGCATCAACACGGCGCCGCGCAGGCCGCCCATCCAGGCGCCGGAAACGATGCCGACCGCCTCTTCCTCGCGCGCGGTCGCAAAGGTGGTGAAGAAGGGGTCGGCGTGCAGGTTCTTGATCAGCGGCGTCAGCACGCGATCGGGAACATAGGGGATGATGCTGACGGCGTTGCGCTTGAGCGTCTGCAGCACGATGCCGTGCCAGCTCGGCTGTTGCGCGGCGGAATCGGCAGACCGCGGTGCGGCATCTCCCTCGACAGCTGCCATCATGCTCTCCCTGGCTCCTCTTGGTGCTCGCGGCGATGTCCAAGCCGTTTTGCGCCGACCTTGACGAGACCGGTGCGATTGTCAACATGCCGCCATCGCAATGCGATCTGCAGCGCGCGCCGGGACGCCGGCGCCGCCGGGCGTGCCATAACTGTACGATAACGACGCGAACGCGAGGATCGGAGGAACGACCATGGGCAGGCGTTTAGCTGGCCGCAGCTCCGCTGCCGGCCGCAGTGAGGGTTGCGCCCGCGCAGCCGGCTCTCCCGTCCGCAGGTTTTCCCAACTGAAAGCTGATCGATGACCGTCAACACCAAACGCGTATTCTACGTCAAATATCTCGCTCATCCGATCTATGTGGACATGTTGCGCGCGCGCCCCGACGTGCGGCTCGACAAACTTGAGAACGACAGCCCGGAGGAGCTTTTCGCGCCGGTCTTGCGGGAGGCACATGCTTATCAGATCGGGGCGGCGCGAGATGAGCTTGCGCCCCATTTTCACGCCCATGCCGAGCTGTTGCGGCGGGCGCCGAACCTCCTGATCGTGTCGTCCAACGGGGCGGGCTTCGACCCGGTCGATGTCGAGGCTTGCACCGCGGCCGGCGTTCTCGTGGTCAACCAGTCCGGCGGCAATGCCCATTCGGTCGCCGAGCATGCGCTCGGCATGATGCTCACGCTGTCCAAGCGGATCATCGAGGCCGACCGCAGGCTGCGACGGGAGCGGAATGTCAATCGCAATGACCTGATCGGCAACGAAGTGCAGGGCCGCACCATCGGCATTGTCGGCCTCGGCAATGTCGGCCGCCGTATCGCCGAACTGTGCAAGGGCCTGCTTGGCATGACGGTGCTGGCCTACGATCCTTATCTCGGGCGCGAGGAGATCACCGCGCGCGGAGCGCAGAAGGTGGAGCTCGACGATCTCTTGCGCCGGTCCGATTTCGTTTCGGTCAACTGCCCGCTGACCAAGGAGAGCCTCGGCATGATCGGGGCGCGGGAATTTGCGCTGATGCAAAGGCATGCCTTTTTCATCACGACCGCGCGCGGCTTCATCCATGACGAGGCGGCGCTGGAGGATGCGTTGCGCAACAAGCGGATCGCAGGCGCCGGGCTCGACGTGTGGGCCAAGGAACCGCCGCCGCCGGAACATCCCTTGCTGCAGTTCGACAACGTGCTGGCGAGTCCGCATACCGCAGGCGTCACCAGGGAGGCGCGGGAGAACATGGGGCGGATCGCCGCCGAACAGATCCTGGATGCGCTCGACGGCAAGCGCCCGCCGCGCATCATCAACCCCGAGGTCTGGCCGCGCTACAGCGAGCGGTTTTCCCGCACCTTCGGAGTACGGCCGCAATAGCTCGCGACACGTCGGATCGGGGAGAAGATTTCGATCGCCCCATGGCGGTCGGCGGCAAGAAATCCACTGCCGGTGGCGCTCTGGACGGAAGCCGCGTTGCTATTTGCGCCGGCGTCTCGACAGCATGCTCAGGGCGGCCCATTTTCCCTTCTGCGCCATGGTTTTGCGGATGTTGCCGCCGGCGCGAAGGGACTCTCTCCGATGCAACGTGTCAGTTCATTGCTGCGTTCCGCCCCCGCCCGCGTGCGGCGGCAGCTCAAGCTGATTGTCGAGATTGCGGCAGCCAGCCTGCCGGATGTCGGTGCCTGAGCGCCTGGCCGCTAAAATTTGTCGGCCGACAAATTTCCTGCGCAATCTTAACGCTTGATCATTGTCAACAAGCTCACGTTGGCTTAGCTTAGACCGTGTGAGGGATGCCGCAGGAGAGGGCCATGTCGCGCTACGTCGTCAGCTTTATGAAAGATGTGCTCGGCGATAACGGCCGGCAAATCGAGGTCTGCCAAAAGACCCTCGAAATCGATGCTATAAACGAGGGCGAGGCCACGGAACTTGCCAAGCAGAAATTCTGCAAGACCGAGCAGCTTTGCGAGTGGTCGTTGCATGCCGATCGGATCCGGATCAGGGCCGCCGATTTTCCGTCGTAAGTGATCAGGGCCGACGGTCAGATCAGCTCCGACAGCGGGAGCCGCCTCATTTGATCGGCGCGAATTTGAGCGAAAAGCAGGCGCCGTGAGGCCGGCGGTTTTCGACCGTGATGGTCGCCGAATGGAGTTCGGCGATACGTTGCACGATCGACAGGCCAAGCCCGGTGCTGCCCGCCTTCCGGCGGTCGCGGCGCCAGAACCGCCTGAAAATCAGATTGCGCTCCTCGTCCGGGATGCCGGGGCCATGGTCAAGAACGCTGATGGTCCCGTTGGTCTCGACGACAAATTCGACGGCCGATCCCGGTGGAGTATGCTTGATGGCGTTCTCCGCCAGATTGCGGATGGCGCGGCTGAGCATCTCGGCATTTCCTCTCACCCACACCGGCTCCGTCGCGCCGTAGAGGGCGACGTCCTTGCCTTGTGCGAGCGCCAGGGGCGCCACGAACTCAGCCACTTCGGCCGCGACCGATTGCAGGTCGGCCTTCTCGGAAGGTTCGATCGCCAACGCATCCAGTTCGGCGATGTCGAGCAGCTGGCTGACGATGTGCGCCATGCCGTCGACGTTCTGCCGCAACGCCTCGCGTGTCTCTTGATCCTCGAGGAAATCGATCCGGGTTCTGAGGATGCTGAGTGGCGTGCGGAGCTCGTGCGCGGCATCGGCGGTGAAATCGCGCTGGACCTTGAAGGCCTCCTCCAGCCTGTCGAGCCCCCGGTTGACCGCGGAGACCAGTGGACGCACCTCGCGCGGAATTTCCTCGATCGGTAGCCGCAAGCCCGCGCGCGCGGGCCCGATCTCGGCGGCGATCTCGGAGGCCTTGCGAAGCGGCCGCAACGCGCGGCGGAAAATCGCAATGTCCGTGATCAGCAGTACCAGCAGGATCGGCAGCGTGATCCAGCCGACTTTCTTGTAGAAAGCGGCGACGATATCGTCGGTCAGCACATCGCGATTGGTCAGGTCCTCGCCGGCCTGGATCCAAACGGCTTCGTTGCCGACGACTTTCTTGATGCTGGCGCCCGACAGCGTGGCCTTGTCGTGCCGCTGCTGCAGATACTCGACATCAGCCGATCGGGTGTCGGCGGGAAACACCGCCGCACGATCCTTGAGCGAGGAAAACAGCACTTTGCCGCGCCGGTCGACGACCGCATAGGAATAGCGTCCGTACTCCTGCGAGTAGAGGCCCTGGAGATTGAGCGGCAGGTCGAGCTCGATCCTGCCCTGGTCGCCTGCGTTGAGATGCTCGCTGACCTCGACGGCCTGCTCCTGCATCGCCTTGTCATGAATGT
>JBLMWS010000221.1:0-3365 GCA_050257355.1 Gemmatimonas sp.
CACCTTCAGCGCCGCGATGAAGGCCTCCTGCGGGATGTCGACCTTGCCGAACTGGCGCATCCGTTTCTTGCCTTCCTTCTGCTTCTCCAGAAGCTTGCGCTTGCGGGTGATGTCGCCGCCATAGCATTTCGCGGTGACGTCCTTGCGCAGTGCGCGCACGGTTTCGCGCGCGATCACCTTGCCGCCGATCGCCGCCTGGATCGGGATCTGGAACATGTGCGGCGGGATCAACTCCTTCATCTTTTCGACCATGGCGCGGCCGCGACCTTCCGCACGGGTGCGATGCACCAGCATCGAGAGCGCATCCACCGGTTCGCCGTTCACCAGGATCTGCATCTTGACGAGATCGGCGGGCTTGTAGTCGGTCAGATGATAATCGAACGAGGCATAGCCCTTGGAGACGGATTTCAGGCGGTCGTAGAAATCGAACACCACCTCGTTCAGCGGCAGGTCGTACTTCACCATCGCGCGGCTGCCGACGTAAGTAAGCTCCTTCTGCGAGCCGCGCCGGTCCTGGCAAAGCTTCAGCACGCTGCCGAGATACTCATCGGGCGTGAGGATGGTCGCCTCGATCCACGGCTCCTCGATCTCCGCGATCTTGACCACGTCCGGCATGTCCACGGGATTATGGATCTCGATCATCGAGCCGTCGGTCAGATGCATCTTGTAGATCACCGAGGGCGCGGTCGCGATCAGGTTGAGATCGAATTCGCGCGACAGCCGCTCCTGGATGATTTCCAGATGCAACAGGCCGAGAAAGCCGCAGCGAAAGCCGAAGCCGAGCGCGGCCGACGTCTCCATCTCGAAGGAGAAACTCGCGTCGTTGAGGCGCAATTTTCCCATCGCTGCGCGCAAGGATTCGAAATCATCCGCATCGACCGGGAACAGGCCGCAGAACACCACCGGGATCGCGGGCTTGAAGCCCGACAGCATGTCCGTCACCGGGTTCTTGTCGTCGGTGATGGTGTCGCCTACGCGGGTGTCGGCGACTTCCTTGATCGCCGCGGTGATGAAACCGATCTCGCCGGGGCCAAGCTCGTCCACCTGCTGCATCTTCGGCGTGAAAAAGCCGACGCGTTCGACGTCATAGGCCGCTTTCGTGCCCATCATGCGAATGCGTTGGCCCTTCTTCATCACGCCGTCGACGATGCGGATGAGAACGACCACACCGAGATAGACGTCGTACCAGCTGTCGACCAGCAATGCCTTCAACGTCGCGTCGCGGTCGCCCTTCGGCGGCGGCAGGCGGGTGACGATGGCCTCCAGCACGTCGGGAATGCCCTGGCCCGTCTTGGCCGAGATCATGATCGCATCCGACGCGTCGATACCGATCACATCCTCGATCTGCTGCTTGATCTTGTCCGGTTCGGCAGCCGGCAGATCGATCTTGTTGAGGACCGGCACGATCTCATGATTGTTGTCGAGCGCCTGATAGACGTTGGCGAGCGTCTGCGCTTCCACGCCCTGGCTCGCATCCACGACCAACAGCGATCCCTCGCAGGCCGCGAGCGAGCGCGAGACTTCGTAGGCGAAGTCGACATGGCCCGGCGTGTCCATCAGGTTGAAGATATAGTCCTTCCCGTCCCGGGCGCGATAATGGAGCCGAACCGTCTGCGCCTTGATTGTGATGCCACGCTCGCGCTCGATGTCCATGGAATCGAGCACCTGCTCCTTGCCCGCCATTTCGCGGTCCGACAGCCCGCCGGTCATCTGGATGAGGCGGTCGGCCAAGGTCGATTTGCCATGGTCGATATGGGCGACGATGGAGAAATTGCGAATGTTGGAAATGGGCACGGTCGTCATGGGCGGCGGGATAGCACCGGCCTCTCCACGCGGCAACTATATTGCTTTATTTGAAGGAGTTTTGTTCACGCCAAGCTGATTCCACTTGTGCCCAAAACGCGCTAGGCGTGGGGCCATGTCGACCGCATCGGATTTGTCCGCCGCCGCACGCCCACGCCGCCGCCTCACGCTGCGGCGGCCGGCGGCGTGGCTGGTGGCGCGGGCCCGGGATCCCGGGACCGCCCTCTGGCTCGTCATCACCTTCGCGCTTTTCCACGACCTGCTCTGGACGCTCATCCTGATCAAGCTGAAGGCCGCGCAGGACGTCCATATGGACGTGGCGGAAGCCTTCGCCTGGGGACAAAAGTTCCAGTGGGGCTACGGCAAGCATCCGCCTTTGTCGGGATGGGTCGCGGGCCTCTGGTTCAAATTCTTTCCGGTCGCCGACTGGGCCACTTACCTTTTGGCCATGACGACGGTGAGCGTGGGGCTCGTGCTCACTTACCTGATCGGCTTGCGCGTCGTTGACCGCCGCCGCGCCTTCTTCATGGTGGTGACGCTCGCGCTGTATCCGATCTTCAATTTCAAGGGTTTCAAGTACAACGCCGACCTGCTGCAGCTCGTCACATTGCCGCTCGTGGTGCTGGCCTATCTCAACGCGTTCGAGAAGCGCACCTGGGCATCCGGCGTCTGGCTCGGGCTTGCCGGCGCGCTGGCGCTGATGACCAAATATTGGGTGCTGACCATGATCGGCGCGATCGGGCTCGCCGCGCTGATCCACCCCGATCGTCGAAAGATCCTGCGTTCGCCCGCGCCATGGGTCGCGATTGCGACCATGATCGTTGCGATGATCCCACACCTGATCTGGCTGAAGCAGGTCGACTTTGCACCCCTGACCTACGCCGGCGACGTCTACGAACTGTCGAGCCGCGCACAAAGCGCCAAGCTCGTGCTCGGCTATGTCGTCCACAATGCCGGGCTGCTCGCGGCTCCGATCCTGGTCGGTATTTTGGCGCTGGCGTGGCGTCCGCGCTTGCTCGCCCATCTCTGGTCGCGCGGTCCCAATCCGGCGGTCAACCTGCCGCAGGCGCTGAACATCTGGATCATCCAAATCATCGTTGCGGTCGGACCGCCGCTCGGCGGGCTTGCCTTAACGATCTACATGAAGACCGATTGGGGGATCTCGCTGTTCTTCCTGACGCCGCTTGCGCTGGTTGCGATTCCTTCCTTGCGCGTGCGCGCCATGGCGCTGGTCCGGATCACGGTGGTCTGGCTCGTCCTTTCGCTGGTCGTGCTCGCCGCTGCTCCCCGGATCGCCCTCAGCGATGTGAACGACAAGGCGAACGGCGCCAGCACCTATGCCGCGCGCTCGCAATTGGCGCGCGAACTGACGCAAACCTGGCACATGCGTTTTGGCACGCGCTGGGCGGTGGTGGCTGGTACCACGGAAATCGGCGAGCCCATGACCTTCTATAGCCCCGACCATCCGGCGCCGTTCACGCCAGGCGAGCTATGGTCCTCCGGCCTCACCTCGCTGGCGGAGGCCAAGCGGCTCGGCTTCATCGGTATCTGTGACACGACGG
>JBLMWS010000222.1:0-8193 GCA_050257355.1 Gemmatimonas sp.
TCCTTGTCGCCCTTGAGCAGCGTCTCCGCCTGCTCCACCGACTTTTCCGTGACGTTGAAGGCGGTGCCTTCCGGCAGACGCAGCTGCAGAAAGAGTTCGGGCCGCTCCGACAGCGGGAAGAACTGCTGCTGCACATGACCGAAGGCGACGATGGAGGCCGCAAAAATACCGACGGTCGCCGCCACGGTGGTGATGCGGTGATCGACGCACCATCGGATCACCGCGCGCAGGCTCCGGTAGAGCCGCGTCTCGTAGATCGCGTGCGGATGATGATTGTGATGGAGCTTCATGTCCGGCAACAGCTTCACGCCGATATAGGGCGTGAAGATCACCGCCACGAACCAGGACGCGATCAGCGCAATCGCCACCACCCAGAAAATGCCGCCGGCATATTCGCCGACCGCCGAATTGGCAAAGCCGATGGGCAGAAAGCCGGTCGCCGTGACGAGCGTCCCGGTCAGCATCGGGAACGCCGTCGACTCCCAGGCAAACGAGGCTGCCTTGAGGCGGTCCCAGCCCTGCTCCATCTTCACCACCATCATCTCGACCGCGATGATGGCGTCGTCGACCAACAGCCCGAGCGCGATGATCAGCGCGCCCAGCGTGATGCGGTGCAGGTCCAGTGACATTCCTTTCATCACGATGAAGACGATCGCGAGCACCAGCGGCACCGAAGCCGCCACGACGATGCCGGTACGCCAGCCGAGCGCAAGGAAGGAGACGAACAGCACGATGGCGAGTGCCTCGACGAAGGAATGGACGAACTCGCCGACCGCGTGCTCGACCACCTTGGGCTGATCCGCGATCTTCTTGACGTCGATGCCTTGCGGCACCGCGTTCATGAATTCGGCGGTCGCGGCATCGACGTCCTTGCCGAGCTCCAAAATATTGGCGCCCTTGGCGGTGACCACGCCGATGCCGATCGCGGGCTTGCCCTCCTGGCGCACGACGAAGCTCGGCGGATCGACGTAGCCGTGGGTGACGGTGGCGATATCGCCCAAGCGAAACACTCGCCCGTTGCTCTCGACCGGGGTTTCCGCCACCGCTTTGGCGCCGTCGAGCGCGCCGGTGACGCGCAGCGGCACGCGCTGGGCGGAGGTCTCCACCGTGCCTGCCGGCACCACGTTGTTCTGCTTGGCGAGCGAATCGAACAGCGCCTGCGGCGTGATGCCGAGAGTTGCCAGCTTGGCGTGGGAAAACTCGACGTAGATGCGCTCGTCCTGATTGCCATACATGTCGACCTTGGTGACGCCATTGACCTTCAGGAGGCGCTGGCGGAAGGCCTCGGCGACCGTCTTCAGCTGCTTGTAGTCGGCACCGTCGCCGGTCAGCATGAACAGGATGGAGTCGACGTCGGAGAACTCGTCATTGACGACGGGACCGAGAATGCCGCTCGGCAATTGGCCCTGCACGTCGACCAGCTTCTTGCGCAGGAGATAAAACAGATAGGGCACTTCCTTCGGCGGCGTGGAATCGCGGAAGGTCACCTGCATCGCGGTGAAGCCGGGCTTGGAATAAGTCTGCACCTTGTCGAAATAGGGCAGCTCCTGCAGCTTCTTCTCGATTGGGTCGGCGACCTGGGTCTGTATCTCCTTGGCAGTCGCCCCCGGCCACATCACGGAGACGTTGACGACTTTCACCGTGAAATACGGATCCTCGGCGCGGCCGAGCCGCTCATAGGAGAACAGGCCGGCCACGCCGAGCGCAATCATCAGGAACAGCACGAGCGCGGGATGGCTCACCGCCCAGGCGGAAAGATTGAAGCGCTTCATGTCACTCTCCAGTCTCTCGTGTGACCGCGACTTGTTTTCATGTTCGTCATTCCGGGACGCACGACGTGCGAACCCGGAATGGCGGTGCCAAGATCACGATGGGATTCGATCGAACCGTCATCGCGCTTAAGGACCGTCATTGCGGGGGGAAGCGAAGCGATCCAGGGGGCTGGGTTGGATGCTGGACCGCCTTCCCGCTTCGCACTCCGCAATGACGGAAGGAAATTCAGAACGACAGCGAGGAGACCACCCGCACCTTCTCGCTCGGATCGATCTTCTGCACGCCGAGCGCGACGACCTTCGCGCCCTCCTCGACGCCGGCGGTGATGACGACGTCGTTGCTGCCGTAAGCCTTCACCTTCACCGGCTTGAGTGTCACGTCGCCCTTGTCGTCGACGACGTAGAGCGAGGGTTCGCCGCCTTGATCGAACAGCGCCGAGAGCGGCAGCCGCGCGACGCGCGTCGTCGCCGCATCGGCAAGCGTGAGCGTTGCCGTCATGCCGAGTTCGACATTGTCGCCGACCCCGGGCAGCGAGAATTTGGCGAGATAGGTGCGGGTGACGGGATCGGCGCTCGGCGAGATCTCGCGCAACCGCGCGGCGTATGTCCGGTTCGGATCCGACCACAGCGTCACGGTAGCGGTGCCTTTCTTGGCGCGCTCGACCAGCGTCTCGGGGATCGCGACCACGGCCTCCTTCTCCGCCAGTCGCGCGACTCGAATGGCGGCCTGCCCCGCGGCCACCACCTGACCCGGCTCGATCATGGTGGCGGTGACGACGCCGCGGGCATCCGCCTCCAGCGTCGCATAGGACAGCGCGTTCCTGGTGAGTTCGACCGAACGCTCGGCGCGGTTGAGCCGGGCGCGGGCCTCGTCGGCGGCAGCCTTCGCGGAATCGAGTTGCGCGTCCGTGTTCCAGCCCTTGGCGCGGAGCTCCCTGGCGCGCTGCTCGGCGGCGGCGGCCTGCGCCAACACGCCGGTCGCCGCCCGTTGCTCGGCTTCCGCCTGCTCGGCCTGCAGCTTGAGGTCGACCTGGTCGAGCGTCGCAAGCGGCGTACCCACGTCGACGCGCTGCCCGACCTCGACCAGGCGCTTGGAAACCTTGCCGGCGACCCGGAAGCCCAGGTCGCTTTCGATCCGGGGCCGGATGGTGCCGACAAAGCTGCGCTCAGGCGTTTCGGCCTCGTAATGGGCGGTTGCGACCAGCACCGGGCGGGTCGGCTCGGCCTTTTCGGCGACGCTGTCGTTGCAGCCGGCGAGCGCTACCGCGACGCCGGCGAGCATGACGCCCGCCAAGAGCCTGGAATAATTCGACAAAATCAATCGCGCCAGCATCGGACGCTCCCTGGACCTGACTTGTCCTCGAGTGTCGAATGTTTACTGACGAAAGTCAATAATCGTCAAAAATCATGATTTCGTGAACGTTAATTAATGTTCTCGACGTCGGGTGATGGCCGGACCTCCCTCCGTCAGTTGGCCCTTTCACTACCGGTGAATTCGGCTTTGCTCTCGTGGCTGCCGAGGAAGACCAAGAGCCCGCCGATCAGCGGCAAGACGGCGAGGAAGAGCAGACCGGTCGAGGTGCTCCCCGTGGCTTGCTTGGCCCAGCCGATCAAATAAGGGCCGCCGAAGCCGGCGAGATTGCCGACCGAATTGATCAACGCGATCGCACCGGCAGCGGCGGTGCCGGAGAGCCAGGCGGTCGGCAGCGTCCAGAACACGGCGAAGATGCAGAAGATGCCGATCGCGGCGAGCGTCAGCACCACCATGGTCATGGTGGGGTCGCTGATATGGCTGGAGAGGCCGAGCGCAAGCGCCGTCACGAAGAACGGCGCGCCGACGTGAAAGACGCGCTCGCGCGTGGCATCCGAGCGCCGCGCCCACAGGATCATCGCCACCGTGCCGAACAGGTAGGGGATCGCGGTGACGAAGCCGGTCTGCGCGTTGGTGAGCCCGAAGGCCTTCACGATCTGCGGCAGCCAGAATTGCATGCCATAGAGCGCGGCGACGAAGCAGAAATAGATCAGGCCCAGCATGATCACCTTCGGCGAGGACAGCGCCTGTCCCAGCGTCATGTGCTTCGCCGCCTGCTTGGCGGCGAGCTCGGCATCGAGCCGCGCCGACAGCCAGGCCTTCTGCTCCTCCGTCAGCCAATTGGCATGCTCGGGCTTGTCGGTCAGATAGAACCAGGTGACCATCCCCAGCAGCATCGAGGGGACGCCCTCGAGGATGTACAGCCACTGCCAGCCTTTGAGCCCCCAGACGCCGTCGAGCCCCAGCAGGAGACCGGACACCGGCGCGCCGATCACGGTCGAGACCGGCACCGCGACGGCGAAAGCCGCGAGAAACCGCGCCCGGTATTCGGCCGGATACCAATAGGTCAGATACAGGATGATGCCGGGAAAGAAGCCAGCCTCCGCAACGCCGAGCAGGAAGCGCAGCAGGTAAAAACTCCACTCGCTATTGATGGTGGCCATCAGTGCCGAGATCACGCCCCAGGTCACCATGATCCGCGCGATCCAGCGGCTGGCGCCGAACCGTGCCAGCGCGAGGTTGCTCGGCACCTCGAAGATGAAATAGCCGATGAAGAAGATGCCGGCGCCCCAGGCGAAGATCAGCGGCGTGAACTTCAGCTCCGCGTTCATGGTGAGCGCGGCGAACCCGAGATTGACGCGATCGAGATAGGAGAAGAAGTAGGCCAGCACCAGAAAGGGGATCAGCCGCCAGGAGATGGCGCGGATGGTCGAGGTTTCGACGTCGTTGCCGGCGGTAACGCTCGAGGCCGCAAGGCTCGCGGACTGGCTCATGTTTGCTCCCCTGATCTTTTTTGTATTGTCTAGCCGGTTTTGAGCATCGGGCCGCCGGTGTCAATTGGATTCAGCTGAGATGCGTTGGTCCTGCACGCGGGTATGCCTCGGGGAGTCGGCTTTCTCCCGGGTTGTAGATGCGAAGTATCGAACTCTGATGTGCAATTGCACATCTGAGAATCTCGAGATTCCGGGGTCACGCTTCGCGTACGTCGGAATGACGGAGCCGATCAGTCGCCGAGCTGGAATTTTTCGAATCGCTGCAACTCGTCCTCGATCCGTGTCTTCAACTCCCCGCGCGCCAGTCGCTTGGCGCCATTGCCGACCCAGCTCCATTTCTGCAACAGCAGTCGGCGCTTCTGCCGGTCGGTCTTGAGGTCGATGGCCGCGACGATGTCGTCGCCGACCAGCACGGGCAGTGCAAAATAGCCGAACTTGCGCTTGTCCTTCGGCACATAGGCTTCGAACCGGTGCTCGTAACCGAAGAACAGATGCGTGCGCTTGCGCTGGATGATGAGCGGATCGAACGGCGACAGGATGTGCGCCAGTTCGGGCGTGCCGACGCCGGCCTGCAAGTCCTCGACGCGCACCCAGTGCTCCTGCCGGCCGGCGCCTTCCAGTGCGAGGGGTACGAGTTCGCCGCGCCGAACGCGCCCCTCGATGTGGCGGCGGACTCCCGGTTTGCTGGGTGCGTCGAGATGACAGACCGAATCCAGCGAGACCACGCCCTGCGCCCGCAGCGCGCGGTCGAGCAGATAGGCCGCGACCTCCGTAGGCGAGGCCGCTTTCGGCAGGCGGTCCCAACCGAAATGCCGCTCAATCAGCTCATAGGTCTTCAGCATGCCGCTGCGCTCGCTGATGGTGAGCGCGCCGGTATAGAATGCGAATTGCAGCGCCCGTTTCGACGGCTTGCGACTGGCCCAGAGGTGCTCCTTTTCGACCAGCACGTCGTCGTCGATGTCGCGGATGGTGAGCGGCCCCTGCCGGATCAGCCGCATCACCTTGCGCAGATCGGCCGGCGTGACCTTTTCGAACCAGCGCTCCCGCTCGCGCTTGTGCAACCGCATCAGCGGGATGAAGAAGCGGAAATCGCGGCTCGGGATATAGGACAGCGCATGGGTCCAATATTCGAACACGCTCTTGTCGACGGTCTGGGCGCGGTGCAGATCCGCGCGCCGATAATCGGGAATCCGGGTCTGGAGGATATGGTGATGGCAGCGCTCGATGACGTTGATGGTATCGATCTGCACATAACCGAGATGGGCGACCGCCTCCGCCACGGCCTGCGCCCCCGCGCCGAACGGCGCAATCGTATCGAGCCTTTGCGCGCGCAGCCAGATGCGCTTCGCTTCACGCTGACTGAGGGGATGGAGTTTCTTGCGGCCGGACACGATTGAACAGTCTAGTCGGATTCGGCGGAGAGGTGCGAGCCAAAGAAAAGCCGCGCGGCTCTGGTCGGGCTGCGCGGCCGGGATCGAACGGAAGCTCGCGTGGCGTTACTTCGCCATGCTCAACTTCTGCGCCTTGTAATAATGCATGCAGGCCTTCTTCATCTTGCCGGTGCCCAGCTCGGTGCCGGCTGCCGCCAATTCCTTGTTGGCGGGCGTCGGGTCGGGCTTCATCGCCGTAAACGCCTTGGCGAGATTGCCGGTGGTGCAGGCGGTCATTTTCATTTTCGCCGAAGCAGGCGACAGCGCCAGCGCCGAAAGGATCGCAGCCGCAATCAGTATCCTCATTTTGCCCTCACTGAATTTAAAGCCGGCGTTATGCCGGCTCACGCGACAGCTATTTTCCACGAGAACGTTTCCGGAAGAAGACAATTTTTGAGGCGGGGGGAATTGAAGCCGAGCGAGACACCTGAGGGGACGCCGCTTTCCGCCCGCCTTCTCGCTGTGTGACATCTATCACATTCGTCGCTTTGAACCTTCCCTAGGGTTGCAGCACCAAAACGCCATCGGGGCGTCAAAGCGAGGACTCAACGACAATGACCAGCATCAGCAGGTTTTCCGGACTGAAGGTGATGACAGTCTGCGCCGCGCTGTCGATGACCGCCGGCTTGGCGCTCGCTGGCGAGGCCGTGGTGCCCGCCGATCAAATCGTCCATGCACTGCAGGCGAAGCCGCTGACGCGCGGTCTCTCGGTCGGCGACTCCCGGGCCGACCAGGCGGCGAAGGCGAAGGAAGTCGGCTTCATCGACAGCGTCCGTAATCGGAAGACCCGTTCGCTCTCGCTCGGCGAGCGCGAGGAGATCGCGCAGATCGCGTCGGCCAAGCCGAAGATCGATCTGGAAATCCATTTCGACTACAACTCGGCCGAGATCAGCCGGGCATCGATGCCGGCGGTACAGGAGCTCGGCAAGGCGCTCACCAATGCATCCTTGAAGGGTTCGACCTTCGTGGTCGCCGGTCACACCGACGGCATCGGCGGCGACGCCTTCAACCAGGACCTCTCCGAGCGCCGCGCCGACACCATCAAGCGGTACCTGGTCGAGAAGTTCGGCATCGCCGGCGCCGATCTCGTCACCGTCGGCTACGGCAAGACCAAATTGAAGGACGCGCAGAACCCTGCCGATGCGATCAACCGCCGCGTCGAAGTGGTCAACATGGAAACCAAGACCGCGCAGAACTGAATGCCGGCTGATCCGTCTCGTCCCGGCTTTGCGCCGGGACGACGCCGCGCGCTAAATCCAGCTCTGAAACAGCATCAGCCGGTCGAAGGTCGCCATCGAGGTACCGATAAAGGCGGCCGATATCGGCAGCATCGCCGCAAAGCCCGCACCTGCCGTCACCACATAGCCCCACAACGCCCAACGCGGCATGCCCTTCCGCGTCAGCGCGTAGACCAGCGCAAGCGAGGCTGTCGTCGCCGCGGGCATATAGTAGTACAGAAAGCCTAGCGTTCGCGGCAGCAAAGCCCAGGCGAGATAGGGACCGAAATAGAAGGCCAAGATCAGGAACGTGTCCGCCCGGCGCGCCACGATCCAGTCGCGCAGGCAGACGACGAGGGCGAGCAGCGCCGGCCACAGCACCAGCGGATTGCCGAGCAGCACGATCGCCGCGATGTTGTCGTCGTCGACCTTGTCGAACAGGTACCAGACGGGCCGGATCAGAAACGGCCAGGACGGCCAGGAGCTCATATAGGTGTGGCCGGGAATCGCGCTCGTGGTGTTGTCGGCAAAGATGCGCCGCTGCGCCTCGAGAATGTCGGACGGCGACAGTCCATAAAGCACGATAAAGCTCGGAAGATAAGCGAGTGCGGGCAGCAACACGAAACAGCCGATGAAATGCCGCGCCCCGAATCCGGGCCAGAGGTCCGGCCGGTACCAATCGGCTGCATCGCCATCGGCAAAGATCGTGCGCCAGCTCTGCATGAGCTTGACGACCGCGATGATGAGGATTGCGACCGCGAGCGGAAACAGCCCGCTCCATTTGCACGCCGCCGACAATCCAAAAGCCAGACCCGAAGCGGCAAAATAGGCGTGCGGGCGGACCTTGCGGTAGCCGTGCATGAACGCGGCGATGCCGAGTAGTGCGAAGCCAAGCGCAAAAATGTCCAGCATCGCAATACGCGACTGCACGAACAGCATCTGGTTGAAGAACGCAATCAGGCTCGCCGC
>JBLMWS010000223.1:0-9725 GCA_050257355.1 Gemmatimonas sp.
GATTGCGTACAACACTGATGTCGTGCGCGCCCAGATCCAGGGCCAGATCACCAGCATCAACTTCACTGAAGGCCAGGCGGTGCATGCGGGCGATCTGCTCGCGCAGATCGATCCGCGGCCCAACCAGGCGTTGATCGAGCAGTACACGGGAAATCTGGAGCGCGACCAGGCCCAGCTGACCAATGCGCAAGCCAATCTCACCCGCTACAACCAACTGGGAGACAAGGGGTGGGCCACGCCGCAGCTGATCGAAACGCAGAAGGCGCAGGTCGGGCAGCTGCAGGCGGCAATCAAGACCGATCAGGCCCTGATCGACGCGGCCAAGGTACAGCTCAGCTACGCCCGGTTGACCTCACCTATCGATGGCGTCGTTGGAATCCGCCAGATCGACGTCGGCAACATCATCAGCCCCTCGACGACGAATGGACTTGTCGTCGTCACCCAGCTCGATCCGATCTCGCTGATCTTCACGCTCCCGGAAACCGTGCTGCCGCAAATTCAAAGAAGGCAGCAGCAAACCACCGCCCCGCTGCCGGTTCTGGCCTATAGTCAGGACAACACGATGCGCCTCGGCCAAGGCGAGCTCGCCCTGGTCAACAACGAGATTCTGCAAACGACCGGTTCGATCCAGCTCAAGGCGACCTTCCCCAACCGGCAGCATCAGCTTTGGCCGGGCGAACTCGTCAACGCGCGGTTACTAGTCGACGTCAGGCACAACGGCCTGACGGTGCCTGCGTCGGTCGTGCAACAAGGTCCGAACGGCGCCTACGCCTATGTCATCAATCCCGACGGCGCCGTGTCCACTCGTGCCATCAAGGTCGCGCAAATCAGCGACGGCCAGGCGCTGATCGATTCCGGCCTGAAGGCAAACGAGCAGGTCGTCGTCGACGGACAATACAAGCTGCAGCCGGGCGCGCATGTCGCGATCCTGCACGGCCGGGCGGCGGACGAAGCAGCCGCGCAGCAAGCGCAGCAGGCGCCCATCCCATGAACATCTCCGCGCCATTCATCCGCCGACCGATTGCCACCGCGCTTCTGATGGTCGGCCTTCTGGTCGGCGGTCTCGTCGCGTATCCGCTGCTGCCGGTGGCCTCGCTGCCGAACGTCAATTATCCGACCCTGCAGGTCACGGCGCAATTGCCCGGCGCCGACCCGCAGACGATGGCCTCGTCGGTGGCGACGCCGCTGGAGACACAATTTGGCCAGATCCCCGGGTTCAGGCAGATGACCTCGGCGAGCGCGCTCGGCTATACGCAGCTCACATTGCAGTTCAACCTGAACCGCCAGCTCGACGGAGCGGTCAGCGATACGCTGTCGGCGATCAACGCCGCGACGCCCTATCTGCCGACCGGGATGCCCTACCCGCCGACGATCCGAAAGGTCAATCCGGCCGATACGCCGATCCTGGTGCTTGGCCTGACCTCGGACACCCTGCCGCTGACTACGGTGGATGCCTACGCAGAGAACATCCTGCTGCAGAAAATATCGCAAATCCAGGGCGTCGGCCTCGTCGGTATTGCTGGCCAGCAGAAGCCGGCCGTACGGGTTCAGCTTGACCCGCAAGCGCTCGCCGCGCGCGGCATCAATCTGGAAGACGTTCGCACCGCTCTTGGACAGGCGAATGTAGACCTCGCAAAAGGCACACTGAACAGCCCGCGCCAGACCTATACGCTCAACACCAACGACCAGATGCTGACGGCCGATGCGTATGCCAATCTGATCATCGCCTATCGCAACGGGGCGCCGGTTCGCATCCGTGACGTCGGCCGCGCCATCAGTGCGCCGGAAAACGATCTGATCGCGGGATGGTACAACAATCAGCGCGCGATCGTCCTGCCGATCCAGCGTCAGCCCGGTGCCAATGTCATCGATACCGTAAACCGCATCAAGGCCATGATGCCGCTGCTGCAGGCCTCGATCCCGCCAGCGATCAAGATCCATATCATTTCCGACCGCACCGAGACGATCCGCGCGTCCATCAGCGATGTGCAGTTCACCCTGATGCTGACCGTTGCCCTGGTCGTGATGGTAATCTTCATCTTCCTGCGAAATTTCTGGGCTACGGTGATCCCGGCGGTCACCGTGCCGCTTTCGCTGATCGGCACCTTCGCCGTGCTTTACGAGCTGGGTTACAGCCTCGACAATCTGTCGCTGATGGCGCTGTCGATCGCGGTCGGCTTTGTCGTCGACGACGCGGTTGTCGTGATCGAGAACATCGTGCGACACATGGAGGAAGGCGTCACGCCGTTCCAGGCGGCGCTGAACGGCGCCGGAGAGATCGGCTTCACCATCGTCTCCATCACCCTGTCGCTAATCGCGGTGTTCATTCCGCTGTTCCTGATGGGCGGATATGTCGGGCTCCTGTTCCGCGAGTTTGCCGTCACGGTGAGCGTCGCGCTTGTGCTGTCGCTCCTGATTTCATTGACGTTGACGCCGATGATGTGCGCAAGGCTGCTCAAGCCGGAGAGCAAACGACACGGGCGGATTTATCGCATCTTCGAAAAAGGCTTTGACGGCTTGCTTGGGATTTATGAGGCTGGGCTCAAGATCGTGCTGCGGCACCGCCTTGTTACCCTGCTCGCGATGTTCGCCACCATCGCGCTCACCGGGTATCTCTACGTCATCATTCCGAAGGGCTTCTTTCCGGAGCAGGATACCGGATTGATCATCGGGCTTTCGGAAGCCGCGCAGGACATTTCCTTCCAGGCCATGGCCGAGCGCCAGCAGGCCTTGCTCAACGCCATCATGCGGGATCCCGCAGTGGCCTCGATCGGCGCCGCGGTCGGAGCCGGCGGCGGCAACACCACCGTCAACAACGGCCGCGTCTTCATCGCACTCAAGCCGCGCAATCAGCGCGACAGCATGGCGCAAGTGCTGGCGCGCCTCCGGACGAATCTGGCCAGGATCCAGGGCATCACGCTCTACATGCAGGCCGCCCAGGACATCACCATCGGCGGCCGCGTTTCCAAGACCCAATATCAGTATACGCTCGACGATGCCGATCCGGGCGAGCTCAACCATTGGGCCGCGCTCTTTCTCGAGCGGATCAAGAAGATCCCCGGGATCACCGACGTCGCAACCGATCAGCTCAACGCCGGTCCGATGCTCGACGTCAAGATCAAGCGTGAGGTGGCCTCGAGCTACGGCATCCTGCCCTATACCATCGACAACACGCTCGACGACGCTTTCGGGCAGCGCATCGTCTCGACCATGTACACGACCTTGAACCAGTACCATGTGGTCCTGGAGGTGGACCCCAAGTTTCAATATTCACCCGAAGCGCTCAGCGGCATCTATGTCAAATCGTCGAGTGGGCAGGAAGTGCCGTTGTCCACGCTGGTCGACAGCGTCGTGAGAGTTGCTCCGCTCGTGGTCAACCACCAGGGGCAGTTTCCCTCCGTTACGATCTCCTTCAACTTGCTGCCGGGCACGGCAATCGGGCAAGCGACGAGCGCCATCCAGAATATCGAGCGGGAGCTGCACAAGCCGCTCTCGCTGCAGACCAGCTTCCAGGGCAATGCGCAGGCGTTCGGGCAATCGCTCAAGACGACTCCGATCCTGATCGTGGCCGCGCTGTTTGTGATCTATCTGATCCTGGGCGTGCTCTATGAAAGCCTGATTCACCCCATCACGATTATCTCGACGCTGCCGTCCGCAGGGCTAGGCGCCCTGCTCCTGCTGATGGCGGTTCACTTCGATCTTTCCGTGATCGCGATCGTCGGCATCATTCTCCTGATCGGAATCGTCAAGAAGAACGGCATCATGCTGGTCGACTTCGCCCTCCATGTCGAGCATCAGGAAGGCCTGTCGGCCGAAGAATCCATTTACCGTGCCTGCGTCATGCGGTTTCGCCCGATCCTCATGACGACCATGGCCGCGCTGCTCGGCGGCGTGCCGATGATGGTGGGGACCGGCGTGGGATCGGAGATTCGCCAGCCGCTCGGCTATGCCATCGTCGGCGGGCTCGCCGTGTCGCAGCTGCTGACTCTGTACACGACACCGGTGATCTACATCTATCTCGACCGGCTGCAGGGCTGGATCTTTGGCGGGAAGCCGCACGATGCGGCCCGCGCCGAGGCAGTGCCAGCGGAATAAGCCCTGAGCAGCGATGTTCGCCGGCGGAGCTCGTACAAAGGTCCTCCGCCGTCAGCGACCGCCCAACGACCTGAGCAGGTCATGCAGCGCAGGGCGATCCCCTCATCGGCCGGTCGCCCAGCGTGCCGGAACGGCGATCGCATCCTTGTCCGCAAGCCCTTGTGCAGCCGCCTCGTCGAACGATTTGAGTGCAGCGGCCGCCGTCGGCAGCTCGAGGCTCAGGGTTTTGGCATAGGCAACCATGGTCGAGAGATCCTTCCGCCCCGCGCGAACGTCGAACGACGCCGCGGACGGAAGCTGACCGGCAAGCGCGCGAGCCAGATCGGGCGCACGGTTTTTTATCGCTGCGGCTGCGCCTGAGGTGTCGGCCATGATGTCGACCAGCCGGTCCGGCGGCAGGCCAAGCGGCCTGCAGAGCGCGAGAGCCTCGCCGAGCGCTTGCCAATAGACCAGCAGCGGCAGGTTGATCGCAAGCTTGAGACGCGCCCCGGCACCGGGTGCGCCGACATGCTCGACGCGCCGGCACAGCTGCTCGAGCAGCGGCCGGGCGCGCGATACGTCGGCTTCCGCGCCGCCCACCAGACCGAATAGCTTGCCCTCGCGCGCGGGGCCGACCGTGCCGCCGACGGGACATTCGACAAAGGCCGCGCCTTTCGCCTTGACCTCGGCGGCAATCGCTTCTTCCGTGGCCGGCAGCACGGTGCTCATGTCCACAACAAGGCGGCCGGACAAATCGGCGGACAGGATTCCGCCGGCACCGCGATAGACGGCATCGAGCGCCGCGTCGTCAAGCACCATCGTAATGACGACGTCGCAGGCCTCGCACAACGCTGCGGGCGACACGGCGACACTTGCTCCGAGGGCCGCGAGCGGTTGCGCCTTGGCGGGGCTTCGGTTCCAGACGGTCAGCGCATGACCGCATGATATGAGCCGCTGCGCGATGGCCGTACCCATCTTTCCTGTTCCGCACACTCCGATTTTCATGGCTCCATCCTTCTTTTTGTCATCCGCATCGATCGATGCGAAGGCCGCGATGTGGCGCTACCGCCATGTCGTGAAGCGGCTTTACCTTGTCCGCTAGGATCCGCGCGCTATCCATCTCACGTCTTTGCTACCGACACATTGACCTGCGGCAGCACTTTTTCAGCGAGCAGGATCATCGATCTTCTTCCGAGTTCACGATCCTGCCAGTCCTTCCCCGCGTAGAGCAGCGTGCCGAACTCTCCAATCTGATCCCGGAAAGCAAGGAGTTCGTCGGCGACCCTGTCCGGCGTGCCGTAGATAACGAGCTTCTCGCAAATCTGTTCGAGCGTCACCTCCTCGTCCGGCTGACCACGGTGGGTCTTGAACAGCTCGATGCGGCCGTTCTTCTTCAACTTGGTGAAGAGCGAACGGTAGTAGGAGACGTAAGGTCCATCGGGGTCTGTGGCATAGGCCTTGGCGGTCGCGGCATCATTGGCAACGAAGATGCTCTTGGCTACGCGCCAGTTGGCCGGATCGGCGGGACGACCGCCGCGCTCGCAGCCTTCGACATAGTTGGGCCAGTGGCTCTTGACCCATTGCGGCATCAGGAAGTTGGCCGAGATCGGATCCCAGCCACGAGCGGCAGCTTCCGTCACTCCCTTTGAAAAAGGAGCGACTGCGGTGACGAGGATCGGCGGATGCGGATGTTGCAACGGCCGCGGCAGATAGCCCTGGCCGATCTCCGGCATCATCGTACGCTCGGTCGAGACGGTCCAGTACTTGCCTTTGATGTTATAGGGTGGCTCTCCGCGCCAGATCGCGAGGACCGTGTTGATGCCCTCCAGAAACATTTCGTTGCGGTTGGCGTCGAGGTTGCCATAGAGCTCGGCGTCCGACAGCAATCCGCCCGGGCTGATGCCGAACACGAAGCGCCCGTCCAGCATGTGGTCGAGCATCGCGACCTGCGCCGCGGCGGTTGCCGGATGGATGTTCGGCAGGTTCACCGTGCCCGTGCCGAGTTTCATGCTCTTGGTCGCGCTCGCGACCCAAGCGAGAAACGCGATGCAGGACGTGATGTTTTCGGCCTTGTCGGTCACGTGTTCGCCGCTCAGGCCCTCGGTGAAGCCAAGTTCGTCGGCGAGGATGAACGCCTCGCGGTCCTCGCGCAAACACTGCCGCCAATCCTTTGCCGGGGGATGGATCGGCATGGTGAAGAAGCCGAGCTTCATGAGAGCTCTCCGAGGACGGCATTTGCGATTGATTTTCAGTACGTACATGATCGACCAGCCCTCATAAAAATGATAAATCTTGCTGGTTCGCATCAGGAATTCTAATGATCGGCTCATTGCGGCAGATTCAGGCCTTCGTCGCCATCGTGGAGGAGGGATCGTTCACGGCGGCAGCGACCCGAGAGGGCGCCACCCAATCGGGGATGTCCCAGCACCTGAAGCTGCTTGAAACTCGACTTGGGGTCGCCCTTCTCGGCCGCAACGGCCGTCGCGTGGTCCCGACGGCGGCGGGCCGGCGCTACTATGACGAGTGCGTCACGGCGTTACGCAAGCTGGACGCAGCCGGCGCGACGATTGCGACCGTCGAAAGGATGGGTGGCGAGGTTCGAGCCGGACTGATGCCCACCTTCACGCGCGCCGTGCTTGCGCCGGCGCTCCGCGTTTTCCTGGAGCAGTCGGGCGGCGTGAGCGTGAAGATCCTCGAGGCCTATTCGGGGGTGTTGACCGACAAGGTCAGGGCCGGTGAACTCGATTTCGCGATCGTGCCGTCCTTTGCGCTTCCGCCGGGCCTTCACGCGACGCGCATCGCGACCAATCGCGAGATGTTGGTCGGTCGGGCCGGACGCACCGGCAAGCATCTTGACCCGGTGCGCCTGTCTGATCTCGGCCCGCTCGACATCGTCCTGCCGGGGCCGCTGAACACGAGACGTCAGAGCATAGAGACTTACATCGGAGCCAACGGCGTCGACATTCGCAATCGCCTTGAACTGGACGCCATGATGGGAACGCTGGAGTTCGTCGGCAACAGCGATTGGGTGGCGATACTTCCCGCAATTCTGATGGCGAACGACGGCGACGCTGCGCGATACGAGATTCGCCCGCTGGATGATCCGCCATTGCGGTCCGAATTTGTCCTCATCGAGCCCGCGCGCAGCGCAATGAAGCCTGCCGCGCGGCTCTTCTCCGAACAGCTGATCGGCGAAGCCTTGCGCATTGCCGCGCTGTTACCGCAATGAGGCATCGAGCCGGGCTGGCTCGACGCGGCGCAAATGGAAATGCTCGGTGACGACGACACACCACAGCGTCGCGCGCGACGATGCTCGCGCGCTCAGTCCGCGGGCAATTCCAGCCAGAACTTTTTGCACATCAAATTGATATGAATAATAATTCTTGTAATATCAATAAGTTATTATAAATTGCATGCAGCATGCAAAATGATCTCGCGTCGTGACGCCAGACAGCTTAGCTTGGTCGTGGCGCGGCAGCGAAGACCATCAATGGAGATGGTCGGCAAGTTCTGCCCGCGGTTGGAGAGGGCGATGGGCGATCAGGCTTTTGTTGTCGCAGCGGCAGGCGCGGACAAGCCGACGGGCGTGCGCTGGAACATATTTCTGCTGATGCTCTTCCTGATCTCGATCAACTACATCGACCGCGCGTCGCTGTCGGTCGCCATGCCCTTGATCTCCAAAGAATTCGATGTCGATCCGGCGATGCAGGGCCTGATCCTGAGCTCGTTCTTTTGGACCTACGCCTTGATGCAGATCCCCGGCGGCATGCTCGCTGATCGTTTCAAGCCGCGGATCGTCATTGCGCTGGCGACGATATTCTGGGGCGCGTTCCAGGCGGTCGCCGCGGGAGCCACCAGCTGGTGGGTCCTGATGCTGACCCGGCTCGGCCTTGGCGCCTCGGAGGCCCCGATCTATCCGGCCGGCGGCAAGCTGAACGCCATATGGATGACGCAGACCGAACGCGGGCGCGGCGCGACGCTGCTCGATGGCGGCGCACCGCTCGGCGCCGCGCTCGGCTCGGTCGTGATCGCCTGGCTGATCGCCGCCTTCAATTCGTGGCGCGTGGCCTTCGTCATTGCCGGCGCCGGAACCATCCTATGCGGCCTCTGGGCGTGGCACTACATTCGCAACGCGCCGCACGAGCATCCCTCGGTGAACAAAGCGGAAGCGCGCTATCTCGAAGAGGCCCATGCGGTGGAAGATGCGGCCACGCCGCCCTCGTCCGGCGAAAGCCTGATGGCCTATTTCCGGTTTCGCTCGGTCTGGTGCATGTGTCTCGGCTGGATGTTCTTCAACACGACCTTCTACGGCCTGCTGACGTGGATGCCGACCTACCTCTTCAAGGTGCACGGCTTCGACATGAAGGTACTCGGCAGCGCGTCCTTCATCATCTTCTTCGCAGGGTTCGTCGGCGAACTGGTCGGCGGCTGGATTGGCGACACCTGGCGAAGCCGCGGCGGCGCGCCGAACACGGTCTTCCGCACGCTGTTCGGCATCGCGGCGATCATGGCAACCGTCTCGATCTTCCTCGTGGCGTACGTCAAGGATTCGGTCGCCGTCGTGGTGCTGCTGTCGACCACGCTGTTCTTCCTGCGCTGGTGCGGGATGTACTGGGCGATCCCGTCGGCCCTGGCGGGCCGTGGCAAGTCCGGCTTTCTCGGCGGCTGCATGAATCTCGGCGGCAACATTGCCGGCATCACGACACCCTTGATCGTCGGTTTCATCGTGCAGGCAACGGGATCCTATTTCCTCGCGCTGATGTATTTCGCCGCCGCCGGCATTGCATTGTTGGTCTGCTCGAGCCTGATCGATTACAGTCGCAAATTGCCGGTCTAGAAGCGTTGCGGGGGAAACCCGAACGGCCATGGACCGTTGATCGAGGTGCAAGATGATACGTCCCGTCCGGCTCGGCATGCTGACGCCGTCGTCCAATACCGCGCTGGAGCCGATCACCTGCGCGATGCTGGCCGGCCTTGGGGATATCACCGCGCACTTCTCGCGCTTCAAGGTCACCGAGATCGCGCTCTCGGAAAGCGCACTGCGCCAGTTTGACGCCAGCGAAATCCTGCGTGCGGCCGAACTGCTCGCGCATGCGAAGGTCGATGTCATCGCCTGGAACGGCACCTCGGCGAGCTGGCTCGGCTTCGATCGCGACGAAAGCCTGTGCGAACAGATCACGGCGGCCACCGGGATCAGGGCGTGCACTACCGTGCTTGCCTATCGGGATCTGCTGCGGCGTCTTCGGGCAACGCGCATCGGCCTGTTGACCCCCTACCGGCAGGATGTGCAGGAACGTATCATCGCGAACTGGAATTCGGAGGGGCTCAACTGCGCGACCGAGCGGCACCTTTCCCTGCAAGACAATTTTTCCTTTGCGGAAGTTCCGGAAGCAGAGGTCGTTGCCCTGATCGAAGACATGGCGCGCGAGGGCTGCGATGCCGCGGTCGTTCTCTGCACCAATATGCGCGGCGCCCGCGTCGCCGCGCAACTTGAGCAGAAGCTCGGCATTGCCGTGCTCGATTCGATCGCAGTCACGCTGTGGGCGTGCCTTGTCGCGACCGAAAGCGATCCGTCGCGGGTCCAGGGCTGGGGCAGTCTGTTTTCAAATACTCTCTTGCAGACAGCCACGCCGGTCAACGCAGCGCTCATG
>JBLMWS010000224.1:0-13290 GCA_050257355.1 Gemmatimonas sp.
GCTTTGGTCCGCGGACGGTGTGTCGGATGGCCGAACTGTGGCACGACGTCTTTAGAGTGGTGGCGAAGATCGCGCGTGATCCCGCGATTGCGCCGGCCGAGATTCTGGTGGTCGGCGATCACGCCCCGCCGCTGTGGTCCAAGCGCGGCCGCGCCCAATTCGCGCCCGGTCAGGTTGCGTGGTATCGGCTACAGCCCCGCAGCGATGCGCCGTCGCTGCTGCGGGAAGCGCGCAACGGACCGCCAGGCAAAATCCGCTGACTCCATTTGGAAACGACGCGAAGCGGAAATCGCGCCGTGTCCTATCGAAGCGTTTCTTTCGGATAGCCAAGGCAGGGCGAAGGCTGCGTGACGTTCGACTGAAGCGCATCGGGCGGGTCGCGCCTATTTCGGCACAGACCTCAGCAGCGCGCGGATCTTGTCCGCATCCGCTGGCGTTGCGGGATTGTAGATCACCATGTTGAGGTCGGGCCGGCCATCGACTGAGAAGGCCGAGAATTCCATCGACAGCGGTCCGGCGACGGGATGATGCAGGATCTTCACGCCGTCGCCATGCCCTTGCACATCGTTGTCGCGCCACATCGCCGCGAATTCGGGGCTGGTCGCGCAGAGCTCATCGACCAGCGATTGCACATCGCGCGCTGCGCCGGCGCGGGCCACATCGGCGCGGAAGGACGCCACCACATAGCGCGCAACGCTTTGCCAGTTGGGCTGCGCTGCGCGGACACGGCTGTCGCGGAACATCATGCGCAAGACATTGCGCTGCCCCTCCGGCAGTCTGCTGTAGTCGGTCAGGACCGCCGCGGCGGCCCTGTTCCACGCGATGATGTCCCATGTCGCCGTGCGAACGAACGCGGGACTGTATGCCAGCGTGTCCAGCACGCGTTGCAGACGGGGTGAGATGCCTTCGGGCGGGCGATAACGCGCTTCAGGTGGCCGGCCCAGAGCGAGCAGAAACAGATGTTCGCGCTCCACGTCGGTCAGCATCATGGCGCGGGCGATGCGATCCAGCACATCGGCAGAGGGCGCACCGCCGCGCCCCTGCTCCAGCCAGGTGTACCAGGTGGCGCTGACGTTGGCGCGCTGCGCCACCTCTTCGCGCCGGAGTCCCGGCGTTCGCCGCCGCTTCAGCGGAAAGCCGAATGCCGTCGGATCGAGCTTGGCGCGGCGATCCCGGAGATAAGTCCCAAGCGAGTTTGCGTTGGTCATCCTGTTAGCAATTATACCAGTATGATCTCACTACTTTACCCGAATGAGTAACGTACCAATATCCCGGCGTTCTGAACAGGGAGCGTTCTCATGCGCGTATTCGTCACCGGCGCCGCAGGATTTATCGGCACCGAAACTACAAAAGAACTCATTGCAAACGGGCATCAGGTTATCGGCCTCGCGCGCTCCGAGGACAACGTCCGGACCCTGGAGCAACTGGGTGCGCAAGTGCATCGCGGCTCGCTGCAGGATCTCGAAAGCCTGAAGAGCGGCGCAAGGGAGGCAGACGGCGTGATCCATCTGGCCTTCATCCATGATTTTACGAAATTCGCCGAGAATGGCGCGATCGACAAGGCCGCCATCGAAGCCATGGGCGATGTTCTGGCGGGCACGAACAAGCCTTTCATCGTCACCTCGGGAACGGGCCTCATCGCATCAGGCGTGGTGATCACCGAGGATATGCGCCGTGATTCCAGCGCGCATGTTCCGCGCGTCTCCGAGCAGGCCGGTTTGGCCTATGCGTCGCGTGGCGTGCGCGCGATGACGATCCGCCTGCCGCAAGTGCACGGCGCCCCGGGGAAAGCCGGGTTGCTCTCGTATCTGGTCGAGCTCGCGCGCCAGAAAGGCGCCGCCGCCTATGTCGGCGAAGGCGCCGAACGCTGGGCCGCGGCGCACAGGCTGGATGTCGCCCGCCTCTACCGACTTGCGTTGGAGAAGGGCGCGGTCGGCGGGATCTACCATGCCGTCGGCGAGGAAGGCATCCCCATGCGCCAGATGATCGAAGTGATCGGCCGCGCTCTGAACGTGCCGGTCGTTTCGATCAGGAAAGAGGAGGCGGCCGATTATTACGGGCCATTCGCGATGTTCGCTGGCTTGGACATGCCGGCCTCCAGCGCCCTGACGCAGCAACGGCTGGGCTGGACACCCACCGGGATCGGCTTGATCGCCGACATCGGCCAGCCGGGTTACTTCAAGGCTTGAGCCCCAGGCCGAGAGCTCGGCACCCTATGGAGGTAATGATGATGCAAGACTCGGGCGCAAACGGCGCCGCGAGAACGCGCGGTCACATCCTCTCTCCGCTCGTCGTGCCCCGCGAAGGCGGGGCACCTAGCAACCCGTGGCGCCCTTGTGAGCATACAGCGCGATCCGCAGGTAAATGGCACGTCCGCCGCAGCCTGTCATCAGGCGGCGCTTTGCGCCGATCTGATGGCGCACGATGACGGCGGCGTTCGCTGTTTGAAAATCGAATCGGAATCCCTCGACGGGGTGGTCCTGCGCAGGCGGAGACCGCCGATCCTATTTCATCGCCGAGAAGCGGCTGTCGAAGGAGTTGGCCGAGACGATCGGCTGGGCGCCACTGATCAGCCCATCCTTTGACGCGGCTGCGGTGTCGGATGCCGGCTGGTTCTCGGCGACCGAAGGCTTGAGCACCGGTCGATTGGTGGCCTGCCTAGCTTCCGCCGTCCTCACATCCGTCGCCTTCGCCCGTGCTTCGGCGTGTGCATTGTGATGCCTGGCATCGGCCAGTTTCGACTTGGCAGGGGCGGGCGCCGGCGGAGCAGCGGCGGTCGCGGTCGTATCGGCGGTCGCGCTGCTCAGCCCGATCTTGCGGGCGAGTCCGGAGAAGAAACCGCCCGAGGATTTGGTTGGCGATGCCGACGCCACTCGGGTCGCCGGTGCGCTTGCCGCGACCGGCGCCGCGGGCGCTGCAGCGACCGCAACCGCCGGCTCATCCGCGCCGGGCGCGTGCGGCGGGTTGACGTCCCCGGGGATGGTGCCGGGCAATTTCGAGTACGACGCCATCGTTAGATCCTGGCCCTGGCCGCCGTCCGACAGGCCGGTGCTGGCGCCAGGAACGTGGGCGGCGAAGATCCTGTTCATGCCGCCGTCGATGCCCGTATTGAGCCTCGCGACCGGGACGCCCTTCGCTACGAGCTTGGCGTATTCGGCGTCGTCCCGCTGCTCCTTCTCGCGCACGGGCCCCGCGATCTCCTCCGGCACCACATAGGCCGGGCATTTGGCGGAAGCCTGGAACACGGGGTCGTGGGTGGCGCCGGGCGGGGGGGCCGCGTCGAAGACGTAATGCTTGTCGCAGAAATCGACCTTCGGTTCCTGACGCGTCACCTCGAAATGATCATAGCCTTCCTTGATCATTCGCCAGAACGGCATGTTCGGATTGTTGCGATGCCTCGCCATGTTCACCGGCGTCATCCGAAACGGAAACGCCTCGAACTGAAACGCCTTCTGGCCGCCGAAGAAGGAGTCGCGGCCCAACGCATAAATCTCTGCGATCTGCTCGTCGGTCATGGCGTAGCAGCCGCGCGAGGAGCAGTCCCCATGCACCATGAGCTCGGAGCCGGTACGACCGAGCGAGCGGTCATAGGCATTGGGATAGCCGGTGTTGAAGGAGAGATAATAGGCCGACTGCGGGTTCATCTGCGCCGGCGAGATTGCGTAGAAGCCTTCGGGCGCCTGGCGGTCGCCTTCGCGGACCTTGGGGCCGAGATCGCCGGACCAGCGGCAGATCGGATAGGTCTTGAGCAAGGCGAACTTGCCGGAGCGGTTCTGCTTCCAGACCTCGAGCTCGGCTTCCTCCTTGAACAGGCGGATCAGGATCGGCGACTGCGGATCCATGTCCTTTTCCTGCATCTTGGCAACGAGCTTGGGCGGGACAGGCTGGTTCGCCTTGGCATTGTTGGCGAGCGACACCTGATCCGCATCGCAGCCGGCAAGACATGCGCCGATGACGGCAAGCGCAGCCGTGGTGGTGAGCGCGCGGACCAGCGAGCGGTTAATCAAGGCAGAAGCTCCACACCCACCCGGACGATCGGCCAACCCCAATTAGTAGCGCGACGCCCTGAAGCCATTGATTAAAATACTACCCTTTGGCCCCCCTGCCCGCAACCTGAACAGGCCGCACCAGCAGGCCCTATAGGCCCATGGTCAATAGCAGGTAAATACCCATCTTCGGCCTAATTGCGGCCAAACCGGCGAACCCACCGTGGAGATGGCCTCAACAGATCGTGCGTGCGCCGCTGATGTCGCGGGAAGCGGCCGTTCAGCCGAGCTTGCGGCCGATATCGAGGAATTTCTGCCGCCGCTGCTTGCGCACCGCCTCGGCGTCCAGCCCACGCAATCCGCTGAGGGCGTCCGCGATGGCCTCGCCGGTGGCGGCGATCATGGCGGCGGGGTCGCGGTGGGCGCCGCCGACCGGCTCCTTCAGGATCCGGTCGATCACGCCAAAGCGCAGCATGTCCTGGGCGGTGATCTTCATGTTGTTGGCGGCTTCCTGAGCCTTGGTGCCGTCCCGCCACAGGATCGAGGATGCCGCCTCGGGCGAAATCACGCTGTAAATCGCGTGTTCGAGCATCAGGACGCGGTTGGCGGTCGTGATCGCGATCGCCCCACCCGACATGCCCTCGCCGGTGACGATCGCGACGTTGGGCACGCCCAGCGACAGGCAGGCGTCGGTGGAGCGGGCGATCGCCTCCGCCTGGCCGCGTTCTTCGGCGCCGATGCCCGGATAGGCGCCCGCCGAATCCACCAGCGACAGCACCGGGATGCCGAAGCGATCGGCCAATTCCATCAACCGCACCGCCTTGCGGTAACCCTCCGGGCGCGCCATGCCGAAATTGTGCTTGATCCGGGAGTCGGTCGAGTTGCCCTTCTCCTGGCCCATGACGCAGATCGCCTCGCCCTGGAAGCGGCCGAAGCCGCCCATCAGCGCCTGGTCTTCGCCGAACTTGCGGTCGCCGGCGAGCGGCGTGAAATCGGTGATCAGGCCGGCGACGAAATCCGTAAAATGCGGCCGCTGCGGATGGCGCGCCACCAGCGTCTTCTGCCAGGGCGTGAGATTGGCATAGAGATCGGCCAGCGCCTGCGCCGCCTTCTCCTCGATTCGGGTCACTTCTTCGCTGATGTCGGTGCCCGCGGCAGCCAGCGCTCGCAACTCGTCCACCTTGGAATCGAGCTCGGCGACGGGCTTTTCGAAATCGAGGTAGGAGCGCATCTGGTCCGGCATAATTCCAATATAGGCGATGGCGTGCATGGAGACGAAGCGCGCCCGGAAGACGCGTTGTTTCAAGAGGTTAACGTGTCATCCGGCCGGCGGGCCCGCCGTCGTCGCGCCGACGTTTGCGCACGACCTCTTTCGCGCCAAGCTCTTTCAGGGGATCGGAGCCGGAAGTCAAGCACGGCAGGCCGCTACTTTTCCGCAAGCGGGTGGAGGTCGCGCACCAGGCTTTTCAGCCGCTCCTCGACGACATGGGTGTAGATCTGCGTGGTGGAAATGTCGGTGTGGCCGAGCAGCGTCTGCACGATGCGCAGGTCCGCGCCATTATGCAGGAGGTGGCTTGCAAAGGCGTGACGCAGCACATGCGGGGACACCTGCCGCGCGGAAAGGCCGGCGGCTACCGCAAGCTCCTTCAGGTCGCGGGCAAAATGCTGGCGTGTCAGATGGCCGCTTTCGCCGGAAGAGGGAAACAGCCATTTCGAGCTCGGGCTGCCCTTTTTTCTCTCGGCCCGAAGCGTCTCCATCGCGGCCAGATACTCCGCCATCGCCCGCCGCGCTGCATCGTTGAGCGGGACCAGCCGCTCCTTGGCGCCCTTGCCGCGTACCACGATCATCCGGACGTCGCGGGTCGCGGCCGAGCGCGGCAAGGCCACGAGCTCCGAGACCCGCAGGCCGGTGGCGTAGAGCACTTCGAGCAGGCAATACAGCCGGAACGCGCGCAACCGCTGTTGCGGCGACGCTTCCGCGTGCGTGGTGGCTTCCTTGGCGCGCGTCAGCATGCGGTCGACGTCCGCAATCGACAGCACCTTCGGCAGGCTGCGGCCGCGCTTTGGCCCCGACAAGATCGCCGCCGGATCGTCGCCGCGCATCCGCTCGTTCAACAGGAAGCGGAAAAGATGCCGCAACGCCGAGAGCCGCCGCGCCACGCTGGAGGATTTGAAGCCGCGGCGGTCGAGATCGGCAAGATAGTTCCGCAAAAAGTCGGTGGTCGCGGCAATCAAGGTCTGCCCGTCACGACCGAGAAACGCGGACAGGTCGGCGAGGTCGCGGCGATACGCGGCAAGCGTGTTCTCGCCTGCGCCCTGTTCCGCGGCAAGCATGTCGAGGAACAGGCCGATCAGCTTCTCGTCCGAGGGCTTCGCGCGCATCCGGTAGATCCCACCGGCTACTTCTTGAGGAATTTGTCCGGCGGAATAGTGACGGTCATTTCCCGCGGCTTGGGATTGACGAAATTCGCCAGCGCGTAAACCGCGCCATAGACGATGGCGCCGATAATGGCGAGGACCGTCAGAAAACGGAACAGGCTGGGCATCTGAAGGCCATTAAACCAAGCGCATTAACCATTGAAATCATCCAACATGTTCGCGCAGCCGTTGCAAGACTCTCTGGCAAGTCCGCGCGAGGGGGTAGTATAGGTGGCCGGTCCGCGGCCTCTGGCCAGCGAGCCGCCGAGTCCAAATGCCGGAGAGCAATGCCCGAGATCATGACGCCAGCGACCGAAAGTCCGACGCCCGAGGCCGAGATCGTCGCCGCTCTCGGTCCGCGCCTGATCGTGCTGGTCGGGATGATGGGGGCCGGCAAATCCACCATTGGGCGCCGGCTTGCGGCACGGCTGCGGCTGCCCTTCATTGATGCCGATACCGAGATCGAGGCCGCCGCCGGCATGTCGATACCGGAGATTTTCGAGGCTCACGGCGAACCTCATTTCCGCGACGGCGAGGCGAGAGTGATCGCGCGGCTGTTGGAGGGCGGGGCGGCGGTGCTTGCGACCGGCGGCGGTTCGTTCATGCGTGAAGAGACGCGGCGCCGGGTCCGCGACAAGGCAGTCTCGATCTGGCTCAAGGCCGATGCCGACGTGATCATGCGGCGGGTCAGGCGCCGTGCCGATCGTCCGCTGCTGCAGACCGCCGATCCCGAGGTGACCGTCACCCGGCTGATCAGCGAGCGCGAGCCGGTCTATCAATACGCCGACCTGACCATCGCCTCGCGTGACGTTCCGCATGACAAGATTGTCGACGAATGCATCGCGGCGCTCCACGCCTACCTTTGCGGCGATGCGCCCGCCGCCAACGCATCTTCCAATATTGCGGGATCGGCACGATGACCGTTCAGCTCAATGCTTCGGGCCCCGTCACCGTCGATGTCGCCCTTGGCGACCGCGGCTATGACATCGTCATTGGCCGTGACGTGCTGGGTTCACTCGGCGAGCGGATCGCCGCCCTTCGCCCAGGCGTGCGCACGGCCATTGTCACCGACCGCAGCGTCGCGCGGCACTGGCTCGAACCGACTGAGGCTGCGCTGGCGCGGACCGGTATCGCCACTTCGCGCATCATCGTCGAGGAAGGCGAAGCGTCGAAAAGCTATGCGGGCCTCGAAAAGGTCAGTGAAGCCCTGATCGCGGCCAAGATCGAGCGCAGCGATCTGGTGATCGCGCTCGGCGGCGGCGTGGTTGGCGACCTCGCGGGCTTCGCCGCCGCCGTCTTGCGTCGCGGGGTCGATTTCGTGCAGGTGCCGACCACGTTGCTGGCGCAAGTCGATTCCTCGGTCGGCGGCAAGACCGGGATCAATTCGCCGCAGGGCAAGAATCTGATCGGCGCCTTTCATCAGCCGGTGCTGGTGATTGCCGATACCGCGGTGCTCGACACCTTGCCGGCCCGGCAGTTCCGCGCCGGCTATGCGGAAGTGGCGAAATACGGCGTGCTGGGCGATGCCGCGTTCTTCGGCTGGCTCGAGGCCAATCACGCCGACATCTTCAAGGGCGGGCCTGCCCGCGAACACGCGATTGCGACCTCCTGCCGCGCCAAGGCAGCGATCGTCGCGCGCGATGAGCGTGAAACCGGCGACCGCGCGCTGCTCAACCTCGGTCACACCTTCGGCCACGCGCTGGAAGCCGCCACCGGTTTCTCCGACCGCCTGTTCCATGGCGAGGGTGTCGCCATCGGCATGGTGCTGGCGGCCGAGTTTTCCGCGTCCCTCGGCATGATCGCGCCGTCCGACGCGGCGCGGATCAAACGTCACCTTGCCGAAGTGGGGCTGCCTACCCATCTGCAGGATATCGCGGGATTTGCCCAGGAAGGGCTTGCCGACGCTGACGCGCTGATGGCGCTGATGGCCCAGGACAAGAAGGTCAAGCGCGGGAAATTGACCTTTATCCTCCTCGAAGCGGTCGGCCGTGCCGTGATTGCCAAAGATGTCGAACCGGCGCTGGTTCGCGATTTCCTCGGTGTCAAACTCGCAGGCGACAAATAGCAGCTGCCATGGAATGGCTGATAATCTTGGTGGTGATCGTGCTGCTCGCGGTCTCCGCCTTCTTCGCAGCAAGCGAGACGGCTCTGACCGGCGCCTCGCGCGGCAGCATGCTGCGGCTCTCGAAGCAGGGCAGCCGCGAAGCCGCCATCGTCTCCGACCTCGTGGCCAATCGCGAACGCCTGATCGGCGCGTTGTTGCTGGGCAACAACATCGCCAATATCGGCGCTTCCGCACTTGCCACCGGCATCCTTACGGCGTTGTTCGGTGACGTCGGCGTGCTCTATGCCACAGCCGTCATGACGGTGCTGGTGGTGATCTTTGCCGAGGTCCTGCCGAAGACCATTGCGATCAACGCGCCTGATCGATTCGCGCTTCTGGTGGCGCGGCCGATGCGCGTCATGGTCACCGTACTCGGGCCGCTCCTGGCCGTGGTCGAGGCGGTGGTGCGTGTGCTGATGCGTCTAGTGGGCGTGAAGATCGGTGCCAACCAGCCACTCCTGTCCCCGACTGAACGCCTGCGCGGCGCGGTCGATCTGCTCCACAGCGAAGGCAAGGTCGAGAAGACGGACCGTGACATGTTCGGCGGATTATTGGATCTGCGCGAGTTGCAGGTGTCGGACGTCATGGTCCACCGCACCGAGATGGTCACCATCAACGCGGACCTTCCCCCCGAGGAACTGGTGCGCGAGGTGCTCGCCTCCGAATACACGCGGATTCCGTTGTGGCGCGAAAAACCGGAAAACATCATCGGCGTGCTGCACGCCAAGGATCTGTTGCGGGCGATCCGCGCCTCCGAAGGCGCCACCTCGCACATCGACGTGTCAACGATCATGCTGCCGCCCTGGTTCGTGCCGGACATCCGTCCCGTGTCCGAGCAGCTCAAGGCGTTTCGCCGCCGCAAGACGCATTTCGCCTTGGTGGTGGATGAATATGGCGAGGTCGAAGGCATCGTCACGCTTGAAGACATACTGGAGGAAATCGTCGGTGACATCGCCGACGAGCAGGACGTCGTGGTCGCCGGTGTGCGCGCTCAGCCGGATGGCTCCGTGGTGGTCGACGGCTCGGTGCCGATCCGCGATCTCAATCGTGCGATGGACTGGAATTTGCCCGACGAAGAGGCAACCACCGTTGCGGGCCTCGTGATCCATGAGGCGCGCTCAATTCCGGAGCGCGGCCAGAGCTTTACCTTCCACGGCTTTCGTTTTCGGGTGCTTCGGCGGGAACGCAACCGAATCACGGCGCTGCGGATCGTTCCGGTGTTGCGCGAAGCCGAGCTCGACGAGCAAAAGCCCAAACGCGCGGGGACGGCGTTTTAGAGCGTGGCCGAACTCAACCTTCTCCCGGGACCTTCGCATGGATGGCGAGCGCGTGCACTGATCCGGCAAGTTCCGTCTCGAGCGCCGCATTAATCATACGATGCCGTTCGAGCCGGCTCTTTCCTTTGAACGCATCCGACACAATATACACTCTGTAATGCGTCTCGCCGCCCGGCCTGTGGCCTGCGTGTCCTTCATGCAGATGTGATTCGTCGTGGACCTCGAGGCTTTCAGGGGTGAAAGCTTCGCGCAACTTGTTCGTGATAATGTCCCGGGTGCTCATGGGCGCGGCAATAAATCCGCGCGCCGGTTTCGTCAATGGACGCATCGGGAGTTGAAGGAATCACAATGTCAAGACTTGAAGCTTTTTGCATTGCGTAGTCAAAGTCCGCCATGCCGATCGATACATCCAAATTCTTCGATTCCATTCGCATCAACAAACGGAGTGCGAAGCAGGAAACGCAGGTGCGCCAGACTGCGGTGCCGTGCCAATGGCCGGACTGCAAGAACAAAGGCACGCACCGCGCGCCAAAGGGCCGCGATAATACGCGCGAATATTGGCACTTTTGTCTTGATCACGTCCGCGAGTACAACCACTCCTACAATTTCTTCTCCGGCATGAACGCCGAAGCGGTGGCGCGCTATCAAAAGGACGCGCTGACCGGGCATCGTCCGACCTGGAAGATGGGCGCCAACACCAGCGCGCGCCGGGCCACCGGCAGCGCGGCCGATTTCGACGGTGCGGCCGATCCCTTCAGCGTGTTCGGCGAACTCAATGGCCGTGGTGGCTTCCGGCCGCGCCCCGACGCGGGTCCCCAGCGTGAGACGCGCAAGGTGTTCAATGCCGAGCGCAAGGCGTTGCAGGTGATGGGATTGGAGGCGGACGCAACCCTCGGGGATGTCAAGGCGAAGTACAAAGCGCTCGTGAAACAGCACCATCCCGACGCGAATGGGGGCGATCGCTCGACCGAGGATCGCCTGATCGAGATCATCAAGGCGTATAATTACCTCAAAACCGTCGTGCGCGAGAGCTGAGCTCCGGCGCAGCGGAGGCTCGGATGTGATCCTCCGGAAGCCGTTTCACGCTCCAGCATTAAATTAGCGCGGACTTCTCAGTCGTTCGGTTGCCGGCTCCATTTCGCTTTGGCGACGGCGCATCGTCCAGACCGCGAGCGCGACGATCGAAGCGCCGATCACCGCCGCGATCCAATAGTGCTTAAGGCCGGCATGATGTGGGATCCCGCCATAGCGATGCAGGGCCGTAATGGCGACCACCCCCGGCAAGACATGCGCCGGCGCCCATAGCAGGACGGCCGGAATGTTGGCGGTGAAAAAGCGTGCCGGGGGCATGCCCAGCGCCCCGGCAGTGATCGGCACGAAGGCTCGGACAGGTGCCAAGAAGCGCGCGAAAAACACCGCCCATGTCCCCCAGCGCCGGAAGAAGCTCTCACTCTGGGCGATCAGGCGTGGGTATCTGTCGAGCGGCCAAGCCTCCAATATCTGGTGTTGAGCCCGATGCCCGCCCCAGTACGCGGAACTATCGCCCAGCAGCGCCCCTGCGATAGCCGCCGCCAGCACCCATTGTAGCTTCAATTCCCCGTCCGGAATCAGGGCGCTCAGCGCCAGAATGAGGGTCGAACCCGGAATGACCGAGCCCGCGACCGGAACCGCTTCCAGAAACGCAGCCAGAAATAACGTCAGGTAGGCAAGCCACGCATTTGCCGAAACAAACGAGATCAGCGGATCGAGATAAGGGGCCACGAAATTCCCATGCTCGCTGGACGGTCGACCTTCGGCCGCAGCATCCGACATAAGTAGGATCCAGGGCGGAAAGTGCCACCGGACCGCCGGAGGCCACTGACTGGGCCTGGAAGGAAATAAGCCGGTCGATTCGCAACCCAGCCCTCGCAAAACCGCATCAGATGCCTATCTCAATGAAAAAACGGTGGAACTTTGATCTGGCCGCGGGCTTCTGCGAACCGTCGCCGTCTGCTAGGCTTGTTTAGCACCCAACCGCAGCCAACTCGAATATCTGGTTTCGGGATTGCCCGGGACCTCGGAGGATTAATGACGACCGCCGCCCTGCCCAATGTTGAAGAAGCCGTCGGACTGCCGGACATGAAGGTGTCGGTCCGGCAGGTTTTCGGCATCGATAGCGACCTGGAAGTGCCCGCTTATTCGGAAGTCGACCCGCACGTGCCGGAAGTCGATGCCGATTATCGCTTCGATCGCGCCACGACGCTCGCCATTCTCGCCGGGTTCGCCAAGAACCGTCGCGTCATGGTGACTGGCTATCATGGCACCGGCAAGTCGACGCATATCGAGCAGGTGGCGGCGCGGCTGAACTGGCCTTGCGTGCGGGTCAACCTGGATAGCCACATCAGCCGCATCGATCTCGTGGGCAAGGATGCGATCGTCGTCAAGGACGGCAAGCAAGTCACCGAGTTCCGTGACGGCATTCTGCCCTGGGCGCTGCAGCACAACATCGCGCTGGTGTTCGACGAATACGACGCCGGTCGTCCTGACGTGATGTTCGTTATTCAGCGTGTGCTTGAGGTCTCAGGCCGGCTGACGCTGCTTGACCAGAACAAGGTCATCAAGCCGCATCCGGCGTTCCGCCTGTTCGCCACCGCCAATACCATCGGTCTCGGCGATACCTCGGGCCTCTATCACGGCACCCAGCAGATCAACCAGGGCCAGATGGACCGCTGGTCGATCGTCACCACGCTGAACTACCTCGCGCATGACGAGGAAGTGGAAATTGTGCTGGCGAAGGCACATCATTATCGCACCCAGGAGGGGCGCGACATCGTCAACAAGATGGTGCGCCTCGCCGATCTCACCCGTAACGCGTTCGCCAATGGCGACTTGTCGACGGTGATGAGCCCGCGCACGGTCATTACCTGGGCGGAGAACTCGGAGATTTTTGGCGACATCGGCTTTGCCTTCCGCGTCACCTTCCTCAACAAGTGCGACGAACTTGAGCGCAGCGTGGTGGCCGAGTTCTACCAGCGCTGCTTCGGCGAGGAACTGCCCGAATCCTCCGCGCACATCGCGATCGCCTGAGTGAACGGCGGTGGCGAAGGAAAAGGACACACCTTCGAACGAGTTCAAGCGCGTCCTCACCGTCGCGATGAAGACCATTGCCGAGGACCCGGAGCTCTCCGTGGCCTTCGGCAACGAGGCGCCGTCGCTCTCCGGCAACCGGGCGAAGCTGCCGCAGATCGGCAATGAGCTCAAGGCCTCCGACATCGCCATCGTGCGGGGCCTGTCCGACAGCTTCGCCCTGAGGCTCGCCAACCACAACGACAAGGTCCACGCCCGCTACCAGCCGCAGGGCAAGAATGCCCGCGCCGTGTTCGAGGCGGTGGAACAGGCCCGCATCGAGGCGCTGGGCGCCAACGCCATGCAGGGCATGAAGACCAACCTGGCGGCCATGCTCGACGACCGCTACCGCAAGAAGGACGTGGCCCGCTATACCGACCGGAAGGACGCGCCCCTGGAC
>JBLMWS010000225.1:0-4558 GCA_050257355.1 Gemmatimonas sp.
TCGCAAGCTGAAGGCGGTTTGAGTTCGTCTCGGTCATTCCGGGGCGCCGCCCGGGCGGCGAACCCGGAATCTCGCGCCGCAATTTCGAGATTCCGGGTTCGCGCTGATGCGCGCCCCGGAATGACAGCGTTTGGAGAGACGGGCGACACCCGCCCCGGTTTCGCGCAGGTCTGGTATCCCGCAACGGCCTGGTTCGGTATCCCAAATTGGGATACCTAACTGGTCCATGTCCCAAATGCTCCAGATCCACGGCCAGTTGCGCGAGATGATTCTCTCGCTCGATCTCGTGCCGGGCGAACGCCTGACCGAGCGCTGGCTCGAGGGCCGCTTTGCGGGGTCCCGCACGCCGATCCGCGCCGCGCTGGCGCGGCTGGAGAGTGAAGAGCTCGTCCGCCGCGATGGCCGCAACTGGATCGTCGCCCCGATCGATCTCGGCGAATTGGAGGCGCTCGCCGAATTCCGCGAACCGCTGGAGACGACGGCTGTGCGTCTCGCCTGTTCACGCGCAAGCGAAGCCGAGCTTGCCATGGTCGAGGAGATGCTGGACGCGTGCCAGGCCGGTGCCCCGCGCGAGGAATGGCATCGGGTCGGCACCGATTTTCATGTCGAGCTTGCGCGCCTGTCGGGCAATCCGTTCATCGCGAAAGCGGTCGCCGGCGCGATGACGCGGCTATCGCGGGCGCGCTGGCTCGAAGTCTGGACCGAACCGTCGCGCGAACAGGCCTGGGCCGAGCATCGCCGCATTCTCTCGTTCATCCGCCGCAACGAGCCCGACGAGGCGGCGCGCGAAGCAGCCGCGCACATCCGCGAAACGCGCAATCGTCTGCGGCGCTCGCTCAATGACGACCGCCGCGGCCTGCGCGCCCGCGGCTTTGCCGTGATCGGAGCCGGTTCGTGATGCACGCGACGTCTGATCAGGTGGCGGAGCTCGACGCCGGCCCGTGGAAGCGGAATCTGATCGTCTGCGTGTTCGGCTCCTTCACCACGATCATCGCGATGACGCTGTTGCTGCCGTTCCTGCCGCTCTATGTCGAGCAGCTCGGTGTCACCGACCATGCCGCCATCGTGCAATGGTCCGGCATCGCTTACGGTGCGACCTTTTTTACGGCGGCGCTGACGGCTCCGCTCTGGGGTCAGCTCGGCGACCGCTATGGCCGCAAGCTGATGCTGATCCGCGCGAGCCTTGGCATGGCCATCGCGATGTCGCTTATCGGCATGGCGCACAACGTCTGGGAGCTCGTTGGATTAAGACTGCTCGCAGGTCTGCTCGGCGGCTACGCGTCGGGCTCGATGATCCTGGTCGCCGCGCAAACGCCAAAGGCGCGTTCGGGGTGGGCGCTCGGCGTGCTGTCCTCCGGCATCATGGCCGGCAATGTGGTGGGGCCGCTGATCGGCGGCTCCCTGCCGCCGCTGATCGGCATTCGCGCGACGTTTCTGCTTGCAGGCGCCGTCATCTTCGTCACCTTCCTCGGCACCACCTTCCTGATCCATGAAGAGAAGCGGCCGCCGCAGGCCAAGCACCGCAAGTCGCGCGGCGGCTGGGCGCTGATCCCCGACAAGCGTCCGGTCGTCGCGATGCTGGCCACCGGCGTGCTTCTGATGATCGCCAATATGTCGATCGAGCCGATCATCACCGTCTATGTGGCCCAACTGGTCGAACCGCCGCGGGTGACGTTCTATGCCGGTCTTGCGATGGCGGCAGGGGCGCTCGGCAGCATTCTGTCTTCGTCGCAGCTCGGCAAACTCGCCGATCGCATCGGGCACTGGAGCGTCATCATCATCTGTCTCGCCATTTCGGCGGCGCTCCTGCTCCCGCAGGCCTTTGTCCTCAACGGATGGCAGCTGATCGTCTTGCGCTTTCTGATGGGACTTGCGCTCGGCGGACTGCTGCCATGCATCGCCAGCGTCATCCGGCACAATGTGCCCGAGACCATCGCCGGCAGCATTCTCGGCTATTCGGTCTCGTCGCAATATGTCGGGCAGGTGATCGGGCCGCTCGGCGGCGGGTTCGTCGGCGGTCACATCGGCATGCGCGCGGTGTTTCTCGGCACCAGCGTGCTGATGGCCGTGGGAGCCATCGGCAATTTTCTGGCAGAGAAGCGCCGATAGAGACGGTGACAGCGGCTGCACTTACCTCGGAGGTAATGGCGCCGATGATGCCCGGACGCCATCCTAGCCTGCAACGCAATCCAGGCAGGCTTCTCGTTCCATGCATCAGATGGTGGCAACCGGCGTCGATACATCGCGCCGGTGGTGGGTGCTCGCGATCGTGGTCGCGGCGCAATTCATGTTCGGCGTCGATGCGTTCGTCGTCAATGTCGCAATCCCGACCATCGCGGCTGAATTGCACGCCACGCCGGCGCAGATCGAATCGGTGATCGCGATCTATCTGATCGCCTATGCGACGCTGATCGTGACCGGCGGCCGGCTCGGCGACATCTGCGGCACCAAGCCGGTCTTTCTCACCGGCGTGCTCGGTTTTACCGCAACGTCGCTGTGGTGCGCGCTGGCCCGTTCGGGCCCGGAGCTGATCGCGGCACGGCTCGCGCAGGGCGCGACTGCGGCGCTGATGGTGCCGCAGGTGCTGGCCACCCTGCATCTCTTGTTCACCGACCAGGCGCGGGCCCGCGCCTTCGGCATTTACGGCATCGCGCTGGGGCTCGCCGGTGCCGCAGGTTTTGCGCTCGGCGGTGTGCTGGTGACGCTCGACATCGCGCATCTCGGCTGGCGCACCGTATTTCTCGTCAACGTGCCGTTCGGGCTCGTCATCGCCGCCGCCGGAGCGAGAATCATGCCCTCAGTGCCGCGCCGGCCCGGCACCAGCTTGGACGTCCCCGGTGCCGTCGTTCTGTTCGTCGGCCTTCTATGCCTGATCGGGCCCTTGCTGTTCGGCCATGACGTGCATTGGGCGTTCTGGCTGTGGCTGATCATGGCGGCGGGCGTCGTTATCGTCGCAGGGTTCCTGCGGCTGGAACGAGGTGTGGCGAAGCGCGGCGGCATGCCGCTGATCGATCTCGCCTTGCTGGCGGATGCGCGCTTCATGCGCGGGCTCTTTGCGGCGTTCTTCTTCTTCTTCGCCAATCTGTCATTTTATTTCGTGATGACGGTCTTCATGCAAAGGACGTTGCTGATTCCGCCACTGCAGGCCGGGCTTGTGTTCGTGCCGCTGGCGCTGACATTCGTGCTTGCCTCGCGCCACAGCGCTGCGCGCGCCAAACATCGCGGTACCTTGGTGCTGATCGAAGGCTGCATCGTCCAGATCGCAGCGCTTGCGGCAATCGCCCTATTGGTATTTCAAATCGACGCGCCAACGACGGTAACACTGTCGCTGCTGCTCGCGATCTTCGGTTACGGCCAGGGCCTGGTGATGGCGCCGCTGTCGAGTGTAGTGCTGGCGACAGTCAGGCCGGCCGCTGCGGGCGCAGGCTCCGGCATGTATGGCACGACGGCGCAGATCGCCAATGCGGCGGGAGTTGCCGCAATCGGCGCGGTATTCTTCGCAATCCAAGCATCGCGCTCGGCACAATACGCGTTGTTTGCGGCCCTTCTGATGTTCGCGCTTTCGATTGTGACCTGCGTCGCATTTCTGTCTTGGATGCGACATGCGCCGACCTCATGAGAGACATGTGAGCAACAGCTCTGCAAAAAGAGCCTGCTTGCATGTGTGAACATTGATCGCATGCTTGCGTTGCGTGGGAATCGCAGGTCAAATCCCGGCGATCGGCAGTACACGCCGTTTTTATTTTGCGCCGCAGCAACTATCTGTTCTTGGTGGCGTTTGTATCTTCCCACCAAGGGAGCCGCAGTTGTCTCTCGCCGAAAATGTCGACTTCTTGAGTCTGCTTCCCAAGCCGGGCGACTGGCCGCTCTACGGCCGCGGCCTGCGCGGCGACGTGCAGACTCCGCTGACGGAGATGCGCGGCTTCGGCAGCAATCCCGGAAATCTACGGATGTTCGCGTTCGTGCCGGCGAAGCTGCAGCAGCCGCGCGCGCTGGTCGTGGTGCTGCATGGCTGCGGGCAGACCGCGGCCTCGTATGACCACGGTGCCGGCTGGTCGACGCTCGCCCGGCATTACGGCTTTGCGCTGCTGCTGCCGCAGCAGCAGACGTCGAACAATGCCAATGGCTGCTTCAATTGGTTCAATAGGGACGACATCGTGCGCGGGCGTGGCGAAGCCTGCTCGATCCGGCAGATGGTCGCGCGCATGGTGCGCGATTATGCCATCGATCCGCGCCGCGTCTTCGTCACCGGCCTTTCCGCCGGCGGTGCGATGGCATCGGCGATGCTCGCGACCCATCCCGACGTGTTCGCCGCGGGCGCGATCATCGCGGGCCTGCCGTTTGGTGTCGCCGGCAATATCAGGGAAGCCTTGACGGTGATGCGCAGCGGCTCGGGACGAGCCGCCTCGGCGCTCGGCGATCTCGTGCGTAACGCCTCCAAGTATCGCGGGCCCTGGCCGAAGGTCTCGGTGTGGCACGGCAGCGCCGACCGCACCGTCAATCCCGGCAATGCCGACGAGATCACCAAGCAATGGCTCGACGTGCATCAGCTGCCGGA
>JBLMWS010000226.1:0-3090 GCA_050257355.1 Gemmatimonas sp.
CGGCGCCCGACGCCATCGCCTTGTCGAGCTTGGCGCCGCCGTCGGCGGGCACGAAGAGAAGGGAACGCATGCGCTTACTTCGGCCGCTTGATGATGAAGGCGTTGCGGTGGCACTCGGCGACCAGCTTGCCGTCCTGCTTGAACGCCTTGTGGTGGAATTCGACGATGCCGGCGTTCGGCCGCGACTTCGATTCGCGCTTGCTCACCACCACGGTGGTGCAGTTGATCGTATCGCCCTCGAACAGCGGGTTGGGGAATTTGACGTCGTTCATGCCGAGATTGGCGATGGTAGTGCCGACCGTCATGTCGGAGACCTGGATGCCGATCATCAGGCCGAGCGTGAACAGCGAGTTCATCAGCGGCTGTCCCCATTCCGTCTCCTGCTCGCAGAAATGCCGGTCAATGTGCAGCGGCTGCGGGTTGAGCGTCATGTTGGAGTACAGCATGTTGTCCATTTGCGTCACCGTGCGGGTGTAACGGTGCTCGTAGGTCTTGCCCACCTCGAAATCCTCGAAATAGAGCCCGCCGCGTTTGTGCCGCTGGATCGTCTCGACCATGATGTCCTCCGCAATGCGCCGGTCCGGCCGCCGTTAACCGTTCGTTTACCATACTTAACCAGGATCGGCAGGGTTCAGCGCAAGGCTTTAGCGCAACCGGCCGAAATAGCGAAAGCCCTGGCCCCGCCCTCATGGCAGTCGATTCCATCCATGGTGCCGCGTCTCGCATCGCCGGCGCCATTCAGGAAGCCGCGCGCTCAACCGGCGCGAGTTTCGAGTATCTGCTGACCACCGCGCAGATCGAGTCGAACCTCAACCCGGCGGCGCAGGCAGCCACCTCGTCGGCCAAAGGGCTCTACCAGTTCATCGACCAGACCTGGCTCGCCACCATGAAGCAGGCGGGACCCGCGCTCGGCCTTGCCCAATATGCCGCGGCGATCGTGCAGACGCCGGACGGGAGCTATGCGGTGCCCGACCCGGCAGCGCGCGCCTCCATCATGAAGCTGCGCAGCGACCCCGCCGTGAGCGCCAAGATGGCCGGCGTCTTCACCCGCAGCAATGAGGCCAAGCTCGCCGCCAGCATCGGCCGGCCGCCGTCGGAGGGCGAACTCTATATCGCGCATTTCCTCGGATCGGAGGGAGCCTCGAAGCTGATTGCGGCGGCGGCCAACCAGCCGCAGGCCAATGCCGCGACCATGTTCCCGGCGGCGTCCGCCGCCAACCGCGCCATCTTTTATGACCGCGCCGGCAATCCGCTCAATGCCGGCACCGTCTACCGCGGGCTCACCGGCCGCTACGAGGTCGCCCGCGCGCTCGCCTTTTCAGCGCAGGAGACACCGCCGCAGCCCGCGGCGGCGGCCGATCCCGCCGCGGTGACGCAGGCCTATGCGCAAGCCCACGCGGCAAGCGTGCCCGCTCCCAAAAGGCCGGTGCAGGAGAACAAGCCGCTGTTTCAGGCCATGTTCACCGATGTGCCGCGGCCGGGCGTGTCGCCGACGGTCAGCAAGCTGTGGTCGCCGGCCTCGGGCGAGCCGGCGCAGCCACCGCCGTCGTCCGGCCTATACGATTTGTTCAAGGATGCCCCGCCGGCCTTGCGCAAAACCACCGGCGGCAAGGTGTGACGCCCGATCGCCGATTATGGTGAACGCTTTGTTAAGCCTCCTCGGCTAGGCTTGCTGTGCCGTCGGTCATGGCGGCACGTTGGTCGCGTCGGTTCAGTCATGATTGTCCGTCAGGGCATGAAGACAAATATTACATCGTAAAAACACAAACTTAACTTAAGATGATCGGCCTCGGGGTAACGTCTGGGGTAGCGAAGCTCACCACTTTGATGTCCCGTAGGTCGACCGGGTCCAGCAGCACCTCGCTCTCGCTGCGCTCGAGGATGACGGCCCAGGATGCGGGCGCGCGCAATCGTGGCACTGGCGACAACCGGGTCAGACACCGGGATCAAGCGGTGGCCGCGGGCGAAGCCCTTGGCCACGGCGCGGTCTAAGGTCCAAGCTATGCCGGCCACCCGATGACGCGAGCAGCCCCGGTACACGCTGACGCGCGGTGGCAGGGCCCGTAGGGCAGCTAAAGCCTCAGCCGGCATGTAAGACCGCGCATTGCCGTGCCGCCGGGTCTGCGCCAGCAGGGCCGGCAGGTAGGCCCAGGTGGCATCGCACATGCGCCATTCGCTCAACATCACCCGCCAGAAGACCGCCGCCGAGGCATTCTGCAACACGTAGAGCAGGGCGCCCAAGCGACGGTCGGAGTCGAAGTGCCCCGAGCAGGCGCAGGCCGCCGTGACCGCTGCATTGATCGACGCCGGCGTACCGTCGGCGGCATCGATGCAGGAACGCGCCCGGCGCCGGTCCCACGCCAGGATGGCAGCCTTGCGCCGGCGGGCACGGCGCAGCAACGCTTGCTGCTCCAGCGTGGACAGGCCGTCGAAGTCGGCCCAGATGTTGGGTTGCTTCTTGCTCATGTCGGGCGCTTCAACCGGCTTGCAGCGGCGCCAATAGCCAGCCGGGCAGATTACCCATCAGCCACGGGTTGGGGCCACCCTCGGTGTACTTGTCGAGATCATCTCCGCCGCCACCACTCAGGCACACCACGCCGATCGCGGCGCCGCTTTCGGTAATGATCGGCGAACCCGACATGCCACCGGCGATTCCATTCTCGAAGCCGGTGATCATCAGCGTACTATTCGGGAAATGCCGCACCATGCACGGACGCCATTCGTTGGCGAGCGTCAGCAGGAAAGCCGGGCACTCACGCTGTGCCCTCTGCACCAATCCTGTTATGCCGTACTGCTTTTCCGATTCCACCAAGAGGGCAAGCTCTTCCGCGATCGGCTCGCTGGGCGGCTCGGCGATCGGCAACGGCACCGCCGCCTCGACCAGCGCCTCGTAGGCTTCGGCCTCTTCGCATAGCACCTGCTCGTCGGGCGAGCCCCGCACGGCGATGTCAGCGACCGGATCGACGAAATACCCTTGATCTTCTTGCCCGCATCGTAGCCATGCGGATCATAAGGCCCCCTTTTTCAGCGCTTTTCACGCTCTGGCTGTCGATGATGGCCGCTGTGGGAGATGCCTCGCGTTCTGCTCTT
>JBLMWS010000227.1:0-4832 GCA_050257355.1 Gemmatimonas sp.
AGGCGAGCGCTACGCCAATACTTATTGCTTCGTCATCCGCATGGCGGGCGGCCAGCTGCAGGAATTGATGGAATATATGGACACCGCGCTCGTGGAGCGCGTGCTAAAGCCGCCGCCGGCCCGCACCTGATCTCACGCGGTGATGCGGTGCGACGGCAGGCCGCTCGCCGCTCGCGATCCACTCGTCGTAGAACTCGATCTTGGCATCGATCAGCGCCAGGGCCTCGGTCCAGCGCCGAATGTTCTGCCTGACGCGGGCCTGGTGCTCGCTCAGTAGCGCGTGGCGCTGCGACAGCGCCGCTGCGCCCTGCTGCGCCAGCGCGGTATATTTCCGCATCTCACTGATCGACATGCCGGTCGAGCGCAGCCGCTCCATCAGGTCCAGCCAGCCGACATGATGGGTGCCATAGACGCGGCGGCCACCGCCATCGCGGCACACGCCGGGGATCAGGCCTTGGCGCTCGTACCAGCGAATCGTATGGACGCTGCGGCCAGTGCGGGCCGCCACGTCGCCGATATGCAAATCCTGCGGCATACGTTCCTCCCGCAGCTCAGGTGGTCGCCTTCATCCGGCATGTCAAGATCGCCCGCGGCCGCGGGCACCCGCGCCAGCCGTCGACGTCGCCGGCGTGACCAGCCCTACTTCGTCAACAACGCGTAGGCGCCGTTCCAATCCACCGGCGGCGGACTCGTCCGGTAATTTCGGATGCGCGCCGCAAAGAGGCTGAACAGCAGTTCGAGATCGCGAGCCTCGTCGCTCCTGCGACCGCGCGCGATTGCCTCCATGGCGCCGTCCCAGTCGCGGCCGCGATAGCAGGCAAGCATCTCGATGACCAGATTGCGCAGCCGTTGAAACCGCTCCGAATAGGCCACGTCCTCGCGGCCCGCGATGGCATAGATGACCTCCGGCTCCTTCTTGCCTTTCACCATGATGAAGTCGAGCTCGAGAATGGCGAACCTGTCCTTGACCGCGAGCGCGGTCTTGGAGCCGACGATGATGGGAAAGCCGTATTCCTTGGTCTGGCCTTCGAGCCGCGAGGCCAGATTGACGCTGTCGCCAAGCACCGAATAGTCGAACCGCAGGTCGGACCCCATATTGCCGACCACGCAGGTGCCGGTGTTGAGGCCGATCCCGACGTTGAGCGGAATATAGACGTGCCCTCCCTCCTTGGCCTCCTGCGCGCGCGCCTCGTTGAGTTCGTCGATCCGCTCCAGCATGTCGACCGCCGCGTTGCAGGCGTTGACCTGATGCTCCTTGTCTTCGAGCGGAGCATTCCAGAACGCCATGATGGCGTCGCCCATATACTTGTCGATGGTGCCCTTGCGCGCCAGGATCGCATTCGTCAGCGGCGTGAGAAAGCGGTTCATCAGCCGCGTCAACCCCTGCGGATCGTGCTTGTAGCTCTCCGAGATCGTGGTGAAGCCGCGCACGTCGGAGAACAGGATCGTCATCTCGCGCTCCTCGCCGCCCAGCACGAGTCTCTCCGGTGCCTGCGCCAGCTGCTCGACCAGCGCAGGTGACAGATATTGGCTGAAAGCGGAGCGGATCTGGCGTCGCTGCGCCTGCTCGCGCACGAAGCTCGCAAAGATCAGAGTCAGATAGATCGCCGTGGTGGAGAGCAGAGGGTAGGTGAAATCGAGCAGCAGGCGATAGCGCTGATAGAAGAGCCAGGAGGTGCCGATCAGCGCCGATGCAAGCAACGCTCCCGCAACAAACAGTGTGACCGGCCCCAAGCCCGGCGCAAACAGGATCACCAGAAGGCCGAGAATCAGCGCCGCAAAAAGTTCGACCCCGATCGCGTAATTCGGTTCCGAAACGCCGGCATGGTTCAGCACGCTTTCCAGCACCTGGGCGTGGATTTCGACGCCCGGCATCGTCGGCGACACCGGCGTGGTCTTGATATCACTCAATCCGACCGCCGAGCCGCCGATCAGCACCAGCTTGCCCCGGATCTTGTCGACCGGGACGCTTCCATCCAGAACGTCGGCCGCCGAGACATAGATCGACGGATCCTGACGCGCAAAATGGACCCAAAGCCGGCCGCTGCTGTCGGTCGGGATCTCGAGGCCTCTAAGCTTGATGCTCTCGATCCCGGCCTGATCGGCCTTGATGAGGACCGTCGGCGTGCGTGTGACCACGCGCAATATCTCGAGACTCAGGGACGGCATCATCGCGCCCTGCGCGCGCAGGATCATCGGCACGCGCCGGATGATGCCGTCGCGCTCGGGCACAATCGTGATCAGGCCGCGCCCGGCTGCGGACCGCTCGATGATCGGAACGTTCCGCAACAGCCCCGGAAACGCGAACAGGAACGGTTCGGACTCCGCGCCGACGGTCGCGAAACCGGTGAGCGGAAGCTCCTTGTCGAACGGCGAGATCACCTTGTCGAGCCCGGTCTCGGCGAGCACCACGCGCGAACGGCGGACCGCATCCGCGAGCACCTGGTCGTTGCTCGGCAAAGCGCGCAATTTGCTGCGCGTCACCTCGTCCAGATAGCGCATCGTGCTTGCAGCGACGTCAGGATTGAGCCGGTCAGGCTCGGGGAAGACCACATCGAAGGCAATGGCGGCCGCGCCGAGATTGGTCAGGTTGATGATCATGTCCGCGAGATAGGTCCGTGGCCACGGCCATTGACCGAGCTTGGCCAGGCTTTTCTCGTCGATCTCGACAATGGTGACGGGCCTGACGGCCTTTACCCGGGGCTCGATGGCCTGGAAAGTGTCGAACGTGCGAACGCGCAGTTCCTTGAGCGGCCCCGGGTCAAGAAGCCGCAAGCCGGCAAAGCCGATCAGCAGCCCCAAGCAAATCAGCCGCGCGTAACCGAACTTCCGCGAGAACCAGCGTCGCAGGGTTTTGAGGCGTTTCATGAACCCTTCGGGCCTTGCTTGGATCGGAAATGCCGCCAGCCTAAGGCAGCTCAATTCGGCGGCGTTGTCCAGAGCCGTCGCTGCGCCGTGGCTCGCTAGACGTGGACAATGAAGTCATTGGCGTGAAGAGTGGCGGCGACCACGTTCTTGAGCAGGATCGTATCGTGGCTGTCCAAGGTCACCAGCGTATCAGTGCCTTGTTGGGTCGTGGTGATGTCGCCGACGGAATGAATGGCGCTGAACTGCCGAACGTCGATCGTGTCGAGGTTGGCATTGAAATCGACGACGGTATGCTGCACCGCATCCGGCCCGGACGTCGGCTTGAAGACGAATTGATCCTGGCCGCCACCGATCAGGGTGTCGGCCTGACCGGTTGCGAAGATGACATTGTTGCCGCTCGTGCCTTGCAGGACCGTATTAGCTCGGCCGCTTTCGTTGAAGATGAAATGCACGGTCTCGCCGGCGCCGAAACTGTCGGCCACGGTGACATCGACCTGATCGGTCTGCGGTGACGGCCCATGCGCGACCGGATCGTAGGTGACGGAGTTCAGGGCGGTGTTGATGTCGCTCAGGCTACCCGAGGTCGATGAGGGCGAAATGCTGCTGGAAGGGGAACGGGTGCTCGCGGAGAGCGTGAAGCTTTCCGATGCAGCGGATGGATCGGAGTCGTTGACCTGAAGCCCGGTAATCGTGGTCGTGCCATCATCGTTCTGTGCGACCGTGAACTTGTCGGTCTCGATGACGGGTGCCTGATGGCTCCACGTGATATCGGCTCCGCCGTTGCTTGGATCGCTCGTGACCGCCCAACTCGCGGCCGAATAATCCCCAACCAGGGTCAAGCCGACAGAATGTCCGTTGGTCGCGTCGGTTACCGTCAGCAGGGTCGTGTTGGTCGCCGCATCATAGCTGCCGCTTCCGGTCGAGGCGTGTATCACATCATGCGCGGCGTCGAATCCGCCGAGGTCGAGCACGTCGCCGCTGCCGGAAATTCCGCCGATGTGCGCGTCGAAAACAGCTGGATTGTCGATCATGAGCTTGCCGCTCAGATCCGTGAAGCTGACGGTCTGGTCGGCGGCGACATTCGAGGCGAATTCCGCGACGCCATTCTGACCGATCGTGATGTCACCCGTTCCCGCATGGACGTCCGCCATCCAGGTCGTGGCATCGACGGCAATGCCAGTGAAATTCGCCAGCGCGACCGGGGCGGAGTCGGTCGTGAATTCCTCGAACGAGGTGATCGTGCCGCCCGTAACTGTGTGACCGTCATAGCTAAAATTGCTGCCGCTGACGACGAACTGAATATGGTCGGCGCTATCGACCACGGTGAAGGAGGAGCTGCCGCCAGGATTGACGGTGCCCGCGCCCATCTGCGCTGGAACGTCCTGATGGACGAAGTCCATTCCATTTGGCGTTTCGACTGCTATCGTGACCGTCGGAGGCTGGACGGTGGCCGTCGGCGCGCTCACGGCGGTCGCAGGCGCCTGCGAACTGTCGGGATCGGCGGTGCCGGCGACGACGCGGATCTGCAGACCTTCATCGCTGACCTGGACGAGGTAGGTCGCGCTGTTGTCGCCGATATCGGTCCAGGTCTTGCCGTCGCTCGAATGCTGCCACTGGTAATTGATGGTGGCGTCGCTGTCGTTGGTCGTGGTGTTTGCGGTGAGGGTCTGGCCGTCCCGCGCTTCGCCCGTAATCACGATGGCCGTGGGGCCGGAGGCGAAAATGTCGGCGCGGGTATAGGTGGTGGTGTTGAAAACGTGGCCCGTCGTCTCGAAAGTCTGCGAGGATGTCTGACTGCCGTTGTTCAGCAGCTCGAACGAACCGGTGATGGCCGACGAATTGGCTGTGAGATGGGCCAGATCGAGTTCGATCTGATTGTTGCCGGCGAGCTGGCCTGCGGTGAGCGCCTGGCTCGCGATCGTGGTGAACGTCGCGGTCGCAAAATCGGCCTGGACGAGCTTGAT
>JBLMWS010000228.1:0-14559 GCA_050257355.1 Gemmatimonas sp.
GACATGTTGGCCAGGAATTCGGACTTGTACTTCGAGGTCAGTGCGAGCTCGGTCGCCTTTTCTTCGAGCGCGCGGCGCGCCTGCTCGATTTCCTGGTTCTTGCGCTCCACCTCCACGTTGCGTTCGGCGAGCTGTTGCGCCTTCTGCTCCAGCTGCTCGTTGGTCTGCTGCAATTCGCGCTGCTGGGCCTGCAATTCGCCGGCAAGCTGCTGCGATTGCTTCAACAGCCCTTCCGTCTGCATCGTGGCTTCGATCGAGTTGAGCACGATACCGATGGAATCGGTGAGCTGTTCCAGGAAAGTCATCTGCGAGGTGGTGAAGCTGCTCAAAGAAGCCAGCTCGATCACGGCTTTGACCTGATTTTCGAACAAAACCGGGAGGACCACGAGATTCCGCGGCACGGCCCGCAGCAGCGCCGACCTGACAGGAACGGTGTCGGCCGGAATTTCCGCGACCAGACGCTGGCGCTTGTCCAGTGCGCATTGGCCAACCAAGCCTTCGCCCAGCTGCATCACCACCGGATGCGGATAATCGCCGTCCTGGGCGTAGGTCGCGAGCAGTCGCAGCTGCGGGCTGTCCTCGCTGTCGACCTGATAGATCACGCCCATATGGGCATTGACCAGCGGGGTCAGTTCGGTCAACAGCAGCCGGCCGACGGTGGTGAGGTCGCGCTGGCCCTGCAACATGTTGGTGAAGCGCGCGAGGTTCGTCTTCAGCCAATCCTGCTCGGTGTTGAGCTCGGTGGTGAGCCGCAGGTTGGTGATCATGGTGTTGATGTTGTCTTTGAGCTCGGCGACCTCGCCGCGGGCATCGACCTGGATCGACCGCGTGAGGTCGCCCTTGGTCACGGCGGTGGCCACTTCCGCAATCGCGCGCACCTGAGAAGTGAGATTGGCGGCCAACAGATTGACGTTGCCGGTCAAGTCCTTCCAGGTTCCGGCGGCGCCGGGCACGTTGGCCTGGCCGCCGAGCCGTCCCTCCACGCCGACCTCGCGCGCCACGCTGGTGACCTGATCTGCGAATGTCGCGAGGGTCTCGGTCATGTTGTTGATGGTCTCGGCAAGGGCCGCGACCTCGCCTTTCGACTTCACGGTCAGGTTCTGCTTGAGATCGCCGTTGGCGACCGCAGTCACCACCTTGACGATGCCGCGCACCTGCTCGGTCAGGTTCGCGGCCATGAAGTTCACGGTGTCGGTCAGATCTTTCCACGTGCCCGCCACGCCAGGCACCTGCGCTTGTCCGCCGAGCTTGCCCTCGGTGCCGACTTCGCGCGCCACACGAGTCACTTCGCCGGCGAAGGCGTTGAGCTGGTCCACCATGGTGTTGATGGTGTTTTTCAGCTCCAGGATTTCGCCCTTCACGTCCACGGTGATCTTACGCGACAGGTCCCCGCGCGCCACGGCGGTGGTGACCTCGGCGATGTTGCGCACCTGGGTGGTCAGGTTCGCGGCGAGCAGGTTGACGTTGTCGGTGAGATCCTTCCAGGTGCCGCCGACGCCGGGCACGACGGCTTGGCCGCCCAGCCGCCCTTCGGTGCCGACCTCGCGCGCCACGCGCGTCACCTCGGCGGCGAAAGAGCGCAGCTGCTCCACCATCGTGTTCAGCGTGTCCTTGAGCAACAGGATCTCGCCACGCACGTCCACGGTGATCTTCTTCGACAAATCGCCGCCAGCGATGGCAGTGGCAACCTCGGCGATGTTGCGCACCTGGGCGGTCAGGTTCGAGGCCATGAAGTTAACGTTGTCGGTGAGATCCTTCCAGGTGCCGGCGACCTCGGGCACTTCGGCCTGACCGCCGAGCTTGCCTTCGGTGCCGACCTCGCGCGCCACGCGCGTCACTTCGGAGGCAAAGGCGTTGAGCTGGTCCACCATGGTGTTGATGGTGTTCTTCAGCTCCAGGATTTCGCCCTTAACGTCGACGGTGATCTTGCGGGACAGGTCGCCGCGGGCGACCGCGGTCGTCACTTCCGCGATGTTGCGGACCTGGGCGGTGAGGTTGCCCGCCATGGAGTTGACGCTGTCGGTCAGATCCTTCCAGGTGCCGGCGACGCCCGGCACGTTGGCCTGTCCGCCGAGTCGTCCTTCGGTGCCGACCTCGCGCGCCACGCGCGTCACCTCGCCCGCGAAGCGGTTGAGCTGGTCGACCATGGTGTTGAGCGTTTCCTTCAGCTGCAGGATCTCGCCGCGGACGTCGACGGTGATCTTGCGCGAGAGGTCGCCACCCGCGATCGCGGTGGCGACTTCGGCGATGTTGCGGACCTGCGCGGTGAGGTTGCCCGCCATGGAGTTGACGCTGTCGGTAAGGTCCTTCCAGGTGCCGGCGACGCCGGGGACTTCGGCCTGACCGCCGAGCTTGCCGTCGGTGCCAACTTCGCGCGCCACGCGCGTCACTTCGCCGGCGAAGGCGTTGAGCTGGTCCACCATGGTGTTGAGCGTTTCCTTCAATTGAAGGATTTCACCCGACACGTTCACGGTAATCTTCTTCGACAGATCGCCCTCGGCGACCGCAGTCGCGACCTCGGCGATGTTGCGGACCTGCGCGGTCAGGTTCGACGCCATGGAGTTGACGCTGTCGGTGAGGTCCTTCCAGGTGCCGGCGACGCCGCGCACCATGGCTTGGCCACCGAGCTTGCCCTCGGTGCCGACCTCGCGCGCGACGCGCGTCACTTCGCCGGCGAAGGCGTTGAGCTGGTCCACCATCGTGTTGATGGTGTCCTTCAATTCCAGGATTTCGCCGCGGACGTCGACGGTGATCTTTTTCGAAAGGTCGCCATTGGCCACCGCGGTCGTCACTTCGGCGATGTTGCGGACCTGCGCGGTGAGGTTGCCGGCCATCGAGTTGACGCTGTCGGTGAGGTCCTTCCAGGTGCCGGCGACGCCGCGCACCTGCGCCTGGCCGCCGAGCTTGCCTTCGGTGCCGACCTCGCGCGCGACGCGCGTCACTTCGGAGGCGAAGGCGTTGAGCTGGTCGACCATGGTGTTGAGCGTCTCCTTCAACTGAAGGATTTCGCCTGAGACGTTCACCGTGATCTTCTTGGACAGATCGCCGCTCGCGATCGCGGTCGCGACATCGGAGATGTTGCGGACCTGCGCCGTCAAATTGGAGGCCATGAAGTTGACGCTGTCGGTGAGGTCCTTCCAGGTGCCGGCGACGCCGGGCACCTTCGCCTGTCCGCCGAGCTTGCCTTCGGTGCCGACCTCGCGCGCCACGCGGGTCACTTCGGAGGCAAAGGCGTTGAGCTGGTCGACCATCGTATTGATGGTGTCCTTCAGCTCCAGGATTTCGCCGCGCACGTCGACTGTGATCTTGCGCGAGAGGTCGCCGCGCGCGACCGCGGTCGTCACGTTGGCGATATTGCGAACCTGCGCGGTGAGATTGCCGCACATCGCGTTCACGGAATCGGTCAGGTCTTTCCAGGTGCCGGCGACGCCGGGCACGATCGCTTGTCCGCCGAGCTTGCCGTCGGTGCCGACCTCGCGCGCCACGCGCGTCACTTCGGAGGCGAACGAACGCAGCTGGTCCACCATGGTGTTGATGGCTTCCTTCAGCTGCAGGATCTCACCGCGCACATCGACGGTGATCTTCTTGGAAAGGTCGCCGTTGGCCACCGCAATCGTCACTTCGGCGATATTGCGGACCTGATTGGTCAGGTTGTTGGCCATGGAGTTGACGCTCTCCGTCAAGTCCTTCCAGACGCCCGTCACTTCCGGCACCTGGGCCTGACCGCCGAGCTTGCCCTCGGTGCCGACCTCGCGCGCGACGCGCGTCACCTCCGAGGTGAACACGGAGAGCTGCTTGATCATCGTATTGACGATATTGGCCGACTGCAGAAATTCTCCGCCCAGGGGGCGGCCGTCGACGTCAAGCTGCACCGTCTGCAAGAGATCGCCTTGGGCCACCGCTGCGACCGCGCGCGTCACTTCGCGGGTCGGCCACAACAGATCGTCGATCAGGGTGTTGACAGAGTCTTCCATGTCGGCCCACGAGCCGGAGGCAAGACCGAATTTGACGCGCTGGCGAGTCTTGCCTTCGCGGCCCACCGCCTGGCCGACACGTTCGAGCTGCTGCGCCATGCGCTCATTAGCGGCAATGATCTCGTTAAAGGTGTCGGCGATCTTGCCCTCGACGCCGTGATGGTCGCCGCTCATGCGCACCGAGAAGTCGCCGCTGCGCATCGCCTGCAGGGCGTGCAGCAACTCCTGCTGCGGATCGCGCTGTCCGCTTCCGTTGGGGCGCAATTTCGAGCGGTTGCCGGCCGACGAGGCAACGGGATCGAGATCGCTCATGGTATCCCCCCGGCAAGTTCGCAGGCCGCTTCGGCGCAAACCGCAGACATGAAAGCTTCAGTAGATTTTCAAATCAAGCAACAACGCAAACACAGCACAAGTGGAACCCGCTGCGATTGGGCAGCAAAATCAATGGAAAGGACGTGAATTGGTTCCATAAGAAATGAAAAAAGCCTTCGCGATCGCGACGGCTGCAGGTTCCCGGATTCGAAGGAAGAAAGGCAACTCCGCGGACCGCATTTGGTTCCAGCGTCAGTCGATGATTTTCCTCGCGCGAGGAGTTCGATTCCAGCGTCCCGTCCCGGGCGCGTTTCTTCCCGGCCCATTCGAACGCGTACGGACCGTCAGCGTCTGAAGTTTCCCGAGCGCGGTCGTGCCGGATTGGCGGCGGCTCGAGGATCGAATTTCTGGCTCATCCTGTCGGCGGCGTCGCTGATGTCGAACAGGTTGCGCCGGGTTTCTTCCATATAGGCTGCCGACTTGTGCCGGAATTGGTCAGCCATTTCGCGGAGCGCTCGCACCTTCTCGAAAAGCTCGCGAGTCTTGCCGTCGGCCGCGCCCGGCACCAGGCTGTCGATTTTCGTGACGGTATTGTCGAAGCCGCTGAACGCGTTCTCTGCCTTGTCGATGATGCCGTCGAGCGCTTCGCCCTTGCTCTTCAACGACGCGGTGTAGGTCTCGAAGGAGAGCAAACCATCCCTCAGTTCAGCCCGATTATCGGCGATGACTTTATCGACGTCGTGCAGTGTATCGGTGATCGACTGCCGCTCGCTCCAATCGGCCGTCAGCACCGGTATGCCGTCATGGTCGAGCGGAACCGGTGGCGCGCTGGCGGCGCCCCCGATCAGGGAGATCGCCGCGAGGCCGGTCAGGCCCTGGTACTCAATGCCGACCGCGGTGTCCTTGCGGATCGGAGCGGAGTTCTCCAGCATCACCATCGCCACGGTCCGGCGCGGGTTCTCCAGCTTGATCGACGTGATCTCACCGGCCGGAACGCCATCGAAATTCACCGCACCGCCCTTGCGCAGGCCGCTGGCCGAGCCGTCGAACACGATACGCAGCGCACTGCGTTGCTCCGCATGGCGCAGCTTCTGAACCGACAGCATGCCGACGACGACTGACGTGATGAGCGCAAGCGTGGTCGTTCCGATTGCAAGATTGCTAATTCGCATGCCTCATCCGCGTCATTCGATCCACCTCCGGCCGGTCCGGCCGCGGCACATCGCAATAGCGGATTTTAGGACCAAAGCGGGACGGAAGAAAGGCACCAGGCCGTGCGACGGGCTGGCGGGCTTCCCGCGTCAGTGGCCCGCCGGCTTGCCGTCGACGGTCCATTCCTTGGCGCTCGCTCCCGCCATCGAACGGACACGCTCCTCGTCGCTCGCGAGTTCGGCGGCGGTGCCGCTATAGACGATGGCGCCGTCATCCAGCACATAGGCGCGGTCGGCAATCTCCAGGCTGACCCGCACGTTCTGCTCGACCAGCAACACGGCGATGCCTTCCTTGCGCATCGTCTGGATGATCTGGAAGACCTCCTTCACGATCAGGGGGGCGAGGCCCTGGCTCGGCTCATCGAGCAGCAGAAGCTTGGGATTGAGAAGAAGCGCTCGGGCAATTGAAAGCATCTCCTGCTCTCCGCCGGACAACTGCCGCCCCCGGTTGTCCCGCCGTTCGGCCAGACGCGGAAACGTTTCGAACACGCGTTTGGTGGTCCAGGCGCCGGGCCGTGCCGCGGGGACCCGCAGATTATCCTCCACGGTCAGGTTGGCGAAGATCTTGCGTCCCTCCGGGACATAGCCGACGCCGAGCCCCGCCACCTGATAGGCCGGCATCCGGGTCGCTTCGGTGCCAAAGAGGCTGACGCTGCCGTCCCGCGGCGGCGTCAGTCCCATGATGCTGCGGAGCGTCGTGGTCTTTCCGGCGCCGTTGCGGCCGAGCAGCACCACGATCTCGCCCTCGTTGACCGTCAACCCGACGTCGTGAAGAATGTGGCTCTTGCCATAATAGGTCTGCAGCCCTGCGGCCTTGAGCGGTGTCATCGGCTTTCCCCGAGATAAGCAGCCTGTACCGCCTCCGAAGCCGCGATCTGATCCGGCGTTCCTTCGGCGAGCAGATGGCCCCGGTCGAGCACCGTGATGTAATCCGCGAGGTGAAAGACCACGCGCATGTCGTGCTCGATCAGGATGATCGTGTAATTTCTTTCCCGATGCAGCCGGCGGATCAATGCGGTGATCTCATAGGTTTCCTGGTCGCCCATCCCTGCCGTCGGTTCATCCAGCAACAGCAGGCGCGGAAGCTGCGCGAGCGCCATGGCGATCTCGGTGGTCCTCTGATCGCCGTGAGACAGCTCGCCGACCAGCCGGTCAGCTTTGGCCGTGAGCCCCACCAGTGCCAGCATCTCCGCCGCGACGTCGTTGGCAAGTTTTGCGTCGGACCGGCTCGGCAGCATATGCAGCGTCTGTCCCGCCGCCACTTCAGCGGCGGTGAGCACGTTTTCGTGGACCGTCAGCTCCGGAAAAATCTCGGTGATCTGGAACGTGCGTCCCATCCCGAGTCCGACCCGCGCATGCGCGGGAACCTGGGTCACGTCCTTTCCTTCGAGCAGGATCGAGCCGTTTGTCGGCGGGAAATAGCCGCTGATCATGTTGAAGAAGGTGGTCTTGCCTGCGCCGTTCGGGCCGATGATGGCGCGCAGCTCGCCGGTATTGACGGACATCGATACGTCCCTCACCGCAACCAGGCTGCCGAACCGCTTGGTGACGTTACGAACCTCGAGCATGGTCATGCAGAACTCCGCAGCCGTCGCATGCCGAGCAGGCCGCGCGGGAAGAAAAGCACGACCAGGACGAAGATCGCACCGACAAAGGACATCCAATTCACGGTCATCGAGGAGATGTAATCCTGCAACACGACGAAAACGGCGGCGCCGACCAAGGGTCCCCAAAACGAGCGCATGCCGCCCATGACGCACATCACGACGAAATAGCCCGACAGCGAATAGTGCAACGCCAACGGGTCCGCGAAATTGTTGAGCAGCGCGTAGAGCGTGCCGGCAAGGGCGGTGAAGAAGCAGGAGATCGAAAACGACAACCAGATCTGGCGTTCGACCGGGATCGCAAGAAAGCGCGCGCGACGCTCGTTCTCACGGATCGCGCGCAACGTATGGCCGAAGGGTGAGCGCACCAGAAGACCGAGCAACGCGGCAGCCACGGCGAAAATGGCCAGCAGGAACAGATAAAACCGCGTTCCGCCGTCGGTGATGTCGAGCGTGAACGGGCCGATGCCGACCGGTTCGCGGTGGAAATCACGCAGACCGTCGAAACCGCCGGTGAAGTCGTTCCAGCTATAGGCGAGATAGTACCAAAGCTGGCCGAAGGCGATGGTGCACATCGCGAAATAGACGCCGCGCCGGCGCACGATCAGAAGCCCGAACAGGGTGCCCGCCAATCCGCCGAGCAGCGTTCCGTTGAGGATCGCGAGCGGCGTAGAGTGCGCGAGATAGCGCAGGGTTAGGCCCGCGCCGTAGGCGCCGAGGCCGAAATAGGCGGCATGGCCGAAGCTCATCACGCCCGTGAACCCCAGGAGCAGATTCAGCCCCATCGCGGCCAGCCCGAAGACCAGGACGCGCCCGGCGAGCGCCGTATAGCCGCCGAGCAAAGGCAGCCAATAGGGTACCGCGATCAGAAGCGCCCAGATGACGACGAGCATCATCCAGCGCGGAGGGGCCGGAGTCCGCCTCGTGGCGACGGCTGCGGTATTGATGCTCGTGCCCGCGTCGGTGCTCATGACAGCATTCCTTCCTCACCCATGAGACCGCGCGGACGAACAAGCAGCACCAGCATCATGATGGCATAGATCACCGCCTCGCTCGCGGCAGGATAGAACACGGTGGTCAGCGCCGCCGCCACCCCGATCAACAGGCCTCCGAACAGCGTGCCCATCAGGCTGCCGACGCCGCCGACGATGATGGCGATGAAGCTCGGCATCAGCAGGTCGTCGCCCATATTCGGATTGAGCCCGATTTGCCCGGCCGCGAGCACCCCGCTCAGGCCCGCCAGCAGACATCCGACCGCGAAATTGAAAGTCCGCAGCAGGCTGATATTGACCCCGAGCGAAGCCACGGTCTCGAGGTCGAGCGTGCCTGCCCGGATGCGGACGCCGACCCGCGAGTACCGCAAGAACGCAAACAATCCGAGCACCGCGGTGATGACGACCGCGACCATGAACACGCGATACCAGGTGATGAAGAACAGGGTTTGACTGATCGGCCGTGACAGGAAGTCCGGTAGTCCCAGCGGCACGCCGTTCGGGCCCCAGATGTAACGTGCGGCGTCCTGCATCACGAACGCAAAGCCGAACGTCAGCAGCAGGCTGTAGACCGGATCGCGATTATAGACCCGCCGGATCATCAGGCGCTCGACCAGAAGGCCGATCAGCGCGGTGAGAAACGGGGAGATCAGCAGCGCGCCCCAATAGCCCAGCGTCGGCGACAATGTGTAGGCGAGATAGCCGCCGAGCGCCAGGAAGTTGCCGTGTGCGAAGTTGATGACGTTACTCAGATTAAGGATGAGCGCGAGACCCAGCGCCATCAGGACGTAGAACGCGCCAATGATCAGTCCATTGGTGACGTTGAACAATATGACCTGGGTCATCCCGCACTCCGCAATGAGCTTCTCGGCCGGCTTGGGCGATCAGGCCGGCTGGGTCATCTTGCACCCGGTGTCCGCCACGCTGCCCGCGGCCTGATCGCCCGCAACCAGCGTCGAGGTCGTGAAAACGTCGTCGGGCCCCGATTTCGGCGGATGCGCCTCGCCGACGAAGATGTTGGGCATCAGCTCGTGATCTCCGGCGCGGTAGCGCACCTTGCCGGGCTGCAGCGCGACGTCCGGCGGCAGCTCCATGTCTTCCAACGCCTTCGCCATCTTCGGGCCTTCCAGCGATTTCGCCTTTTCCGCGGCAAGGCGGACGGTATGGACAGCGACATAGCCAAACCAGACCCGCGCGGACGGCGTGTTCTTGGTCGCGGCCCGGTAGTCACTGACGAACTTCATGGCCTCGGGCACGTTCGGCTGATTCCACCACCACTCCATCGCCCACCAGCCGGTCTGCGCGTCCGGCGGACAGGCCTTGATGCTCTCGAGCTCGAACAGAGCGCCGCCGAGCGCCATGTCCTTCTGCATGCCGAATTGTGTGAATTGCTTCATGCAATTGATCTGCGTGAGCCCGCCCATGTTGTTGAGCAGCACGTTGGGCGCGTAGGCCTTGGCTTTGATCAGGGTGGCGGAGAAATCGGTGGCGTTGATCGGCAGCATGTCGCCTTCGTAGGTGCCGCCGACTTTCTTCAAGGCCTTGATGAAGGCGTCCTGGAGCGTGTGGCCGTAAGCATAATCGGGCGTGATGAAGAACCATTTCTTGCCGAACTTTTTCACCAGTTCCGGCGTCACCGCGTTGGCATCCATGGTGGTGGTGTTGCAGATGCGGAACACGTTCCATTTGCAATTTGTGCCGGTGATCGGATCGGTGTGACCGCCCGGCACGATGTGAAGGACCTTCTTCTCGTTCGTCACCTGCGACATCGCATAGGCGATGCCGGAGTTGACGTCGCCGAAGATCACATTGACCTTGTCACGGTCGATCAACTTGCGGGTTTTCTGCACGCCCGTGCCGACATCGTTGGCCGAATCTTCGACCAGAAGCTCGACCTGGCGACCCATAATGCCGCCCTTCTTGTTGACCTGGGCCACCGCGAATTTCGCGCCGTCGACCTCGCTCTGCGCCAAGGCGGACAGCACCCCGGTCAAGGGATCGACCATTCCCAGCTTGATGGGTTCGTCTGCGAGCGATTTGACGATGAAGGGGGCGCCGATCACTTGGCTCGCGCCGAGGACAAGGCCGGATTTGATAAGCGTACGACGACTAAGGGAAAGGCGACTCCTCGACATTTCAGACCTCCCGGTTTGTGCTTTTTGATGCTGTTCGTGAACGAATTCGCTGTGCAGTGCCGGCAGCTTGCCGCGATAGCCTGTTGGATGGCAGAGCGTGAACGTCGTGCTTTGCTTGATCACGGCCCGGCCAAGTCGATTAGCCTTGGCATCTTCGACGCGAGCCAGCTTCCGCGTCCTCGCTCAGGCAATCGCGAATGATCCGGTCAGGGAATGGACCAGCTCGATCTGTACCGATGTTTGCTCGTGGGCGTGGATGGCGCAAAGAAGCAACATTGCGCCGCAGCAATGGCAGCGCCCGACCTGACGCTGGCTCGCCGTTCAACGCGACAAGGGCGTTCCGCGATACCCATACAAAGATCCTCCCCGGCAAGATGATTGTGTCTTGTTGGGCGGCATTCTGCGATGCCTTAGGGTAGCGAGGCTAACCTGTCTCGTTTAGTTTGACCATTGAGAAGGCGTGCAACCTTCGGCCTAGTTGACGCGGGCGCAATCAGCCTCGGATCGCGTCCTTTGCGCTCCTCACCGCGGTCTTGGCTGCCGCTGCCGCGTTGTTCAAGACGATCAGCGCGTCCACAGCTACTCCAGTCTTTGCGTTGATGAGGAACGGGTTCACGTCGATGGAGGCAATGCGGTTGCCGGCGTCGGCGATCAGGTTGGACAGGCCGACGAGGGCCTTGACTGCGGAAGCTTCGTGCAGGGCTGGCTTGCCGCGATAGCCTCGCATCTTCACACCGGCCTTGGTGCGGCCAAGCAGGTTCCGCGCCTCCGTCGCGTCGATCGGCGCGCCCGCGAGCGCCACGTCCTTCATCAGCTCGATATCGACGCCACCGGTCCCGAACAGCACCACAGGCCCCATTTCGGCGTCGAGCGAAGCGCCGATCACCAGTTCCAGATCGGCCTTGACCTGCTGTGCGATCAGGATGCCCTCGATCGTGGGCCTGTTCTTCAGCTTCTTCACCCGCGCGGTGATGTCGTTGAACGCTTGTCTCACCTCGGCTGCGCTGTTGAGGTTGAGCACCACGCCGCCAATATCGGATTTGTGGAGGATGTCGGGGCTGACCACCTTGGCGACGACAGGGAAGCCGATCCGCTTTGCGATTGTCGCCGCCTCGGCCGCAGTTTGCGCAATCGCTTCTTTCGAAACCGGAATGCCGTAGGCCTTGAGCAGCTTCTTCGATGCGACCTCGTCAAGTGCTGCACCGGTTGCGGTTTTCAGCGTCCGCTCGAGCAGCGCGCGGGCCGATTGTTTCGAACTCGACACGATGTCCGGCACATCCTTGTCGAGCGAAGCATAATCGATCAGAGCCTTGATGGCGCCGACCGCGCGATCGAGGCCCTGGAGCACCGCGATGGCCGGCAAGGACTGCCGCAAGGCCTTGGTGTGATCGGTGAAGCCGATCGACATCGCACTGATGTAGATCACGGGCTTCGAGGCCTCCTCGGCCATTTGGTTGACGATCCGCAAATTGCGCTCGCGCAGTTCGTGCGGCGCCTTCGGCAACTCCGAATCGATGATGACGATGTCGGTGTCGGGATCGTCGATCATGATCTTGATCGATTTCATGTAGACCGAGGGATCGACGACCGCGGCAAAGCCGGCATCGAGGGGATTGCCGACGATCGAGCCGGGGCCGAGCATCTGGGCAAGCTTTGCGCTGGCATCTTGGCTCAGCGGGGCAAAATTCAGCCCGGCCGAATAGAAGGCATCGATCAAAAGCCCGCGTTTCCCGCCCGACAATGTCACGGCCGCAAGTCGGTTGCCCTTGGGCAGCTCGGCATGAACGAAACATTCGGTGGTTTCGATCAGTTCATCGAGACCGCGCACCCGGATCACGCCTTCCCGGGTGGAGATCGCATCGAAGGTCTCGATCGAGCCGGCGAGGGCGCCGGTATGCGCCATTGCTGCGGCGCGTCCGCCTTCGGAGGCTCCGAGCTTGAGCGCGATCACCGGCTTGCCGGCCGCGCGTGCCGCCTTGCAGGCGTCGCGAAACGCCTTGGTGTTGCGCACGCCTTCCAGATAGACGACGATGACGCGGATCGAGGGATCGGCGGCGAAATAGGCCATCAGATCGGGCGTCTCCAGCCCAGCCTCGTTACCGGTCGTCACCATGTAGCCGACGCCGACGCCACGGTCCTCCAGCGCCTGACGGATTGCCATCACGATCGCGCCGGACTGGCCGGCAATCGCCACCGCACCTTGCTCCATGGTGACGACGCGATCGTCGATGTTGGTGAACAGCTTTTCGCCGGCGCTCAGATTGCCGAGGCAATTCGGTCCGGTCACCGCAAGCCCGGTCTCGCGCACGGCCGCTTGCAGCTCGGCCGCGAGCCGTTGGCTGTCCTCATCCTGCAATTCGCTGAAGCCCGAGGTGACGATGGTGGCGGATCGCGCGCCGGCAGCGGCCGCATCGCGGATAACCTGGACCGCAAAGCGCGCCGGCACCAGTACCAGCACGTGATCGGGCTTTTCCGGAAGCGAGACAAAATCCTTGTAGCAGGTGACACCCCAGACCGTCTCGCGCTTGGCGTTGATCGGATAGAGGCCACCCTGGTAGCCATATTTGATGAGATTGTTCCAAATGCGCTCGGCATAATTGCCCGGCTTGTCGGTGGCGCCGACCAGCACGATGTTGCGCGGATGCAGCATCGCATGGACACCCTTGATCACGGGACTTGCGTCCGAAGCCGGTGACCAGTTTCCCGGAGCGGCAGAGACCTTGGCTTCCATGGGCTTGACCTTCCCCTGTGGTTTCTTGCTATTTCAGTCTTTTTCCGCGGGGCGGTGAATTCGTCTCACCACGCCTGAGATGTTTTAGGAACAGTCGGAGAGCGTGGCAACTCACGCGCCGCGATGGGAGCCATGGCTGTGCAGCCGCTTTACCAACTCGGCCGCGGCTGTGCAGGCGACGCAATGCCGGCGAGCAGCACCGCCAGAATACCAGTCAGGAAGATTCCGTCGAACGTTCCCGCGCCGCCGATCGAGGCGACGGGAGCGCCAAGTCCGCTGATGTGGCCGAGATTCATCAGATCGGCGCCGATCAAAGTGCCCATCGATCCTCCGATATAGGCGAGCGGCGCGGCATATTCGCGGGACAGGATGAAGGCCAGAATCGCCGTGACGATCACGGGCCCGAACACGGGTACGGCAATGCCGACGCCGCGGACCGGCGTCGCCATGGCATGGATGATGAGCGCGATCACGATGACCGCGATCGCCGCCCGTACCCAGAGCTGATAGCGCAGCACCAGGTAGATCGACATCACCGTCGGAATCACGGCGCCTCCGACATTCACCGCCAGCACCGTGCCGGGATAGCGCGTGACCAACGGCACGACATAATCCATGCCGAAGAAATCGACGATTTCTCCCGTCTTGACGGTCTCCCCCGGCAATATGGTGATGGGAATGTTGAAATAACTTCCGACCAGCGAGCCGAACAAGAGCAGCAACGCGGCGCCCGGTCCCACGCCCAGCCGCATATAGGCGTAGCGCAGGATGCGAAGCTGGATCAGGATGATCAGCCCGGCGACGAGCAGGACCAAAATGGAGAAGAGGCCCGGTGTCAGCGGCAGGTAGTGGAGCTGGGAATCCATGCTTGTCGTGCGCTTCGATTGGTTTCGATTCGAGCGGTCGAGGTCACAAGCATCTCACGGGATCGGCTCCAAGACAAACACGGACACCTGGCACCGTGCGCGATAAATCTAGGAACCGCCTCCGATCAGGGGGGGCATGGACGGGATGGCGCGGCGCGTTCGGGGTCTGGCGCCGAACGGCCGGCATGCCGTCAGCGCGAGCTCCTGACCGCACGTCAGGGTTTGGTCGGAGCTGATACCGGCGCAACGCTCACGTGGTGACCTGGCTTGAGCAGGGCCGCAGGCTGCAGCTCGGCGGACCACAGCGGATCGAAGCTCACGGCGAGCGCCACGGATCCGATGAAGAGCACGGCGACGAGCTGCGCCAGCAGCAATAACAGCACAGTCATCAGTTTCGATAGCGTCGAATGATTCCTGGTCTCGATCTCGTCGCGGTCTGTCATCTGGGTTGCTCCCGAATTTGCAGCTTTCCGGTCGCAATTTGTGCGGGGTGAGCTGCCGTTCTGCGAGCAGAATGATCGGCAATGTTCGGCCGGTGCCCGTCCGGCGGCCTCGCGCTTGAGGTGGTTTCGTGCGGTTTTGTGCCGAATTGTGCGTCTGCTAGAATGCGGGAGAATCGGACAGGGGTGATGATGCCGGAGCCAGACAACCAGCTTTCCGCCGAACAAAGCCGGCAGATCGCGGAGCTCATTCGCGAGGAAATCGCGCGCCGGCGCATGTCGCGGCAGGCGTTG
>JBLMWS010000229.1:0-10423 GCA_050257355.1 Gemmatimonas sp.
CGTGACGGCAGGCGCGGATTTTCTGGAGGAAGTCCTCGTGCGGCACGGTGACCTTGCCGTCCTGGTGGCCGCACTGCTTTTCGTCCGAGACCTGGTTCTCGATCTGCAGCGCGCAGGCGCCCGCCTCGATCATCTTCTTGGCGAGCAGGTAGGTGGCTTCCGCGTTGCCGAAGCCGGCGTCGATGTCGGCGATGATCGGCACGACGTGGGTTTCGTAGTTGTCGATCGCATTCTCGATGCGCTTGGCTTCGACCGCGTCACCGGCCTTGCGGGCGGCGTCGAGCGCGCGGAACATCAGGCCCAGCTCGCGGGCGTCGGCCTGCTTCAGGAAGGTGTAGATCTCTTCGATCAGGGCCGGGACCGAGGTCTTCTCGTGCATCGACTGGTCGGGCAGCGGGCCGAATTCGGAGCGCAGCGCCGCGATCATCCAGCCGGAGAGGTACATGTAGCGCCGGTCGGTCGAGCCGAAATGCTTCTTGATCGAAATCAGCTTCTGCTGCGCGATGAAGCCGTGCCAGCAGCCGAGCGACTGGGTGTACTTGGTGGGATCGGCGTCATAGGCCGCCATGTCGGCGCGCATCAGCGCCGCGGTGTAGCGGGCGATGTCGAGGCCGGTCTTGAAGCGGTTCTGCAGACGCATGCGCGCCACGGCTTCGGCGGTGACGCCGTTCCAGGTCGGCTGGGTCTTGAGGAGCGCCTCAGCAGCTTTGACCTCGCTCAGATAGGAAGCCGGTCCCTGGATAGCCCGGTCACTGATGTCACGTGGCTGGTAGTTCATGTGCGTGATCCTTTCGGTGACGACAAATCTGCAGCGCTTGCCTTCGCCGCCTTTGCCGCTCGACATTCTTGACAGTGCATTGCGAAATGCGTGTCAGGAGGTAAACGCGAATCCGGCAGACAAGTATAGTTTCCTTGCTTTCGATTGGTGATGCGATGTAACATCTGACCTTGTGTGAAATGTTATTTTGTAAAAACTGTCACAAAAATAGGTCAGCGAGGCTGCCATGCCTGCCGATACTGGAAAAAAACTCTTCGTCGGCCCGCGTTTTCGGCGGATCCGCCAGCAGCTTGGGCTGTCGCAGACCCAGATCGCGGAGGGGCTCGGGATTTCGCCGAGCTACATCAATCTGATCGAGCGGAACCAGCGCCCGGTCACGGCGCAGATCCTGCTGCGGCTCGCGGAGACCTACGATCTCGATCTGCGCGACCTCGCCACCGCCGACGAGGACCGCTTCTTTGCCGAACTGAACGAGATATTCTCCGACCCGCTGTTCCGGCAGATCGACCTGCCCAAGCAGGAGCTGCGCGATCTCGCCGAGCTCTGCCCCGGCGTCACCCATGCGCTGCAACGGCTCTATGCCGCCTATACCGAAGCGCGGCACGGCGAGACCCTCGCGGCGGCGCAAATGGCCGATCGCGACGTCGCCAACCGATTCGAGACCAATCCGATCGAGCGGGTGCGTGAGCTGATCGAGGCCAACCGCAATTATTTCGCCGAGCTGGAACAGGCTGCAGAGAACCTGCGCGACGAGCTCAACGTGCCGGCCGAAGGTCTCTACGGCGCGCTCGCCGCGCGACTGCGGGAAAAACATTCCATCACCACCCGCGTCATGCCGGTCGACGTCATGCGCGAGACGCTGCGTCGCTTCGATCGCCATCGCAGGCAGCTCTTGATCTCCGAGCTGGTCGACGGCTCGGCGCGTACCTTCCAGCTCGCCTTCCAGATCGGGCTCGCCGAATGTGCGCCCCTGCTCGAGACCCTGGTCGGCCGCGCCGGCGCGCTGGACGACGCGCCGCGCCGGCTCTACCGCATCACGCTTGCGAATTATTTCGCGGCCGCCGTGATGATGCCCTACCAGGCTTTTCTCTCCGCGGCGGAGGCGCTGAGCTACGATCTTCACGTGCTGGCGCAGCGCTTCAATGCCGGCTTCGAGCAGGTCTGCCATCGCCTGACCACGCTCTCGCGCCCGAACGCGCGCGGCATTCCCTTCTTCATGCTGCGCGTCGACAATGCCGGCAACGTCTCCAAACGCTTCTCTTCCGGCACCTTCCCGTTCTCGAAATTCGGCGGCACCTGCCCGTTGTGGAATGTGCATTCGACCTTCGACACGCCGGACCGGCTGTTGAAGCAGGTGATCGAGCTGCCCGACGGCACCCGCTATTTCTCCATCGCGCAGATGGTGCGCCGACCCGTAGCGCCGCATCCGCTGCCGCAGCCACGTTTCGCGATCGGTCTCGGCTGCGAAATCCGACACGCGTCAAAACTCGTTTATGCCGCCGGCATGGACCTGGAGCGGACCGAAGGCACGCCGATCGGGGTCAATTGCCGGCTGTGCGAACGGGAAAACTGCAGCCAGCGCGCCGAACCGCCGATCACGCGCACGCTGATCCTCGACGAGAACACGAGGCGGGTGAGCTCGTTTGCATTTTCCAACGCGAGAGAGTTGTGAGCGAGAGAGTTGTGAGGGTGGGCCTGGATATCACCCCCTCCCCGGCCGCCGGTCATTCCACCGGCTGCTGCTTCTTCATGTGCAAATAGTCCGGATTGAAATCCGCTAATCGAACCAATTCGCGCCACTTCAAGACAACAAGCTCGCCTTCGCGAAAATCCATCGTGGTCGAGGTCCGCAACTGCTGCAGCGTTCGGTTCACGGTGGCGAGCGACATGCCGAGCGCGTCGCCCAGCTGGGACAGGTTGATCGGCAGCCGCAGTTTGTTGCCGCGGTTGAGGTGGGCTATTCTCGCACGGTAGTACAGTTCGCAGAACAGGTGCGCCATGCGGGTGCGCGGCGCCCTCGCGCTGTTATTGGTAATCGCCTCGCGAAAGATGGCTGCGTCCAGCAAGGTCTCCCGCCAGATTGCAAAACCGAGAGCCGGCCGGCGGGCAAACGTTCGTAGCAGCTCGCGGTGGGGGATGAATCCGACGGAAGCCGGGCCGATCGCGCACAAGGCGTGATCCATCCGCTCGATGAAAAGCCCCTGCGCGTCCGGCAAATCGCCGGCCATGTGGAACGAGAGATATTGCCGGCCTCCCCCGCGCAGCAGGTGGTATCGGGCTGCCATCCCGGAAACCACCAGGGCAGCCACCTCCGGGACGTCGCCTTGCCGAATGAAATCCTCGTTCGGCTCGAAACGTCTCACGGTGCAGCTGAGCGAGCAGATGGACGCGGCATCCTCGTCCGCGAGATGAGAATGCTCCTTGAGATTTCGAATCAGGACCTCGTGGGCTCTCTCCAAAGAACGCTCCAAAACGAGCATTCACGTATCAAATGATACGTCTCGACCATCCCCGAAATGTAAACTCGGGCTGGGCTTACAGGTTTCAAACCGCATCGGCAGTGCTGCCCAGCGAGGTTGCAATGACGTACATGCCGCTCCTGGTGCGGATCCGCCAATTGTTCAAATCTGCACGTGACGAGCACCTCGACTGCGTCGTTGATGCGCTTTCGACCGGTGTTATTCACGCTCCCGTGCGTCCGATGTCCGATCAGGAGCTGGCGCGCGCGATCCGGGATTTTCGTGCTGCTCCGGTCTCCGACTGGAGCATGCAAAGGATGAAGAAGCGGCTGCTCGACGCCTCGCACCCGCACGGCGGGACACCGGCTTGACGGTACATCGGGGATCGATGTCGGGCTTGTCCAAACACCCTTGTCGTGTTCGAGTCGCGTTGACGAACTCCCCAGATATCTTTGGGAAACGCCCGGCTTCTGTTCACTTTGGAACCGTCGCAGCCAGAGCCCGAGCGATATGGTGCGTCGGTTCGCCGCAAACGGGGCGCCGAACCGCGCTTCGCGTATTTTAGGGAATTCGCCTCGGATGAGTTCGCAAGAAGTCTTGGTCGGATCAACCGACCGGCCCGCAAATCATTTCTTGCGGCACCTCAATGACAGGGACTTCGCTCTTGTCGCGCCTTATCTCGAGCATGGCGAAGCCGTCGCGAACCAAATTCTGTACAACGCGGGCGACGAGATCGAGAGCGTCCTTTTCCCGTGCGGGCCGTGCCTCGTCTCCTATGTCGTCGCCATCGAGGATGGCCGCGAGATCGAAAGCATCCTGGTCGGCCGCGAAGGGCTCGTCGGCAGCACCGATAGCGACGCCTATCTGCCGGCCTATTCCGGCATCGTCGTGAAAGTCGGAGGACCGCTGGTCCGTTTGCCGGTCGATGAACTCGCTGCCGCCAAGCTGCAGTCGGCCTCGCTGCGCGAGGCATTCGCACGCTATGCGAGCTGCCTGCTTGCGCAGCTTCTGCAATCGACCGCCTGCAACGCGGTTCATTCGATCGAGCAGCGCGCGGCGAAATGGATCAACTCGGCGATCGAGCGGACCGGCAATGCCGTCGTGCCGTTCACCCACGAGCAGCTTGCGAGCATGCTCGGGGTCGGCCGCAGCTACGCCAGCCGCGTCATCCAGACCTTCAAGAACGAGAACATCGTCGAGACGCGGCGAGGCGCTATCGTGGTGCGCAACCGGGCCGCGCTTCATGTCAGGTCGTGTGGCTGCAACACCTGGGTCATGAATTACTTCGAGGAGGTTTTGGGCGGGGTCTATTCCAAGCCGGAGAAGAGCGAGGATGCGCGAGGATAGCGCAGGCCGTTGCCTTGTTCCGGAATGAAGGAACTGCGCCCATGACCCGCACGGCTCCAGCAAGCGAGCGCACCGCTCAGCGGCTGTTCGACTTTTCCTCCGGGCCGGCCGATTTCTTCTTCAGCTGAATCAGCGCGCGCCGGCCGATATAGGTCAGCTCACCCAGAGTGGTCTTGCCGGCACGCGCGGCCTGGATGAGCTGTTCTGCCACGAACTTGCGGCTCTCATGGTCGCCGCCGTTCGGCAGCTCGGCACAGACCTCGTCGAGCACCACGTCCATATTGGCTTGCGTGCGATCGTCAAAGTCAGCCATAGCCTTTCCTCGGCCCGCAAGATTAAGCCGATTATCGCGCGACGTACAGGATCAAACGCGCCTCGCGAACTCGGCACAGAAGTGAACACAGCACGCTAACGCTTATGCACCTGCCGAGACGAGCCGAATAAGCTCGTCGAGGTTGCCGCGAACCCGTTGCCGCCCGCCGCATTAACAAACGAGACGAACGGGAGGCCGTGATGAAGTTTTCGGTGCCGGCTCTGGCGCTGGTTGTCGAGGATGATCCGTTCCAGCGGGAGGTTCTGAGCGAGGTCTTGAAGGAGGAGAATTTCGACGTCATCGAATGCGAAAGCGCCGAAGCCGCGGAGCTCGTGGTCGCAAGAGCCGGAGCCGAGTTGAGATTGATGGTGACCGACGTGAGGCTTTCGGGCGAAGGCACCGGCGCTGAACTCGCGAGCTTCACGCGATCGCGCCATCCGCACATTCAGGTGATCGTGGTGGCGGGCGACAGCCGCGAGCCGCTGCCGGCCGACGTCCGGTTTCTGAAGAAGCCCTATCACCTTTCCGAGCTGCTGAGGTTCGTGCGCGACTGACTGGAAGTTGCCAGGCATGAACGGCGACGTTCGCGCCACGGCCGCTTCCGCATCGGAACAGGCAGGGCGAGGAACAAAGACGGCTTCTTTGTCGTTTGCAGCCTTGGTCGTTTGCAGCCTTGGTCGCAGCCTTGGCCAACCGATGTGGCTGCGCATTTTGGATCGGGACCATGCGAAGATTTGCGATCGCGTTCATCGTGGCGCTTGCACCGCAGGCCGCCGTCTGGGCTCAAGGCTATGCCGGCACACAGCAGGAGCAGCAGGCCTGCTCGCGCGACGCATCCCGCTTCTGCCGCAGAGAACTCGGCGACGACACCGCGGTGCAGCATTGCCTGCAGCAGCACCGACACAGGCTGACAGCCGCCTGCCGGCGCGTGTTCGAGAGCCACGGAAGGTAGTTGGCGGTTCCGCCGTGAGCTCCGGCGTCCGGCTGGTTCTCAGTCCGCGGGCCATGGCGCTATGAGGGCAGGACGCCGCGGGGACGCTGCCGCTCGTCTTGCCGCCATGCAATGAGCGAGCGCAACCGCAATCTCCTCCGCGGCCAGCGGCCAGCGCACGATGTCGGCAATGCCGGCTCCCACGAGCGTATCGGCGGCGATTTCGATCGCGCCCTTGCCTGCCAATACGATCGGCAAATGCGCGGCAGTCGCATGCAGCTCGGCCGCCAATTCCAGCGACCGCTCCACCGATCCCAATTGGCTGATGATGGCGATATCGAAGCGGGCCGGATCGGCCCGGCAGGCGGCCAGCGCCGGCTCGACCGCGCCAAACCCGACGGGCTCATAGCCGAGTGCGGCAAGCGTCTCCTCGTCCCGCAGCACCCGTTCTTCATCCAGGGCCACGATCATGACGGTCTGGCCTTCGCCGGTCGGAAGTGCGCGGATGCCCGGCTCCGATACCGTCTCGGCGGTTAGGCGGGGCAACCATACCTCGAAGCGAGTGCCTTCTCCCGGTCTGCTCCGCACATTCACCGTGCCGTCATGCTCGTGCACGATCTGGCGCACGGTGGCGAGCCCAAGACCGTTACCGGTCGACCGCGTCGTGAAGAAGGGCTCGAAGATCCGTGCCAATACCGTCTCCTCCATACCGCGGCCGGTGTCGGTCACGACGATGCAGACGTAGGCGCCGGGCTTGATGGCATCATGGCTCAGCGGCCGCGACGGCGGCACGTCATGCAAATCGGTTGCGACCTCGATGCGGCCGCCGTCCGGCATCGCATGGACCGCATTATTGCAGAGATTGAGAATGACCTGCTGCAACTGCGCGCTTTCGCCGGATACGGCGGTCGCGCCCGGCTGCTGACGGACGACGAGTTCGATGCCGGCCGGCAGCGAGGCCTCCAGCAAGGATGCGGTCTCGGCGACCAGCGCGCCGACATCGAGGGGCCTGCGGCCTGTTTCGCGACGGCGGCCGAATGCCAGGATTTGGTCGACCAGATCTCGCGCCCGTTCGGCGCCGCGCCGAATCGCACCAAGATTGCGCAAGAGCTTGGCGTCCGAGCCGACATGTTCCTCCATCACCTCGGAATGGCCGAGAATGCCGCCCAGTATATTGTTGAAGTTATGCGCGATGCCGCTGGTGAAGATCCCGATCTTCTCCATGCGCCTTGCCTGCTGCAAACGCGCTTCCAGCCGCACGCGTTCGCTTTCCATGGTACGGCGCTCGGCGGCCTGAACGAAGGTGTCGAGCGCCATGCGCAACAACGCCAGTTCACCGGCATGCGAAACCGAACAGGGCCGGCCGACCGCATCGAACCCGAGCGCGACATTGACGCCCTGATTGTCGATCGCTGTCGCGCAGGCCCATCCGCCCAGCCCGAAATCAAGGCACGACGCTTTTGCCTCTCCATCCGGCAGGCGGCCGACGCGGGGAACGTGAATGACGCCGTCGGAGCTGCCGATCCGGGATGCGAGTTCGGGGGCTCGCACGGGCCAGCCGGGCGGAGGATCCATGCCCGGCTTGTGCCAGACGTGCAAGCGCGCATTTGCACCGGAGATCACGAAGTAGGCGCGGTCTGCCGCGCAATGGGCCGCGAGGTCGGCCAACGCCCGGTCGATTTCACCCTCTATGGTCTGCGGCGAGGCGTTGATGAAGCGCATCGAGATCCCGGCGATCACGTGCTCGAGCGCCGCGCGGCGGCGCAGCGTATCGGCGTGCGATTTCAGGCGCGTGCCGAGATGGACCAGGAAGGCCACCAGCGCCAGCGAGGTGCCGTAAAGCGCGAAGCGAAACCACCGCGCCGTATCTCTCGATTTGATCTGACGTGCCAGGACGAGACGGCGAAGCGCCGCTTCGCCGCGCTTTTCCGGCAGAGCGCGGATGGCCTTCAACGTGCCGTCGACCGACGGCAGCAGCCTGTGCAGCAGCCGGCCATGGGCCAGCAAGGCCTCGACCCTCTCCGCGTCGCCGCTGCGGCGGGCCTGTCGATCCAGCTCGTCCAATCGATCCTCGACGTCGCTCACCGCGCTCGGCGAGGTGTCGAGCGACAGATGCAGAATGGCTGCAGCGGTGGCGCTGATGGCCGGATCCAGATCCGAGGCGGCCGGATTGGCGCCCAGGCGGCCGAAGAACGACAGCGAGTTGTGCAACAGCGCATTCTCGCTCTTGAACAGCTCCACCAGCGGCTCCTGGCGGTCGAGCGTCAGCGCGAGCCGATCGATCGCGATCGTCGATTCGTCGTCAATGGCGCATGTCTCCCGCAACCGCTGCAGCGAGGCGCGTAGCGCCTTGGTCTCGTGCACGAACGGATCGTAGTTGCGCAACATGCCGGCGCGCGCGGTGAAGATGTCGCGAGACAGCGCATTCTCGATCATTCCGAAGCGATCGAGTTCGGCGAGCGCATGATCAAACAGCTCGGCTTCCGGATTGAAGGCGCGCGATAGGAACCAGGTCAACAGCGCGACCAGAAGGACGACGATCGCGGTGGCGGGGACAGCTCTCATGGGGTGTGTCCCGTCACCGGCTTGCCGCGATAATTCCCGGTCAGCGTCTTCAGAAAAGCCACCACGGACTCGACCTGCTGATCGCTGAGCGTGCGGTCGAGCTGCGCGGCAGCCATGCGGCGCACCGCATCCTCGAGGGTGGCCGCACTACCGTCGTGAAAATAGGGCGCGGTGGCCGCGACATTGCGTAGGCTAGGCACCCGCACGATCTTGGGCGGCCCTTTCACCAACTGCCGAAACACGCCTTGCCGTTCGAACAGATTACCGCCGACATTGACGCCTTGGTGGCACGAGCTGCATCCGTACGATTTGAACAGGCGATAACCCTCAAGCTCGTCCGCGCCAAGGGCTGACGTATCGCCGCTTAACCACCGATCAAAGCGGCTCCCCGGCGTGAGCAAGGAGCGTTCGAAGGTCACGAGCGCATCGAAAAAACTGTCCTGATCGGGCCCGTGCCCGTAGGCCACATCGAACTGCTTGCTGATCCCTGGATCGGCCTTCAGCCTGCGCACGACGTCGGCGACGCTGCTATGCATGCCGTTATCCGGACTTTCGATCGATGCCCGCGCCTGCCCCGCCAGCGTGCGGAAATTGCCTTCCCAATTCAGCCGGAAGCTGAGCGCGGCGTTGAAGATGGTCGGCGTGTCGAACGGCCTTGAACCGTTCTGCGCCACATTGCGGCCGTTGCCGCCTGCGCCGTTGGTGTGCAAATCGTGGCAGGACGAGCAGGCGAGGCTTCCACTCGCCGAGAGGCGGCCGTCGTCGAACAGACGCTCGCCCAGCGCAAGCTTCAGCGGGTCCGCTGCTGACGGCTGTGGGATCGGCGTGATCGGCTCCTGATCGGCCGCCGGTGCGGCCAGCGCCGCCGGCTGCGGTTGCGACGGAGCCCGTGTTGCGGCGATGCTTGCGAACAAGAGCGCGGCACAAGCACAACCCACGAGCAGCGGGGCGAAGCGCGCACTGACCGGAAGCCGTGGCCGCATCATTTCCGCCCGATCGCGGTTTCGATTCGGCCGCGTTCGAAGGTCGCGATCGCGGTCCCCGCAATCACCCGCAGTCTGGCCGTTGTGGCTGGAAGCGCATCGCCACGCGCCGCCGCGGCCGAGGCACAGGTGCCCGGCGCTTCCACGTGATCGTCCGTGGGCACCGGAACCAAGTACATGCCGCGGGCGTAAGCGGCGCAGCCGGCAAGAAACTCGCCGATCACCCAGGACAGGACGGCGAGCAGGACGTTCGGAAACGCAGCTCCGGCGCACGCGGCAAAGCGCGCCGGCGTTTCCAAGATCAGGCGGATCACCAGGGCCGGGATGACTGTGCGGCGCAGGCGTTGTCGCTGCGAGACCTGGTCATGGCCCGAGATGCGCAGCGAAACCGCAGCGGAGGATTGTTTGGCGACTGACATTGAGTGCTCCCTGATCATCAAACTCAGGGAGACTCTGTCGCGCGCATGTTTCCGGCACATTCCGGCGCGGCGGATTACGGCTACCGCTGTAATGCGATCTGGCGCCGCCTTCGCCGCACAGCCAGCAGCGGCGCGTTCGCGACGCAGCCGTTTCGCTCCTCCTCCCAGCGCCGGCGAGGGCGCATCAAAGCCGCTGGACGGCAAGCGCGAACACATAGCCGACGCCGCGCTCGGTGCGGATGATGGAGGGTGCGCTCGGGTCAGACTCCAGCTTGCGACGAAGGCGCAGCACCTGCACGTCGATGCTGCGGTCGAACACGTCTTCATGGATCCGCGTCGCCTGCAAGAGATGCTCGCGGGAGAGCGGACGCTGTGGCGCATCGATAAAGGCGAGCAGGAGCGCGTACTCACCCTTGGTCAGCGCAACCTGCTCGCCTTGCGCATCGGTGAGACGGCGGTTTTTGCGATCGAGCTGCCAATTGCCGAAGCGGCAGCGGCCCTTCTCAGCGTCGCGCTGCGCACTGGCCTGTCCCGCTTCCCGGCGGCGCAACACCGCGCGAATGCGCGCCAGGAGCTCCCGCAAGCCAAACGGCTTCGTTATGTAATCGTCCGCCCCGAGTTCCAGTCC
>JBLMWS010000230.1:0-10947 GCA_050257355.1 Gemmatimonas sp.
ACGTGGTAGCGGGGGAGGGACTCGAACCCCCGACCCCAGGATTATGATTCCCGTGCTCTAACCAGCTGAGCTACCCCGCCACGGCACGCCGGCGGCCTCTAAGGGAACATCGCGGCGCGAATGCGCGGCATATAAGGAGCAGCTCTCGCGGCTGTCAAGCAAACCGCGCCGGCCGTTCAAGCCATTGCAGGTCCGCTCTATTTCGGCTGGACGTGGGGATTGCCGCCGGGAGTGCCGGGCGGCGGAATCACCGGCGTGTTACCCGTCTCGGGCGTGGGCGCCCGCATTTCCGGGTCGACGCCGGCCGGCGGACATAACACGCCGTTGGATTTGGCGAGCTTGTCGCCAAGGGGCTCGTTCGCCTCCCCCACCGTTGTTCCCTCGGAGGCATTCGGGCGATGACCGGGGGTGGTTTTCGTCGGCGCGCAGGCAGTGGCCGGCTGCATTGCAGGAGGTGCCGTTTCCGCCATCGGGGTTGCAGGCGCGGGCGGCGCCTGGGCATGTGCCGCGCCCAGAGCCACCATCATCGTGGAGAGTATCAGGACCAGTTTCATCCGCATGCGTCGTAAACAAAACGCACAAGCGGAGGTTCCGGCCTACAGCATTACGTTTTGCGGTAACGGATCAACGAAAAATGTCCGAGCGGCGGCATTGGGCGACGTTCCGCGAGGAGCACGCCGCCATGCTTGGATGCCCAGTTGACGAGGCGCTGCCATGGAAACTCCGGCCGCCAGCCGAGCCGGCGCGCAAGCGGCGCAAATGCAAGCTCGAAGACGCGTCGCGGCCCGCTTTCAGCGCCGATATGATTGACGAGAATCAACTCGCCCCCCCGCTTCAGCACACGGACGAAATCGTCGAGCGTGGCTTCGGGATCGGGAACGGCGGTGATGACATATTGCGCCACCACCGCATCGAACGAACCGTCCTTGAACGCAAGGTGCTTGGCGTCCATGACCGCGAGCAGTTCGACATTGCCAAGACCCAGCGCACGCACGCGGTTTTGCGCCTTGCGCAGCATCGGCTCGGAAATGTCGACGCCACAAATTCGGCTTGCGCGCGAATAATCGGACAGGGACAACCCGGTGCCGACGCCGACGTCGAGAATGCGCCCACCGACCCGGTCGGCTTCCGCAATGGTTGACTGGCGACCCCGATCGAAGACTTTGCCGAACACGAGATCGTAGATCGGCGCCCAACGCCCATAGGCTTTTTCGACCCCTGCGCGGTCGATATCGGAAACCATCCCCCCTAAGCCCCAAACGCCTTAGCCGCGCACTGCCTCAACCATCGGCCGCGCGGCAGTCATGGCCAACCCCTTGGCCGCCGCACTCTGGATGAAGCCGCCGCCCAGCACCCGCGCCTGCCCTGACGGCGCATCATAAAACACACAGGCCTGCCCCGGCGAAACGCCCTCTTCACCGGCGATCAATTCGATCTCATAGCGACCGGCCGATCCGCGCAGCCAAGCCGGCTGCGGTGCACGGGTCGACCGCACCCGCACGTAAAGTTCGAGCCCGTCCACAACAGCCGAATCTAGATCACCGTCCCCGATCCAGTTGAGGTCGCGAAGCCGGATACGGTCCATCCGCAGCGCTTCGCGCGGTCCGACAAGCACACGCCGGCTCGGCGCATCGAGCCGGATGACGTAAAGCGGACTGCTCGCCGCAATGCCAATCCCCTTGCGCTGGCCGACCGTGAAATGAGCGATGCCCTGGTGTCGGCCGAGCACGCGGCCGCTGAGGTCGACGATCTCGCCGGGCTCCATCGCATTCGGCCGCAGGCGCGTGATGATGTCGGTATAGCGCCCCGTCGGCACAAAACAGATGTCCTGGCTGTCGTGCTTGTCGGCCACGGAAAGCCCAAAACGCCGGGCCAGCTCACGGGTCTGCTGCTTGGCCATGTCGCCAAGCGGGAAGCGCAGATATTGCAGCTGCTCGCGGGTGGTTGCGAACAGGAAATAGCTCTGGTCACGATCGGCGTCGGCGGCACAGACGAGCGCGCGCGCTCCTGCCGCAAGCGGGCGCGAAGCAACATAATGGCCGGTCGCAAGCACGGCCGCACCAAGGTCGCGCGCGGTCTTGAGCAGATCGCGAAACTTGATCGCGCGGTTGCACTCGATGCAGGGTACCGGCGTTTCGCCCGACGCATAGCTCGCGGCGAAATTGTCGATCACCGATTCCTTGAACCGATCCTCGTAATCCAGCACGTAATGCGGGATACCGATCCGCTCCGCCACGTCTCGCGCATCATGAATGTCCTGGCCGGCGCAGCAGGCGCCTTTGCGATGCGTAGCCGCGCCGTGATCATAAAGCTGCAGCGTGATGCCGACGACGTCGTACCCTTCCGCCTTCAACAACGCAGCCGTTGTCGAGGAGTCGACGCCGCCGGACATGGCGACGACGACCCTCGTATCCTGCGGACGGCCTTCAAGATCGAGACTGTTGAGCATCGGTGCGGTCACATTCACAATCGCAACACAACCGGCGGCTGGTCACGATCGAATCCAAATTGCGAACAAAGCCCGTCTTACGGAGCGGGCAGCCTCGCCGGGCGGTTCCGACACGATTTGATACGGAAACGGCTTTGCGAGGCCCGTCTTTAATATAGGCCGTATTCCCGTGAGGCAATCACAGGCGAAGGCCGCGGCGGCAAATCTTGCCTAGGGGGCAGAAAACGCGGGGACGCCGGCCACAGGCTCGCGAGCCAACTCATTGAAATACATATATATTTTTTCCTATTTGAACTGGCCCGCTCCTTGCTGATCCAAGGGCGGAGTTCCATCACAAGAGGCCGGCAGTGGTAAGCGTTACGTCAGATGTCGCCGCGAGCGCGTCATATGCAAGCGCGTCCCCAAAATCCGCAAGGCAAGAACCGCCGCTGCCCAGCGACAGCTTTGCCGCGCTGGTGGACACCAGCACGCCCGCCGACAATTTCAATGCGCCCTCGCCGGCTCCGCAGCCATCTCCTCCCCCGGTTCAGAGTGCGCGATCTCAGGCAAATAACGCCGCGCCCTCGGATCGGCCCGGCAGCCAAGCACCGACCTCCTCCGCTGGTTCCAGCAGCCCCGCCAGCGGCTCCCAGCCCAACGCGGCCGCAGGTTCCACGGGCCAAAGCAGCAGCAAAGCGGGGACATCGGCAGAGGCAAAGCCCGGCGACGCCAAGCCCGACAAGACGAAATCGAGCGGCAAATCGGGCGACAAATCCTCGAGCGATAGCGCAAAAAGCGATTCCGCAGCGACCGCCGGCTCCAGCGGAAGCGCGGTCGTAGCACCAGCCGCTGTCGCCACGGCAATCGTCAATCCTACGCCAGTCGGCGATTCCAGCACAGGCACCGCAACAGGTCAGTCCAGCGCGCCACTCGCAATCGCGGCCACAGCCGCGGCCATCGCCGCCAGCACCTCTTCCGCTGGGCCGGCGGGCACACCGACGGGCCAAGCCAAAGCCGATGCCACCGCGGCCGACGCTCACGCGGCAACCAACGCCACGACGGCTTCGGCCATGGGTCAGGTCCAGGGCACCGGTCTGCAAACAGCCGGTCAGGCCCCCACACAGGACAACGGTACGGCCGGAGCCGGCGAAGTCGCGCTGACGGCAGCGATGGGCACGGTAGCGCAAGGCACGGCTAAAACGAACCCGCCCAAGGCCCAGGCGGACGCTGACGCGAAAACTTCGACGAGCTCGGGCATCAACCCAGCCGCTACCGATGCGGCCTCGTCGCCGGCAGCGCCGACCGCAGCCAACGGCAACGCCGCGGCGCAAGCCGCGGTCGCCGGCAAACAGGATACACAGGTCTCGCTCGCCGATGCGGTCAAGGGCGACAAGGCGGATGGCGCGCCCGCGACGGCAGCCTCGCCCGCATCCCACGATCAGCATTCGACCGGCGCAGCCGCGCAGCTTCAGGCCGCGCTTCCCGATCCGACCGCTCAGGCTGCGGCACTGCCGCCGCAAATGCCCGGCACTCCGCAGGTGACCTCTGCCAGCACGCCGACCGTAACCGTGGCAACCGGCGCCCCGGTGCCGGTGAGCGGACTTGCGGTCGAGATCGCAGCTTCCGTCCAGAGCGGAAAGAGCCGATTCGAGGTGCGGCTCGATCCGGCCGATCTCGGCCGCATCGATGTACGGATCGATGTCAACCGCAGCGGCCAGGTGACCTCGCATCTGATTGTCGAAAAGCCCGAAACGCTCTCGATGCTGCGGCAGGACGCTCCGCAGCTACAGCAGGCCTTGAACGACGCCGGCTTGAGGACCGGCAGTGGCGGCCTCCAGTTCAGTTTGCGCGACCAGTCCTCGGGTCAGAACAACGGCAATCAGCAGATGCCCGCCAATGCGCAGCGGCTGATCGTCAGCGACGAAAACACGGTGCCCGCCGCGGTTGCGGGTCAATCCTACGGCCGCATGCTCGGACTGAGCGGCGGCGTGGACATCAGGGTCTGAGGAGACAGAGATGACAACACCAGGTGCGGCAGTCACCGGCAGCACCGTCGTCTCGGGAACGACGCCGCCAACGACATCGTCGTCGTCCTCCAGCTCGAGCTCGGGTTCAGGCACGAACCAGACCATTGCCGGAAACTTTCAGACGTTTCTGACGCTGCTCACGACGCAGTTGAAGAACCAGAATCCGCTGGATCCGCTGGACACCAATCAGTTCACCCAGCAACTCGTCCAGTTCGCCGGTGTCGAGCAGCAGCTCAAGACCAACGATTCGCTGAGCAGCCTGGTGACGCTGGAACAGACGGCGCAATCGACCCAGGCATTGAGCTTCGTCGGCAAGACCGCGGAGGTGAACGGCAGCACCACGGCGCTGTCGAACTCTCAGGCCACCTGGAATCTCAATGTCCCCAGCGACTGCAACCTGAGCATCTCCATTGCCAACAAGGCCGGACAGACCGTGTTCACCGGATCCTATACGGCGACGGCAGGCGACAACCAGCCGTTTAGCTGGAACGGCAAGGGCAATGACGGTACGCAATGGCCGGACGGCCAGTACACGCTGACGGCCACCGCAACCGATGCGTCCGGCAATTCGGTGGGTGTCAACTCGCTGATCCAGGGCACTGTGAGCTCGGTCGATCTCACCCAGTCTCCCCCCTTGCTGACGATCAACGGCCAGACCTACACCGTCAGCCAGATCAAGGGCATTCTGAACTGACGCCATCGGCCGCGGAGATGCGAAAAAGTTACCGATTGGTTTACATCTTTGCCCGCTTCGGCGCGCAACTGGACGGATTTGCAGATCAATCAAAGGAGAATCTTATCGGAGCGTTGGGCTTAGCCAAATTTTAAGCCGCTGAGCGTAGGTTTATGACCGTGAGTTCAGTGGTTAAGAGTTTGTGAGTACGCCATGACCGAACCCCATCGCCCGAGGGTGAAGTACGTCATCGGGCCGGACGGCAGCCCGCTTACGATTGCGGATCTGCCCGCGCCCGGGACCAAACGGTGGGTGATCCGCCGTAAAGCCGAGGTCGTTGCCGCGGTCCGCGGCGGCCTCCTTTCCCTGGAAGAGGCCTGCAGTCGCTACACGCTGACCGTGGACGAGTTTCTCTCCTGGCAATTCTCGATCGACCAGCATGGCCTTGCAGGGCTGCGTACCACCCGGATCCAGCAGTATCGCCAATAAAAAAGCCCACGGTTCGAACTCCATGCGATTTTGAGACAAATCGGCCTCGCCTGCGAGGTCGATTTTTTTTCTTAACGCCACAAGTTTGCGCGCCCTTAACCTTCGTTAACCATATCGAAACCATAGCCTAGGCAATAATTGCCCAGTTTCGACAGGTGGCGAATCTGGGGTGGCTGTGCAGGGGCTTGTTGACTTCCTTAAGGGTCTGGGTGCCGCGCGTCTGATGGCGATGGTCGCCGTCACCGCGGCGCTGATCGGCTTCTCCGCCTTCGTCATCATGCGCGTCACCACGCCGCAGATGACCACCCTCTTCACCGATTTGAGCCTGGAGGACTCCTCCAGCATCATCAAGGACCTGGATCGCCAAGGCGTTCCGTATGAGCTGCGCAACGACGGCAGCGTCATTCTGGTGCCGAAGGACAAGGTCACGCGGCTGCGCATCAAGCTCGCCGAAAGCGGCCTGCCCAAAGGCGGTGGCGTCGGCTACGAGATTTTCGACAAGTCGGACGCGCTCGGCACCACGAGCTTCGTCCAGAACATCAACCGCCTGCGCGCGCTCGAGGGCGAACTCGCCCGCACCATTTCCTCGATCGATCGCATCCAGGCCGCGCGGGTGCACCTCGTGCTGCCCGAGCGCCCGCTGTTCTCGCGCGAGACCCCCGAACCGTCGGCGTCGATCGTGCTGCGGGTGCGGGGCAGCCTGGAGCCGCAGCAGATTCGCGCCATCCGCCACCTCGTCGCTTCCTCCGTCAGCGGACTGAAGCCGCAGCGCGTCTCGATCGTCGACGAGACCGGCCAGTTGCTGGCCGACGGCGCCGCCACCGACGTCGACCAGCAGGTTGGCGACGAGCGGCGCGCCGCCTTCGAAAAGCGGATGCGCAAGCAGGTCGAGGATATCGTATCCTCGGTGGTCGGCCCGGGCCGTGCCCGCGTCGAGCTCTCCGCGGATTTCGACTACAACAAGATCACCCAGACCTCCGACAAGTTCGATCCCGAAGGGCGTGTGCTGCGCTCGAGCCAGACCCGGGAGGAATCCTCGGTCAGCGCCGACAACAACGGCCAGGTCACTGTCGCCAACGAGTTGCCGGGCAGCCAGCAGAACAACAATCAGCAGACCGCGCGCGACCAGAGCAAGAAAAGCGAAGAAACCAACAATTACGAGATTTCCCACACCACCAAGACCGAGGTGACCGAGGCCGGACGGGTCAACCGCATCTCGGTCGCGGTGCTGGTCGACGGCAGCTACAGCAAGAACGACAAGGGCGAGCTCGTCTACAAGGAACGCAGCAAGGAAGAGCTCGACCGCATCGCGGCCCTGGTGCGCTCGGCAATCGGTTTCGACCAGAAGCGCGGCGACCAGGTCGAGGTGGTCAACCTGAAATTCGCCGAAGGGCCGGCGGTGGCGCCGATCGAGGCTCCGTCCGGCCTGTTCGGCATGCTGCAGTTCACCAAGGACGACGTCATGTACGTGATCGAGCTCGGCGTCATGATGGTGCTCGGGCTGGTGGTGCTGTTCATGGTCGTCCGCCCGCTGGTCAAGCGCATCATCGCCGCCGACGAGATCGCGGCGCTGGCGCCGCCGGCGCCCCCTTCGGCGGAAGCCGCACCGGCCCAGGCGCCGCAGGGCGCTCCCGGCCAGGCACTGATTCCCGGCAGCAACCAGACCGCCCAGCTGATCGACGTCGCGCAGGTCCAAGGCCAGGTCCACGCACAGTCCGTGCACCGCGTCGGCGAACTGGCCGAACGCAACCCCAACGAAACCGTCGCCATTATCCGTCAATGGCTGACCGAACCCGCCGAATAATCCGCCATGGCCGTTCCACAGACCGCAAACAGCACCGATATCACGAGCGTCATCGCAAGCCTGGCACAACGCCAGGCCGGCAGGCAGCGGCAGAAGATTCCGGGGCCCAAGCGCGCAGCCATGCTGATGCTTGCGCTCGGCGAGCAATATGGCGGCAAGATCTGGCAGCTGCTCGACGACGACGAAGTGCGCGAGCTCTCCATGGTGATGTCGACGCTCGGCACCGTCGAAGCCGATATCGTCGAGGACATGCTCCTGGAATTCGTCTCGCGCATGTCGGCCTCCGGGGCGCTGATGGGCAATTTCGACGCGACCGAGCGCCTGTTGCAGCAATATCTGCCGTCCGACCGGGTGTCCGGCATCATGGACGAAATCCGCGGTCCCGCCGGCCGCAACATGTGGGAAAAACTCTCCAACGTCCAAGAGGAAGTCCTCGCCAACTATCTGAAGAACGAATATCCGCAGACCATCGCCGTCGTGCTCTCCAAGCTGAAGCCCGAGCATGCCGCGCGCGTGCTCGCGATCCTGCCGGAAGACATGGCGCTCGACGTGGTCGGGCGCATGCTGAAGATGGAAGCGGTGCAGAAGGAAGTGATCGAGCGGGTCGAACAGACGCTGCGCGTCGAGTTCATGTCCAACCTCTCGCAAACCCGCCGCCGCGACGCGCATGAGGTGATGGCCGAAATCTTCAACAATTTCGACCGCCAGACCGAAACCCGCTTCATCACCGCGCTGGAGGAGGATAACCGCGAATCCGCCGAGCGCATCAAGGCGCTGATGTTCACCTTCGACGACCTGGTCAAGCTCGACTCCGCCTCGGCGCAGACCCTGATGCGCCATGTCGACAAGGAGAAGCTCGGCGTCGCCTTGAAGAGCGCCAACGAGGAGGTGCGCGGCTTCTTCCTGAGCAATATGTCCTCGCGCGCCGGCAAGATGCTGCTCGACGACATGGCCGCGATGGGGCCGGTTCGCCTGCGCGACGTCGACGAGGCCCAGGCGCTGCTGGTCAATCTCGCCAAGGATCTGGCCGCCAAGGGCGAGATCATGCTGACCAAAAATCGCGCCGACGACGAACTGGTGTATTGATGGCTGCGCCCGCAAAATTCCTGTTCGATACCGACTTCTCCGCACCGGACCGGCGCGAGCGCGCCGCAACGCCGGCCGAGGTGGCGCAAAAGCTCGCCGCCGCCGAGGCGCGCGCCTATCGCGACGGCTTCGACGCCGGCCAGCGCGAGGCCAAGGCCGAGAGCGACCGCCGCTCCGCGCTGGCGCTGGAAGAAATCAAGATCGCCCTGACCGGTATTGCCACAGGCTTCGGCGGCATCGAGGCGCGGATGGAAACGGAAGCCGTCGATGTCGCAGTCGCGGTCGCGCGCAAGCTCTGCAGCGAATTGATGTCCGCCGAGCCGCTCGCCGAGATCGAGGGTCTGGTCCGGGACTGCTTCGCCCATCTGGTATCGACCCCGCATCTCGTGGTCCGCATCAACGACGGGCTCTACGAATCCGCGCATGAACGCATCGAGAAGATGGCCAGGCAGAGCGGTTTCCAGGGACGTCTCGTCATTCTCGCCGAACCGGAGATCGCGAGCGGCGATTGCCGGATCGAATGGGCCGACGGTGGCGTGGTGCGTGAGCGCGCGGCGATCGACGCAAAAATCAGTGAACTTGTCGGACGCTATGTCGCGTCCAGGAAATAGGGAGGCGGGAATTAGATCATGAGCGACACCGACACACAGGTCCCGTTGCCCGATCTCAATGCGGTCGAGGCCCCGCCCGGCGGAGACGTGGCCTATAACGAAGACGAGCAGGCCGCGCGCATTGCCGCCGATCTCGAAGCCGTGTTCGACGTGCCGGTACAGGTGTCTGCGGTGCTCGGCCGCTCGAAGATGGACGTCGGCGAACTGCTCAAGCTCGGTCCCGGCACCGTGCTCGAACTCGACCGCCGGGTCGGCGAGGCCATCGACATCTACGTCAACAATCGCCTGGTCGCACGCGGCGAGGTGGTGCTGGTGGAAGACAAACTCGGTGTAACCATGACGGAGATCATCAAAGCGGAGCGCGGTTAGCTTCCCGACCGGAAGATCCTCTTCCGCCCGAGGCGTGCTTGCCCGCAATGATACAGCTTCTTTGACACCATCTGCGCCGTGGCGCGGCGCAAACAGACGAACAAGGAGATCAACATGCGGCTTCTTATTGTTGGCACGCTGAAAGGCCAGCTCACCGCAGCCACCAAGATCGCCATGGAGAACGGCGCGACCGTCACCCATGCCGAGGACAACGAGCAGGCGATGCGGGTGCTGCGCGGCGGCAAGGGCGCCGACCTGCTCCTGGTCGATGTCGGTCTCGATATCCGCGATCTGGTGACGCGGCTCGAGGCCGAGCATATCCACGTCCCGATCGTCGCCTGCGGCATCACCAACGATGCCCGCGCCGCGGTGGCGGCAATTCATGCCGGGGCCAAGGAATACATCCCGCTGCCTCCCGATTCCGAGCTGATCGCGGCGATCCTTGCCGCCGTGGCCAACGACTCCCGCGATCTGGTCTACCGCGACGAGGCGATGGCCAGGGTGATCAAGCTTGCGCAACAGATCGCAGGCTCCGAGGCCTCGGTGATGATCACCGGCGAATCCGGTACCGGCAAGGAAGTACTCGCCCGCTACGTCCATTCCCGCTCCTCCCGCGCCAGGAAGCCGTTCATCTCCATCAATTGCGCGGCCATCCCCGAACACCTCCTGGAATCGGAATTGTTCGGGCATGAGAAGGGCGCCTTCACCGGTGCCGTGGCGCGGCGCATCGGCAAGTTCGAGGAAGCGAGCGGCGGCACGCTGCTACTCGACGAAATTTCCGAGATGGACGTGCGTCTGCAGTCCAAACTTCTGCGTGCGATCCAGGAGCGCGTCATCGACCGGGTCGGCGGCACGCGGCCGGTGCCGGTCGACATCCGCATCATCGCAACCTCCAACCGCAATCTTGTCGATGCGGTGCGCGAAGGCACCTTCCGCGAGGACCTGCTGTTCCGCCTCAACGTCGTCAACTTGAAAATCCCACCCTTGCGCGAGCGGCCGGCCGATATTCTCGAGCTCGCGCAGCATTTCGCCAGGAAATACGCGCAAGCCAACGGCATGCCGGTACGCGCGCTGTCGGCGGACGCGCGGCGCGTTCTGACCACCAACCGCTGGCCGGGCAATGTGCGCGAGCTCGAAAACACGCTGCATCGCGCGGTGCTGATGGCGCAGGGCGATGAAATCGGCCCCGAAGCGATCCTCACTCCTGATGGCGACCGGCTCGATATCGCCAAGACGGCGCCCGCGGTCGCGCACGCGACGCTCGCCGCCGAGCAGGTCACGCGCGCGTTGGTCGGGCGCACGGTCGCCGATGTCGAGCGCGACCTGATCCTGGAGACGCTCAAACACTGCCTCGGCAACCGCACCCATGCCGCCAACATTCTCGGCATCTCGATCCGGACCCTGCGCAACAAGCTCAACGAATATGCCGACGGCGGCGTGCCGATCCCGCCGCCCGGCAC
>JBLMWS010000231.1:0-17733 GCA_050257355.1 Gemmatimonas sp.
AACACAGGCGCCATCTGAAGCAGGTCGGCGATGTCCCGTGCGGACACGCCCTTGCCGCGGTCGAGCTGCTGCAGCGCCATCATGATCATCCATTGCGGACCATGGACGCCGAGCGCCTTCCTCCAAAAGCTGCGAATCTCGTCCAATTCCAACCGCGACATCCCCCAAAATCGCCGGACGTTGTGTCGTCCTTTTTGCCGGATGATTCCACGTGAAGCTTGTCGCTTCAAGGGCGTCGGGTGAACAAGATCATTCTGCGCCCTGTGCCAAGGAAGTCTGGACCCGGTGTGCCAAACCCTGGCAAACGCGCGCACCGACACTCTCGGCTGTCATCGCCCGCTCTCTCCGCTGTCATCGCCCGCGGAGGCGGGCGACCCAGTATTCCAGAGACGTCGGAGCATCCCTCAGAGGCTGCGGTGTACTGGATATCCCGCTTTCGCGGGATATGACGGGTAATCGTGGGACCAAAGGGTGCAGAGCCATCCGTGCGGCGCCAGCCTTTGCCGGCGACAATGCTACTCCACCGCGCCGCGATGCAGGTCGGCTTCGATCTGCAGATGCGTGCCGCCGCCGAAGCGGGCGCGGTAGACCTGCAGGTTTTCCATCACCCGCTCCACATAGTTGCGCGTCTCGGAGAAGGGGATCAGTTCGACCCAGTCGACCGCGTCCACCTTGGGATCGCGCGGATCGCCGTAGCGCTCGATCCATTTCTTCAGAGAACCGCGGCCCGCATTGTAGGCGGCAAACGTCATGATGTAGGAGCCGCGATAATCCTCCAGCAAGCCGCCGAGTTCGGCGGCGCCGAGCGCGGTATTGTAGACCGGATCGGTCTTCATGCGCCGGAGGTCGAAGCGGACGCCGGCGCGTTTGCAGACATATTGGCCGGCATCCGGCGTCACCTGCATCAGTCCGTAGGCCTGCGCCGGCGACACCACGGCCGGATTGAACGCGCTCTCCTGACGCGCAATGGCGAAGATGACGCTTGGTTCGACCTCCGGCCCGATCGCGCGGTAGCGCGGAATGCCGTTGACGGGATAAGCATAGAAGTCGAACGGCAGCCCGCGGTTGAGGGCATACTTGCCGATCAGCAGCATGCCGCGTGCATCATCGTAATGATGGGCAAGCTCGCCGAGCCCGACCAGCGCTTCCGGATCGCCGTTCTCGCCTTCATCGGCGAAGATCGGCACCGCGATGTCGCGCTCGCCGATCTCGTAGAGGAGCTGCACCGCGCGGACGATTTCGAAACGAGAGGCGTCACGCTCGTGGGGGGGCGGATTGAGCGCAAGCTGCGGCAATCCGAGTCTGGCGCGCGCCAACTGACCATAGTAGCTGGTCGATTGCCGGGCCGCCGCAAGATAGGCGGTACGCGCGTCCTTGAGGCGGTCGGCCGCTTCATAGGCGCGGCCCTGCCAATAACCGGCACGCGCGAGCGTCGTCGGGTTGGCGCTGTCGACGCCGATCCGCGCGAAATGCCGGAGCGCGGTCGCGGGATCGTGGAGGAAGCGCAGGGCGATCCAGCCGGCCGTGAACTGCTGCTCGGTCTTGTAGACCTCGCGGTTCGGTATCGCCGCATCGCGCGCGATCACATAGGCGGTGCGATAGTCGCCGAGGTCGATCGAGTGGCGCGCCTCCAGGCGCCGCTCGATCCACCATTCATCCACATTGAGGAGGCGGGCAGGGTCGCGTGGGGCCGAGAGCATCAGCCGCGCGGCTTCCTGGTACTTGTCCTCGCGGCGTAGCAACTGAATCTCGGCGAAGAGGTAGCCGGTGTCGCCGCGCAGCTGGCTGGGGACGGCTTCAAGCAGGGCGCGCAGGTTGGATGCCTTGCGATAGGCGGCAATCCGCGCCTTCGCCAGGGCGACATAGCCTGCCCCGAGCCGCCTCGCTTCGCGCAACGCCGCTTCATGCTCGCTGCCATAGAGCAGCGTATCCATGCGCGCCTTGTGGTCGGCAGCCGTGAGCAGCGCGCCGAACATGTCCAGCGCGGCGCTCTCGGTGTCCTCGCTCATGGGATCATTGCGCCAGGCGTGTCGGACCAGCCGCTCGGCGTTGGCGCGATCGCCGCGCGCCAGCATCGCCTTGGCAAGCGCAAGGCGGCCCTTGGCGGAGAGCGGGGGTTCGTTCTCGAACCACGACCACACGAGCGCGTCGCTGCGCTTGTCGTCCCACAGCGCGGCTTCCAGCCGCCGGCGCAGGAAACTCTGCGACGGCCAACTCGGATTGGCTTCGATGAAAGCGCGGTAGCGCTCCACGCTCGCGCCATTGTCATCGCTGCGCAGGATGAGCCATTCGGCGAGCTTCCGCGCCACGGGATCAGTGATCGACGCCTCGACCTGGGTCGCACGGTCAGGTTCATGCTTGCGGATGAGCTGCACGACGTCTTGCAGCGCCTCGCGGTCGCTCTGCGAGGTCGAGGATGTGGCAGCCACTGCGGCCCGGACCACTGGCTTGCGCGCCGGCAAAGCGGGCGCGGCTTGATGCATCCGGACCGCCGGCGGGGCGATCGAGATCGGGGCGGAGATGCTCGCCGTCACCTTCGTCTCGACAGGCATGGGCGCGGAAGTACGGACGGAGACCGGGATCGCCTTGGGCGCGACGTGGCGCACGACGGGGCGGGGTCTGGGCAGGGGAACCTTGTGACCGATCAGCTCGTTTGCTGCGTAAGCGGTGAGCCCGACCGAGATCGTCAGGGCGACTGCCAGCACCGACGACAGGGCCAGTCGGCCCATCGGTCGCAAAACGGCTGCCAGAGGAGAGGGGGTCACGGCGTTCCTGCGCGGCGAATCATCTTGTCGCCTAAGGGTTAGCGGTATTTGAATGAATATTTCGGAAATAAGGGCAACGTGTCCTGCGGCACCGTATATGCGCCTGCACCACGGCGAAATCGCGGCCAAGGGGCTCGTCAGCCTGCGGTTGTTTGCGAAAGCCGTGAGGGATGGGGGCCGGGCGGCCCTTTCGCCTTGCCGCCGGACCCGATAAGAAGATGCCTTTCAGCCAGATGCCAGCGGCCGCAACCTGCGTTTCGGGAGGAGTTCCATGGCAGCCAAGACAAGATTCCGGGGGTCCTTCACCGCGCTGGTGACGCCCTTCAAAAACGGCTCGGTGGACGAGGCCGCATTCCGTTCGCTGGTGAACTGGCAGATCGGGGAGGGCACCCATGGCCTGGTCCCGGTCGGCACCACCGGCGAGAGCCCGACGTTGAGCCATGACGAGCACAAGCGGGTGGTCGAGTGGTGCATCGAGGAGGCGAAAGGGCGCGTCCCCGTGATCGCCGGCGCGGGCTCCAACTCGACCAAGGAAGCCATCGAGCTCTGCGAGCACGCCGAACAGGCGGGCGCAAATGCCGTGCTCGTGGTGACACCTTATTATAACAAGCCGACCCAGGAGGGCCTGTACCAGCACTTCAAGGCCATCAACGATGCGATCGGGATTCCGATCATCATCTACAACATCCCGCCGCGTTCGGTGATCGACATGTCGGTCGATACCATGAAGCGGCTGTTCGAACTCAAGAACATCGCGGGCGTCAAGGATGCCACCGCGAGCATGGTGCGGGTGTCGCAGCAACGGGCGGCGATGGGCGAGGACTTCAACCAGCTCTCCGGCGAGGACGCCACCGTGCTCGGCTACATGGCGCATGGCGGCCACGGCTGCATCTCCGTGACCTCGAACGTCGCGCCGCGCCTCTGCTCGGAATTTCAGGTCGCCTGGCAGCGCGGCGATCACGCGACGGCGCTGAAGCTCCACGACAAGCTGATGCCGCTGCACACGAACTTGTTCATCGAAAGCAATCCGGCACCGGTGAAATATGCGCTGTCGCTGCTCGGCAAGATCGACGAGACGCTGCGCCTGCCGATGGTGCCGGTGTCCGAGCCCACACGCGTCGCCGTGCGCAACGCCATGGTGCATGCCGGCCTGATCAACTGATACGCGCTTTGCGGGTCAAGGAGGGGAGGCCGAGATGCTGAAGGAATTCCGCGAATTCGCGATGAAGGGCAACGTCGTCGACTTGGCGGTCGGTCTCATCATCGGCGCGGCCTTCGGTGCGATCGTCAATTCGCTGGTCGCCGACATCATCATGCCGGTCGTCGGCGCGGCCACCGGCGGGCTCGACTTCTCCAATTATTTCCTGCCGCTGGCCAAGTCGGTCACCGCGGGCGATCTTGCGGAGGCGAAAAAACAAGGTGCCGTACTGGCTTGGGGGCACTTCCTGACGCTCACGATCAACTTCTTCATTGTCGCCTTTGCGATGTTCCTCGTGGTCCGCGTCATGAACAAGATGAGGCGCCACGAGCAGGCGGCGCCGGCGCCGGCAAAGCCGACGGCCGAGGTGGAACTCCTGACCGAGATCCGGGATATCCTGAAGAAGGCTTGACGTGGCGGAGAAAAGCGAACGCGCGATCAAGGTGGTCGCGGAAAACCGCAAAGCGCGGTTCAACTACGCGATCGAGGACACCATGGAAGCCGGGCTTGCGCTCAGCGGCACCGAGGTGAAGTCGATGCGCAGCGGCAAGGCCACGATCGCGGAATCCTACGCCGACGCGCGCGGCGGCGAGATCTGGCTCATCAACGCCAACATCCCCGAATATCTGCAGGCCAACCGCTTCAATCACGAGCCGAAGCGGCCGCGCAAGCTGCTCTTGCACCGCAAGCAGATCAACAAATTGATCGGCGCGGTCGATCGCGAGGGCATGACGCTGATCCCGTTGAAGCTTTACTTTAACGAGCGCGGCCGGGCCAAGCTGCAGCTCGCCGTGGCCAAGGGCAAGAAGCTGCACGACAAGCGCGAGACCCTCAAAAAGCGCGACTGGGGCCGGGAGAAAGGGCGCCTGCTGCGGGCGAGAGGATAAGGACGTGCGTTTTGCTCGCGGTGGCGACGGTGGAGATATGAGGCGATGAACCAGCGAAATCTGCTCGAGGTCGATTGGAGCAAGATTCCTGCGCCGACCGACGATGGCGGTGCGGCGCATCTTCCCGGCATGGCGATCCCGCCCGTCAGCCTGCGTGCGACCGACGACACAATGGTGACGCTGTCAGCGCTGCCGGGGCGCATCGTGGTGTTCGCCTATCCGCGCACCGGCGAGCCCGGCAAGATCGCGCTGGTCGACGATTGGGACCTGATCCCGGGCGCCCGCGGCTGCACGCCGCAGACCTGCGCCTTCCGCGATCTGTTCGCCGAGTTGAAGGCGGCCGGCGCCGCCCACGTGTTCGGTCTGTCGACGCAGGACAACGCCTACCAAACTGAGATGGCCTCGCGGCTGCATCTGCCCTTTCCGGTGCTCTCCGATGAGAAGCTCGAACTGACGCATGCGCTGCGGCTGCCCACCATGGAGGTGGCGGGGCTGACATTGATCAAGCGGCTGACGCTGATCATCGATGACGCACGCATCACCCACGTGTTCTATCCGGTATTTCCGCCTGACCAGAATGCGGCGCAAGTGCTGGCCTGGTTGAAGGACAATCCGGCCTAGCAATCTCTCACCGTCATCCTGAGGCGCTCGCGAAGCGAGCCTCGAAGGATGGACGGCCCCGCTGCCTCACTCAGTCGCTTTCGGCACTCCGGCGCGACGGCGAGCGAGTGCGCTGATCGCTTGCCAATCGGAGCGAATGAGAGCTTCCTTTTTCGCGCGGCTCCAGCCTTTGATCTGACGCTCTACGGCAATCCCATCGGTGATGCGGTCAAAATATTCGGACCAGACGAGAACAACCGGTCGGCGGGAGGCTGTGTAGCCGGGAAAGACCCCTGCGTTATGCTGATCTATGCGTGGCGAGAGGTCGTGTCCGGTAGCACTTCCGACGTAGAACGAGCCGTCTGAGCAGCGGAGCATGTAAATATATACGCCCAAAGCGGGTCATTCCTTCTGCGGCAGGCGAGCGGTTGCGGCGGGGCCGTTCATCCTTCGAGGCTCGCTACGCGAGCACCTCAGGATGACGGTTTGAGGCTGGTGCTCGGCTGACAAAGAGCTGAATCGGCCAAAGCGCTAAGCTAATCCAGATCCGCCTTCACCTTCGCGAACACCTTGCGGAACATCTCTGCCGTCAACACGCCTGTATTCGTGTTGTAACGGGAGCAATGATAGCTGTCGTAGAGCTTCAGCCGGCCGGCCTGATGGACTGCGCCGTGCGCGAACGGTGCCGCCGAGCTGCGCAGCTGCAGCGCTTTCGCGGTCGACTCATGCGCGATGCGTCCGAGCGCGACGATCGCGCGCAGCCGCGGCAGATGGGCGATGGTGGCCGCGAGGAAGGTGCGGCAGGTGTTGATTTCGGCCGGCAGCGGCTTGTTCTGCGGCGGCACGCAGCGCACCGCGTTGCTGATCAGGCAATCGACCAGCGTGAGCCCGTCGTCAGGGCGGGCTTGGTAATGGCCGCGCGCAAAGCCGTATTCGAGCAAGGTCGCATAGAGCAGGTCGCCCGCATAATCGCCGGTGAAGGGCCGGCCGGTGCGGTTGGCGCCTTGCAGTCCCGGCGCAAGCCCAACCACCAGCAGCCGGGCCGCGGGATCGCCGAAGGAGGGGACCGGCGCATTGAACCAGGAGGGTTGCTTCACCCGCGTCTCGGTACGGAACGCGGTGAGCCGGGGGCAGAGCGGGCAGTCGCGGTCGGGTTCGGCGCCGAGCGGCGTGGCGGAGGGCGTTCGCGCCTCCGCCCCGTGATTCTCAATCGTCGAAATCGTCATCGCCGCCCCGTGGCGCCACCGTCGTCGCGCGCTGCAGGAATTGCGGCGCATGATGACGCGGCTCGCGCGGCGCGGGTCGTTCGGACGGGTCGCGGCCGAGTTTCGACTGCAGTTCCACGAGATCGGTGAAGACGTCGGCTTGCCGGCGCAATTCGTCGGCGATCATCGGCGGCTGGCTCGAAATGGTCGAGATCACGGTCACGCGGACGCCGCGGCGCTGCACCGCTTCGACTAGCGAGCGGAAATCGCCGTCACCGGAGAACAGCACCATCTGGTCGATGTGCTCGGCGAGCTCCATGGCATCGACCGCGAGCTCGATATCCATGTTGCCCTTCACTTTGCGGCGGCCGGAGGCGTCGATGAACTCCTTGGTCGCCTTGGTCACGACCGTATAACCATTATAGTCCAACCAGTCGATCAAGGGTCGGATCGAGGAATATTCCTGATCCTCGATAATCGCGGTGTAATAAAACGCGCGTACGAGATTGCCGCGGCTTTGGAATTCCTTGAGCAGGCGCTTGTAGTCGATATCGAAACCGAGCGTCTTGGCTGTTGCGTAAAGATTCGCGCCGTCGATAAAGAGCGCGATCTTGTTCGAGGAAGATGACATTCGTAGGTTACTCGCGTTGTTTGCTATCCGTTCTTGGCGCGGCGGCAGAGACCGCGCATTTCAAAGCATGCCGAGGTCTAAGCATGCCAAGGCGGGCCGGATCGTCTTGGGGACATTACCGCACATCGGGCGGAGTCGGGGCAATAAAGGTGCGACTGTGACGAGGCAATAGAGCGTTTTCGTGTCCAAAACCGCCACGCACCGCTTTCGGCCGTCGCGCCCGCTATCGGGTTAGCAGAGTGCCCCCGCGCGGCCAAATCACAAATTAGTCTTGCGAAAAGCTGCCCAGCTCTATAACTAGCCGGCAAAGCCGACATTTTGGACCCCCAAACGAGCGGAGCGACAAGCCATGGCGCGCGTTACCGTAGAAGATTGCATTGACAAGGTGGACAACCGGTTCGACCTCGTCCTGCTGGCCGCCCACCGCGCCCGCATGATCTCGTCCGGTTCGCAACTCACAGTTGATCGGGACAACGACAAGAACCCCGTGGTTTCGCTGCGCGAGATCGCCGATTCGACCATCTCACCTGAGGATCTGCGGGAAGAGCTGGTCCATTCCCTGCAGAAGTTCGTGGAAGTCGACGAGCCCGAGCCCGACACCGTGCCCTTGATCGGCTCGGCCGGCGCGAGCGTCGACGCCGACGACACCGAAGTCGCCCCCGAGCGCATGACCGAAGAGGAGCTCCTGAAGGGCCTCGAGGGCCTGGCTCCGCCGGAAGAGCAGCCCGAAGAGGACGAGTAGGCCAAAGAACAAGCCGCTGCTTGCTTCCGAGTTTCCAAGACGCCACATCAAAGGCCCGGATCATCGTCCGGGCCTTTGCTTTTGTTGACGTTTTCGTGGTTACCATAGGTCCTCCCGCGCCCGGAGAAATCCGTCTCGGCTGTTCCCGATTTAATCGGTCGGCCGTCTGATCGGCGTTACACTGGGCGAGGGGCAATAGGGGCCGGTCGGCGGCCGGCGCGAGCGTGAGAGGCGGTTTTTCGATGGCGTATTGGCGCCAGAGTCCATCCCAGATGCAGGCGGCGACCGAACAGGTCGCCGTGGCACCGCAGTCTGCGCCGGCCAAAGCGCCGAAGTCCCGCGCCCGGATGATGCGGCAATATGACCTCGTCGAGCGCGTCCGTTCCTATAATCCCGACACCAACGAGGACCTGCTGAACCGCGCCTATGTCTACGCCATGAAGGCGCATGGCTCGCAGACCCGCGCCTCGGGCGATCCCTATTTCTCTCACCCATTGGAAGTTGCGGCGATCCTCACCGACCTCAGGCTCGACGACGCCACCATCGTGGCGGCGCTATTGCACGACACCATCGAGGATACCGAGGCGACGCGGGCCGAGATCGACCATATCTTCGGGCCCGAAATCGGCGCGCTGGTCGAGGGCCTGACCAAGCTGAAGCGGCTGGAACTGGTGTCGCGCGAGGCCAAGCAGGCGGAAAACCTGCGCAAGCTGCTGCTGGCGATCTCCGACGACGTCCGCGTGCTCTTGATCAAGCTTGCCGATCGCCTGCACAATATGCGCACGCTCGAATTCGTGCGGCCGGAATCGCGCCAGCGCATCGCCGAAGAGACGCTCGATATCTACGCGCCGCTCGCGGGCCGCATGGGCATGCAGGAAATGCGGGAGGAGCTGGAAGACCTCTCGTTCCGCACGCTCGATCCGGAAGCCCATGCCGTGGTCAAGCAGCGGCTCGACGCCCTGGAGGAACGCAATCGCAACCTGATCGGCGAAATCGAGACCCAGCTCACCACCAACCTGCGCAAGAACGGGTTGACCGCGCAGGTCTATGGCCGGCGCAAGAAACCGTTTTCGATCTGGACCAAGATGGAACGGAAGTCGGTCGGCTTTGAGCAATTGTCCGACATCTTAGCCTTCCGCGTCATCGTCCGCGACCTCGAGTCCTGCTACCGCGCGCTCGGCATCGTCCACACCACCTGGCCGGTCGTGCCTGGTCGCTTCAAGGACTATATCTCGACGCCAAAGCAGAACGATTACCGTTCCATCCACACCACGGTGATCGGTCCCGGCAACCAGCGCGTCGAGCTGCAGATCCGCACCGAGGAGATGCACCGCGTCGCCGAGCTCGGTATCGCCGCTCACGTCTTCTACAAGGAGGGCGTGGGTTCGCCGACCGAGCGCTTGAAGCATGAATCCAACGCGTTTGCCTGGTTGCGCAACACCATTGCGATCCTCTCGGAGGGGGCAAACCCGGAGGAGTTTCTCGAGCACACCAAGCTCGAGCTGTTCCATGACCAGGTGTTCTGCTTCACGCCGAAGGGCAAGCTGATCGCACTGCCGCGGCATGCCAATGTCATCGACTTCGCCTATGCGGTGCACACTGACGTCGGCAACAGCGCGGTGGGCTCCAAGATCAACGGCAAGTTCGCGCCGCTGTCCTCCGAGCTGCAGAATGGCGACGAAGTGGAGGTGCTGACGTCGGATGCGCAATCGGCGCCGCCGTCGGCCTGGGAATCGCTTGCGGTGACCGGCAAGGCGCGCGCAGCGATCCGGCGTGCCACCCGCGCGGCGGTGCGCGATCAATATGCCGGGCTCGGCCGCCGCATCGTCGAGCGCCTGTTCGAGCGTGCCAAGCTGGAATATGCCGACGACAAGCTGAAAGGCGCATTGCCGAGGCTCGCCCGCAACTCGATCGACGATGTCATGGCCGCCGTCGGCCGCGGCGAGATGAAGGCCTCCGACGTCGCGCGCGCGATGTATCCCGATTACAAGGAGGAAAGGGTCGCGCGCTATGGTGCCAAGAAGAACGGCCTTGCGGTCAAACCGAAATCGCCGCCCGAGCCCTCCCGCAGCCCGAGCGCCATTCCGATCCGCGGCATCAATTCCGACCTGCCGGTGAAATTCGCGCCGAATGGCGGTGCGGTGCCCGGCGACCGCATCGTCGGCATCGTGACCCCCGGCGAGGGCATCACGATCTACCCGATCCAGTCTCCGGCCCTGAAGGATTTCGAGGAAGAGCCGGAGCGCTGGCTGGACGTGCGCTGGGACGTCGACGAATCGACCCCGCAACGGTTTCCGGCGCGCATCCTGGTCGAGAACGTCAACGAGCCCGGCAGCCTTGCCCAGGTCGCGACCGTGATCGCCGAGCATGACGGCAACATCGACAATATCAGCATGCACCGCCGCTCGCCGGATTTCACGGAGCTGACCATCGATCTCGAGGTCTATGACCTGAAGCACCTCAGCGCTATCATCGCCCAGTTGCGCGCCAAGGCCGTGGTCGCACGGGTCGAGCGCGTGAACGGCTAGTGTCCATCAAATCCCGCGAGTAAACCGCCATGCCCGCTTCCCCGCTGCGCCTCGGCGTCAATGTCGATCACATCGCCACCTTGCGCAACGCGCGCGGTGGCGAGCGGCCTGATCCGGTGCGCGCAGCGCTGCTTGCCATCAAGGCGGGGGCGGACGGCATCACCGCGCATCTGCGCGAGGACCGCCGCCACATCCGCGATGCCGATATGGCGCGGCTGAAAGCCGAGATCGGCAAGCCGTTGAATTTCGAGATGGCGGCGACCGACGACATGTTGCGGATCTCGCTTGCGACCAAGCCGCATGCGGTCTGCCTGGTCCCGGAACGTCGTCAGGAACTCACCACCGAAGGCGGGCTCGACGTCGTCGGTCAGCGCAATCCGCTGGCCCCTTTTATCGCGCGGCTGAGCGATGCCGGCATCCGGGTATCGCTGTTCATTGCCGCCGATCCGCAGCAGATCGAAATGGCGGCGAAACTGCGTGCCCCGGTGATCGAACTGCACACCGGCACCTGGTGCGATGCCGTGATCGATGGACATGCGGAAAAGGCCGAGGCGGAATGGCAGCGGATCGTGGCTGGCGCAGCGCTTGCCCGTTCGGCCGGTCTTGAAGTTCATGCCGGCCACGGGCTCGACTATGCGACCGCCGAGACGATCTCGGCGCTGCCCGAAATCGCCGAACTCAATATCGGCTACTTCATGATCGGCGAAGCGATCTTCGTCGGACTGGCCGAGACGGTGCGACGGATGCGCGCGGCGATGGACGCGGGCCGGAGCAGGGCATGATCATCGGCGTCGGCTCCGATTTGATCGACATCCGTCGCGTCGCCAAGGTGATCGAGCGCCACGGCGACCGTTTCCTGGACCGGATCTTTACCGAAGAGGAGCGCGCCAAGGCCGGCCGTCGCGCCAAGAGCGAAAAGATGGTGGTTGCAACCTATGCGAAGCGATTCGCGGCGAAGGAAGCCTGCTCCAAGGCGTTGGGGACGGGGATCAGGCGCGGGGTCTGGTGGCGCGATATGGGCGTGGTGAATTTGCCGGGCGGCCGTCCGACCATGCGGTTGACCGGCGGGGCGCTGGCGCGGCTGCAGGCGCTGACGCCGCAAGGCCTTGAGGCGCGAATCGACCTGTCCATCACCGACGACTGGCCGTTGGCCCAGGCCTTTGTCATCATTTCGGCCGTAAGCTCGCCCAATCCTAAAGCATGATCCGGAAAAGTGTGCAGCGGTTTTCCGAAAAGATCATGCTCAATCAAGGAGCTAAGCGCGGCGGCGGATTCAACCTAATCCCATCGCTTTAGCCGATTCCCCGTCGCGGCGGCCGGCGGCTGCTTCAAACTAAAAACACAAGCTAATTCAGCTGGTTAGAAAGTTTCGATGCGACCATTTGTTGCACGCTCGAACACAACGGTCTAAAACCGCCACCGGGATACTCCACACGGGCGAATTCGGGTTTGCGCCGGAATTGGCTCTCATTATCAGAATCAGGACCAATTCCTCGAGAACCGCGAGGCGAAGCGCTGTTCGCGTGGGGGTGCACTGCCACCGCATGGCGGCCGGCAGCTAGGAATCAGGAAGCGATGAGCGTGACATCTCCGACCAAAACAGAGAGCGGCCTAGGCGAGACGGTCCGTGTCGTTATCCACGCGTTGCTGATTGCGCTCGTGATCCGCACCTTCCTGTTTCAACCCTTCAACATCCCATCGGGATCGATGAAGGCGACGCTGTTGGTCGGCGACTACCTGTTCGTCTCGAAATATTCCTACGGCTACAGCCACTATTCCTTCCCGCTCTCGCCACCCTTGTTCTCAGGCCGCATCTTCGCCTCCGAGCCCAACCGCGGCGACGTCGTCGTGTTCCGCCTGCCCAAGGACGACTCCACCGACTACATCAAGCGGGTGATCGGCCTGCCCGGCGACCGCATCCAGATGAAGGAGGGGCTGCTCTACATCAACGACAAGCCGATTCAGCGCGAGCGCCTCAGCGATTATGTCGGCGAGGATCCTTGCGGCTCGGAAGCCACCGCGCGGGTGAAACGCTGGAAGGAGACGCTGCCCAATGGCGTGAGCTACGAGACGCTCGACTGCGTCGACAACGGCTTCTACGACAACACCAACGTCTACACCGTCCCGCCAGGCCATTACTTCATGATGGGCGACAACCGCGACAATTCGACCGACAGCCGCGTGCTGTCGGCGGTCGGCTACGTGCCGTTCGAAAATCTCGTGGGACGTGCCCAGATGATCTTCTTCTCGGTCGCCGAAGGCGAGCATGCCTGGATGTTCTGGCGCTGGCCCTGGGCGGTGCGCTGGAATCGCCTGTTCCATATCGTGCGATGAACGACGACACGCCGGACATCCAGACGAACTCGGCCGCCGCTTCCCAGCGCCGGGAGGCCGATCCTGTGCGCGAGGATAAGCCTGAGCGCGAAGCCAAGCCCGAGCGCGAGACCAAGCCTGCGAAGAAGAGGCGCAGCAAGGCGAGCAGCAAAGCCGCCAAGCCGGCGCATGCGGAGATCGAAGCACGGATCGGACACCAATTTTCCGATCCCAATCTGTTGATCACAGCCTTCACCCACGTTTCCGCGTTGAAGCCGCAGCGCAAGCGCAACGAGAGCTATCAGCGGCTCGAATTCCTGGGCGATCACGTGCTTGGGCTGATTGTCTCGGACATGCTCTATCGTGCGTTTCCCAACGCCGACGAGGGCGAGTTGTCGAAGCGGCTCGCCGAACTCGTGCGCAAGGAGAGTTGCGCCGACGTGGCCAAGTCGCTGGGCCTTGCCGACGACATCAAGCTCGGCGCGGTCGGTGCCAGCGTCGGTGCCCGTTTGCGCAAATCCGTGCTCGGCGATGTCTGCGAGGCCGTGATCGGCGCGATCTTCCTCGACGGCGGCTATGCCGCGGCGGCCGAATTCGTCACCCGCAACTGGACCGAGCGGATGCACAAGCCGCGGCGCCCCCTGCGCGATCCCAAGACCGTGCTGCAGGAATGGGCGCAAGGGAAGGGGCTGCCGACCCCGGTCTATCGCGAGGTCGAACGCACCGGTCCTCATCACGATCCGCAGTTCCGCGTCGCGGTGGACCTGCCCGGGCTCGCACCGGCCGAAGGGGTGGGCGGCAGCAAGCGCGCCGCGGAGAAGGTTGCGGCCTCCGTGATGATCGAGCGCGAAGGTGTCGGCGGCGGCAATGACGGCTGAGCCTCGCGCCGACGCCGGGTCCACGCAGACGCGCTGCGGATTCGTGGCGCTGATCGGTGCGCCCAATGTCGGCAAATCCACGCTCGTCAACGCGCTGGTGGGCTCCAAGGTCACCATCGTCTCGCGCAAGGTGCAGACCACGCGCGCCCTGATCCGCGGCATCGTCATCGAAGGCCAGTCGCAGATCATTCTGGTCGATACCCCCGGCATTTTCGCGCCGAAGCGCCGGCTCGACCGCGCCATGGTCTCGACCGCGTGGAGCGGCGCCCACGACGCCGATCTCGTCTGCGTTCTGCTCGACGCCAAGGCTGGTATCGATGCGGAAGCCGACGGCATCCTGAACCGGCTCGCTGGCGTCGATCACGACAAGATCCTGGTGCTGAACAAGATCGACCTGGTGCCGCGGGAAAAACTGCTCATGCTGGCCAAGGCAGCAAATGACCGCATGGCCTTCGCCAGCACCTTCATGATCTCGGCGTTGTCCGGCAGCGGCGTCGCCGACCTGCGCCGCGCGTTGGCCGAAATGGTCCCGGCGGGTCCGTTCCTTTATCCCGAGGATCAGATGTCGGACGCGCCGCTGCGGCAGCTCGCGGCCGAAATCACCCGGGAAAAGATCTTTCAGCAGCTCCATCAGGAACTGCCGTACCAATCCACCGTCGAGACCGACAGCTGGCAGGAACGTAACGACAAATCGGTCCGCATCGAGCAGACCATCTTTGTCGAGCGGGAAGGGCAGCGCAAGATCGTGCTGGGAAAGGGCGGCGCCACCATCAAGTCGATCGGCGCCGAGGCGCGCAAGGAAATTTCGGAGATCCTCGGCGTCCCGGTGCACCTGTTCCTGTTCGTCAAAGTGCGCGAAAATTGGGGCGACGATCCCGACCGCTACCGGGAAATGGGACTTGAGTTTCCAAAGGAATAATCCGTCCCGATGAACCTGCCCAAGAATGTGCTGCGGTTCGAAGTGCTGCTCTACGCGTCGCTGATGCTGGATGCGCTGTCGGTCGCATTTCAGGACCGCACGCCGAATGCGGACATGACCTATTCGATGATCACGACCGCCACCATCATGGCGGGCCTCATGATCCTGCTCTCGCTGTATTTCGTCCATCTCGCCGCCCGCCATCACAAGAACTGGCCGCGCTGGGTGCTGACCGCCGCGCTCGTGCTGTCGGTGATCTCGCTGTTCGATGCCATTGGTGAAAATGGCCTGGAACTCGATAGCGGCATCGAGATCATCTCCTGCGCGTTGACCACGGCGGGGCTGTATTACTCGTTTACGGGCGACGCTAAGGGCTGGTTCAACGCGTGAGTTGTTCAGTCGTCCCGGAATGGCAGTGGGCTCGCTTTTCCGCGCTTGCTCTTTAGGCCGCAGCGGACAAGTCGCTTCGCCCACGCTTGGGTGATACATTGCATCCATGGAATGGACCGACGAAGGCATCGTGCTCGGGGTACGGCGGCATGGCGAGGCTTCCGCCATCGTCGAGCTTTTGACCCGCGCCCACGGCCGCCATCTCGGGCTGGTGCGCGGCGCGGCCAGCGCGCGGATGCGCCCCTGGCTGCAACCGGGCAACGGCGTCCGCGCGGCATGGCGGGCGCGTCTCGACGAACATCTCGGCACCTATGCGATCGAAGGCATGCAGCTGCGCGCCGCAAGCCTGCTGGCATCGTCGCATGCGGTTTACGGCGTGACCCATCTCGCCGCTTTGGCGCGCTTATTGCCGGAGCGCGATCCGCACGAAGACATCTATGAGATGCTGGAGCGGACACTGGATGATTTCGATGATGCCGGCGAAGCTGCGGTGCTGCTGGTGCGTTTCGAGCTCGCCATGCTTGCCGAACTCGGCTTCGGGCTCGACCTGCAGAGTTGCGCCGCGACCGGCGAGACCACCGACCTGATCTACGTGTCGCCGAAGTCGGGCGGAGCGGTGTCGCGCGCCGCGGGCGAGCCGTGGGCCGACCGCCTGTTGCGGCTGCCGCGATTCCTGCGCGAGGATGCAAGTCGCGACGATGGCTGGTCCGACCAGGACCTGCTCGACGGCTTTCAACTGACCGGACTGTTCCTGCTGCGCCACGTGCTCGAGCCGCGCGGACAGAGCCACTCGGACGCCCGCAACGGCTTCATCAGTGCGGTGACGAAGCAGCGGTCGAAAGCGGCGATCGCCTCGACGTGAGGCGCCTTTACGCCGTCACGCGCGCGGCGCCGGCAATTCCGTCAGCGCAATCGGTTGGCCGCGGAGTGGGGCGGGGCGAGTTCCACTCTGACGCGGCGGTGCTCTCCGGCCTCGCTTTTTCCTTCACGGCACCCGATATTCCTGGGAAGGGGCGAGCCATGCGTCTCGTCTCCAATACGTGGCTTGCTCATCCCAAGTTCCCAGGTAAATTCGACTTCCGACCCGCAAAGAGGCCGAGCGTTTCTGATGGACGTGGCAATCGCCAAGGCGAATATCGAGCACTTCAAGAAGCTGCTGCAAACCGAGGCGGATCCGGCCAAGCGCAATGTCTTGCTGCGACTGCTCGCCGACGAGGAAACGAAGCTCGCCTCGGCACTCAAGGCTCGGAGCGGGAATAAGGATAAAAGAGGCTGACGTTCTCGTTCCACTCCCGCCAGTGGGTCGGGTGGACATCGACGGACTGGCCGGTTCCGGACTTGAGCCAGCCATGAAGAATGCGCCGGCACGGAAACACCAGCGCATGAGGGCCTTCCGTGTCGATGACGGCAAGCTCCAGATCGCGGTCGAAGGGCGCGGATGAAATGCTCTGCCAATCCATACTCGCAGGCTAGGCCCGCTTTGCGCTCGGCGGGTTGATCTTGCGCAAGATGACTGGGCTGCGCGTGTCTGTCAGCCGCACGCCGCCGCAAGCCTCGGCGTCCGACCATCCATCCACAGCCAAGCGAGTGGCGGCAAAATTGCGAATCATCGCAATCGTGCTTAGCTCTGGTAATTTCTTGCTGTTCACTAGTTCATTAGCCTGATCGGAGCATGGCAAAGTCCTCGAAACTGGTGGCTTCCAAGCGCGGTCGCGTCCTCCTGGTCAGGCGGCGGCGCGATCGACGCTGGATGTTTCCCGGCGGCCGGAAACGCGCCACCGAAAGCGACAAGCAATGCCTTCGCCGCGAAATCAGGGAGGAGCTGCCCAAGCTCAAGCTGGGGAGGCTCAAGCTCTGGAAGGAAGTCAAAAAGAAGAACCGCAGCACGGGGCGCAAGATGAGCGATGCGATTTTCATCGCGAGCAAGGCGTCCGGCGATCTGAAAATCGGCGACAAGCAGGAGATCGATAAGGCCGTGTGGCGCAAACCACGAGGTATTCGGCTGACGCCGACCTCGCGCTACATCCGCGACAAGCTGTTCCCGAAATGAGCGGCAGTGTCGGTGCTGGCGCGGGCGCCCCGAGCTGGCCGGTGGGCGTTCGGCCGCCCTTGATTGGGGTGATCCCCACCGGCTGCTATATTGCAGCGAATCACCACTGAGCCGCTGTTCGGGATCGTGAACGGCGGCGCGAAGCCGTTGAGAGTAAAGGACTTATGGGCAAGCCAATCATCCCGCCCGACCCCGACCCCGACAAGATCAACGAGGTCCCACTCCGGGATGCGCTGGAAGAGCGCTATCTCTCCTATGCGTTGTCGACCATCATGCACCGCGCGTTACCGGACGCCCGTGACGGGCTAAAGCCGGTGCATCGCCGCATCCTTTACGGTATGCGGCTATTGAGGCTGGACCCGAGCGCGGGCTTCAAGAAATCCGCTAAGATCGTCGGCGACGTGATGGGTTCGTTTCATCCGCACGGCGACCAGGCGATCTATGACGCCATGGTGCGTCTCGCGCAGGATTTTTCCTCGCGCTATCCGCTGGTCGACGGCCAGGGCAATTTCGGCAATATCGACGGCGATAACGCCGCCGCCTATCGCTACACCGAAGCGCGCATGACCGAGGTGGCGCAGCTTCTGCTCGACGGCATCGACGAGGAGGCCGTCGACTTCCGTCCGA
>JBLMWS010000232.1:0-19295 GCA_050257355.1 Gemmatimonas sp.
CCTCGCCCGTTACGCTCAGCAGCCGGATTGCTGCGGGGCGGTCCCGGAGCGCAATGGCTCGTTGAAGATGCCACTCCGCTCCGTCGTCCGCGGAGCATGATCCTTTTGCGGATAACCGCTAACTATCTGGGCAACGAGGCCCTCGGATCACGCTCCAGCGTCGAACATGATCCTTTCGGAAATTTGTGACCACCCCGACCAAATGCGGGGTTGGCCTTTCCGGATCATGCTCTTGCGCATGACGGCTTCTTCGAACGCCAGACGCGGCTCTCGAAGAACGATGCAAAAACGCGCGCCATCCTGCGCGCGTTTCCTTCCAAACAGGTTCAGCGACGAATGTTGTGCTTTTCGAGCAGCGCCTTGTAACGCGCCTCGTCGGTTTTCCTCAGGTAGTCAAGCAGCGAACGCCGCGTAGAGACGAGCTTCAACAGGCCCCGGCGCGAATGATTATCCTTCCCGTGGGTCTTGAAGTGTTCGGTCAGGTTGTTGATGCGCTCCGACAGGATCGCGACCTGAACCTCAGGCGAGCCCGTGTCGCCGGCCTTGGTGGCATTAGCCTTGATGACTTCCGCTTTGCGTTCAGCGGTAATCGACATCGTCAGACTCTTTCGTTGCGACCGGAACTGGCTGTCAGCCCGGTCAGGTTGAACACACGCTTGGGGATGATTTCGCCATTGCCGACTTCGGCAAGCGCGAGAAGTCGGCCTGCCACCGTGACATAGACTGTGCCGCTACAAGTGGGCGCATCCCGTCCGCGCAACAAAACGGCTTGACCCCTGTGGAGCCTCGCCGCGTCAGCCCGAGTGACGGCCAGTGCCGGGATGTCGTCCAGCGCGGTCTCAACGGGCAAAAGCGCGTCGGCGAGGCTTCCCTCGCCCGACGCGGCTCTATTGCATAAAGCTTCCAACTGTTCCAGCGGAATCATGTCGTTTTCGCCGAAAGGCCCGACCATCGTCCGGCGCAACGCGGAAATATGGCCGAAACAGCCCAAAATCCGGCCCATGTCGCGGGCGAGCGCCCGCACATAGGTTCCCTTGCCGCATTCGGCCTCGAACAGGGACTGGTTCTCATCCAGCTGATCAATCAGGGTTAACTGGTGAATCTCGACCGGCCGGGGTGCCAGTTCAACCATTTCGCCGTCGCGTGCCAGATCGTAGGCGCGCTCGCCCTGGATCTTGATGGCGGAATAGCGCGGCGGGGTCTGTTCGATCAGGCCGGTGAATTGCGGCAGCAGTGCTTCAATCGCTTCGGCTGTGGGCCGGCGGTCGCTCGTTCTGACGACCTCGCCCTCGGTGTCGTCGGTGTCGCGTTCCTCGCCCCAGCGCACCGTGAAACGGTAGCGCTTGCGGCCGTCCATCACGAAGGGCACCGTCTTGGTCGCCTCACCGAGAGCGATCGGTAGGCCGCCCGAGGCAAGCGGATCGAGCGTGCCGGCGTGTCCCGCCCGCTTGGCCTGAAACAGGCGCTTCACCACTGCAACCGCTTGGGTCGACGTCATGCCGATCGGTTTGTCGAGCACGACCCAGCCATGAACGTCACGCTTGTCGCGACGCGGCTGGTTGCCTTGCTGCTGCTTCTTGGCGCGCGGATCGTTGTGGCCGCGCGGTTCCGCGCTCCGCACCTCGGCAAAAATATTTTTTTCGTCGCGGCGCGAATCGGCCTCCGTCTGGGAGACGTTCGCAGTGTTTGCCGGAGTCGCGCTCATTGATCTTGGTCCGAATCGGGTGCGAGGTCTCTTTGCACCGCAGGCGTTCGCAGTAATTTCTCGATCCGTTCCGCTTCGTCGAATCGCTCGTCGATGCGAAAGCGGATATCGGGAGCAAATTTTAAGTTAACGTGCCGCGCGACTTCGCCGCGCAGGAATTTCTTGTTGCGCTCGAGCGCTGCGAGCACGATGTCGCTGTCGCGGCCGCCGAGCGGCATCACATAAATGGTCGCAAGCTTCAGGTCCGGCGACATTCGAACCTCCGGCACCGTGATGATATGGCCTTCAAGGTCCGGATCGTGCGTGTGACCCTGCTGAAGAATGTCGGCGACAGCGTGGCGCACTGCTTCGCCGACGCGCAATTGCCGCTGAGAGCCACCGGCGGTAGAACTTCGTTTCTGGTGGGGACGGGGCATCGTCAAAAATCCAATCGTGTCATCACCCGCGAAAAAGCAGGTGATCCAGTTTCCGCAAATCCAAATTGCGCGAGCGAGCACCGGATGCCCCGCATGTGCGGGGCATGACGCGTGCTCCAAGAGACCTAAGGCGCTCCGTAGGACTCGGACTTACAGCGAGCGCTGGATGGTCTCCACGCGATAGCATTCGATCACGTCGCCGACGCGCATATCGTGATAGCTCTCGAACGCCATGCCGCATTCCTGGCCGGCCTGCACTTCCTTCACTTCATCCTTGAAGCGCTTCAGCGTCGATAGCTTGCCTTCGTGCACGACGACGTTGTCGCGGATCAGCCGGACGTTGGCGCCACGTTCCACCGTGCCGTCGGTAACCCGGCAGCCGGCAACCTTGCCGACCTTGGAGATGTTGAAGATCTCCAGGATCTGCGCATTGCCGAGCATGGTCTCGCGCAATGTGGGCGCCAGCAGGCCGCTCATCGCCTTTTTCACGTCATCCACAAGGTCGTAGATGATGTTGTAGTAGCGGATCTCGATGCCGTTGCGCTTGGCTGCGGCGGCCGCTTCCTTGTTGGCGCGGACGTTGAAGCCGATGATCGCGGCGTTGAATCCTTCCGCGAGCGTCACGTCGGATTCCGAGATGCCGCCGACGCCTGCATGCAGCATGCGCGCGGCGACTTCCTCGGTTCCGAGCTTCTCCAGCGAGCCCAGGATCGCTTCCAGCGAACCCTGCACGTCGGCCTTGACGACCAGCGGGAATTCCTTGCGGCCGCTGGTCTTGAGCTGAGACATCATCTGCTCGAGCGAGCCGCGCATGCCGGAGATCGAGGCGGCGGCGTTTTCGCGCTTCTGGTGGGCGCGGTAGCTCGTGACCTGGCGGGCGCGGGCCTCGTTCTCGACCACGGCGAGGCGATCGCCGGCCTCCGGCGGACCGTTGAAGCCGAGCACTTCGACAGGCACCGAGGGACCTGCCTCCTCCACGGTTTCGCCCTGGTCGGAAATCAGCGCGCGGACGCGGCCCATTTCGGCGCCGGCCACGATGATGTCGCCCACATGCAGGGTGCCGCGCTGAACCAACACGGTCGCGACCGGACCGCGGCCGCGATCGAGCTTGGCCTCGATCACGGTACCCTCGGCGGGACGATGCGAGTTGGTCTTGAGGTCGAGGATCTCGGCCTGCAGCGCGATCATTTCGAGCAACCGGTCGAGATTGGTCTTGTTCTTGGCGGAGACTTCGACGTCGACGACATCGCCGCCGAGCGATTCCACCTGCACCTCGTACTGCAGCAGCTCGGTGCGCACGCGCTCCGGCCTGGCCTCCGGCTTGTCGATCTTGTTGATGGCTACGATGATCGGCACCCTGGCCGCCTTCGCATGGTTGATGGCCTCGATCGTCTGCGGCATCACGCCGTCATCGGCGGCGACCACCAGCACCACGATATCGGTTACCTTGGCGCCGCGGGCGCGCATCGCGGTGAACGCGGCGTGGCCGGGGGTATCGATGAAGGTGATCTTCTTGCCGGTTTCCGGCGAGCTCACCTGATAGGCGCCGATGTGCTGGGTAATGCCGCCGGCCTCGCCCGACACGACGTTGGTCTGGCGCAACGCGTCGAGCAGCGAGGTCTTGCCGTGGTCGACATGGCCCATCACGGTCACGACCGGCGAGCGCGGCTCGGTGTCGGTGGAATCGTCGACGACGTCGAACAGGCCTTCCTCGACGTCGGAGGCGGCCACGCGCTTAACGGTATGGCCTAATTCTTCTGCAATCAGCTGCGCGGTGTCGGCGTCGATCACGTCCGTGATCTTGTGCATCGCCCCCTGCCTCATCAGCAGGCGGATGACATCGACCGCGCGCTCCGACATGCGGTTGGCGAGTTCCTGGATCGTGATCGCCTCGGGGATGATCACCTCGCGAACCAGCTTCTCCTTGGGTTCGTTCGAAGCATGTCCCTTCAGCCGCTGGGTGCGCCGGCGGAAGGAGGCGATCGAGCGCTCACGCACGTCGTCGGCATTAAGCGCGGTGACCACGGTCAGACGACCGCGCTGCTTCTGTGCCCCCGGCTTGTGGGTGGTCTTGGGCGCAGCAACCGGGCGCATGGCGCCGCCGGGGCCGCGACGGATCTGGCGCGGACCCTCGTCCTCGTCGGCTTCGGCAGCAACGGCGGGCGGACGGCCGGGCACAGCCGGGCGAGCGGCAGGTGCCGCTGCAGGTGTGCGGGCGCTAGGGGTTGCCGCGGGCGCGCGGGCAGCAGCAGGCTGTGGAGCCGCGGTCGCGGTCGCGGGAGCCGGGGCGCGCGGCGCCTCGGCCTCGCCAAACCGCTTCTTGGCCTCGGTTTCCGCCTTGCGTTTGGCTTCCTCTTCCAGCCGATGGCGTTCTTCTTCAGCTTTGCGGCGGGCTTCGGCGGCCTCGCGCTCGGCTTTCTCGGCGATCTCGCGCGCCGCACGCCGCTTGGCATCCTCTTCAGCCTGACGGCGCTCCTCGACTTCGCGAAGCCTTGCATCGGCCAGCGCGTGGGCGCGCGCGGCATGCTCGTCCTCGGTCAGCGTACGCAGCACGACGCCGGAACCACCGCGCGGCTGAGCGGCCTGCGGACGGCCGCTCGGCACTGGCGCTCTTGGCGGCGGCGCCTTGGGGGCGGCCGGTTCAGGCGCGTGGGGGACTTCGGCGAGGTCGCCGCCGACCCGGCGCTTGCCGCGCTTTTCGACCACAACCTGCTTGCTGCGGCCGTGGGGGAAGCTCTGGCGCACCGTGCCCGTCTCGACGCGCGGCTTCAGCGTCAAGGTCTTGCTGGGCATGCTCAGTTTCTTGTCGCCAGGGGTGTTCTGATCGGCCATTCAGTCGTCCTAATCTCGTTCCTCAGGTGGCGCGGGCGCACCGTCTTACTGCAAGTCGTCGCAATTTCGAATGCTAGTCCGAATTCTTGATCCCGGTTCCGGCAGTCTTGTCGCCATCGGCCATCCGGTATCGGACCAAGGTCTGGCTGCGCGACAGGAAAGTCTTGCTCGCCGGGCCCGCGAGCAGGGCAGCATGTATCACATTTGACCGGGTGAGTGCCAAATCCAATTCTACCGAAGTTAATGCAGTGACGATCGGAATCCGTTCGGATTCGGCATCGATCCCGGCATTCTGACCCACAAGAGCGTCCAGTTTGCGGATTCCGTCGGCCGCGCCATCCCTGGCGTGGATCAGCGCCTGCACCGTGTTCCTGACGCGGTGGTCCTTCAGCGCATTCTCGACCTTGGTGAAGCCGCAGATGACCTGGCCGGCCTTGGCCGCGATCGCAAGCGCGTCGCCGGCGCTGCGGGCAAGCAGCGCATCGGTATCGTCGGCGAGCGTCGGCGATACCCGAACGTCGCGCTTGAATCCTCGGCTAAATTGGTGACGGCGAACCGCTTCCGCAACCGCCTGGCGCGATGCGGTGACCCACATTCCGCGCCCGGGAAGCTTGCGCTTCACATCTGCAACCACCTCGCCGGTGGGAGCAACGACGAATCGGATCAGGTCGTCGATGGGGCGCACCTCGCGGCTGACCGCGCACATCCGCGTCGTCGCGGGCTTCTCAGTCCGCGGTCCGCTGTCGAGTTCGGGGTCAGCAATAGCGAGCATGCGTCGGCCATCTCCTTCGACCGTGTTACGCCGTCGGCGCGTCGGCCGCCTCGGCCGGCGCGTTCTGCTCGGCCAGATCGGCTTCGGTGATCCAGCCCGCCTTGACGCGCGCCTGCATGATCAGCTGCTCCGCCTCGTCACGGGAGATTTCGATGCCCTCGAGCGCCCCGGCATGCTTGGTCTGTTCGCCGCCATCCTTGCGCTCGGTCCAGCCAACGAGGTCGTCGGTGGCGCAGCCGGCCAGATCCTCGACCGTCTTGATGTCGTTCTCGCCAAACTTCACCAGCATTTTCGAGGTCACGCCGGGGACGGTCTTCAGCGCGTCCTCGACACCCAATTCCTTGCGCTTGGCTTCCAACTCAGCCTCTTGCTGCTCGAGATATTCCTTGGCGCGGTTTTGCAGCTCGGCGGCGGTCTCCTCGTCGAAGCCCTCGATGCTGGCGAGCTCCTTGATGTCGACCAACGCCAGTTCCTCGACCGAGGTAAAGCCCTCCGAGGCAAGCAGCTGACCGACCACCTCATCGACATTGAGCGATTCCATGAACACGCGGGTGGAGTTCTCGAAGTCGGCCTGGCGCCGCTCCGATTCCTCCTGCTCGGTGAGGATGTCGATATCCCAGCCGGTGAGCTGCGAGGCAAGCCGCACGTTCTGGCCGCGGCGGCCGATCGCGAGCGACAGCTGGTTGTTGGTATCGGGAACCACGACCTCGATCCGCTCGCGGTCTTCGTCGATGACGACTTTGGCGACCTCGGCGGGCGCCAGCGCGTTGACCACGAAAGTGGCGATGTCCGGCGACCAGGGAATGATGTCGATCTTTTCGCCCTGCAGCTCGTTGACCACGGCCTGCACGCGCGAGCCGCGCAAGCCGACGCAGGCGCCGACCGGATCCACCGAGGAATCGCGCGAAATGACGCCGATCTTGGCACGCGAGCCCGGATCGCGGGCCACCGCCTTGATCTCGACGATGCCGTCGTAAATTTCCGGCACTTCCTGGGCGAAGAGCTTGGCCATGAACTGTGGATGGGTGCGGGACAGGAAAATCTGCGGTCCGCGGGTTTCACGCCGCACGTCGAAAATATAGGCGCGCACGCGGTCGCCGTTGCGGAACACCTCGCGGGGCAGCATTTCGTCGCGGCGGATGATGCCTTCGCCGCGGCCGAGATCGACGATCACGCTGCCATATTCGACGCGTTTGACGATGCCGTTGACGATGTCGCCGATGCGGTCCTTGAATTCCTGGTACTGCCGGTCGCGCTCGGCCTCGCGCACCTTCTGCACGATGACCTGCTTGGCCGATTGCGCGGCGATACGGCCGTACTCCAGCGGCGGCAGCGTGTCGGCGATGGTGTCGCCGATCTGCGCACCGGGATTGGCGCGCCGCGCGTCTTCCAACGAAATCTGGTTGGCCGAATTTTCCACCTTCTCGACCACCAGCATGTGACGCGACAGGCGGAGTTCGCCCTTCTTCGGATCGATCTCGGCATGCACGTCGGTCTCGCTGCCGTAGCGGGCCCGGGCGGCTTTGGCGATCGCATCTTCCATCGCGGCAATCACGATGCCGCGGTCGATCGACTTCTCGCGCGCCACGGCGTCTGCGATCTGCAGCAGTTCAAGTCGGTTGGCGCTGACGGCCATGATTTAATCTCCTCTTTCAGGATCGGTTTCGCCCCTGCGCGCTCTTTCGGCAGCGAGGCGGTGTTGCTTGGTGTCCTTCGGCGCCGGCTTTTTCTGCTTCGGCGCGGGCTTGTTGCGGTGTTTCGCGGCGTGCGCCGGCGGCGGCGGCTCCAGTCCCAGATTGCGCTTCAGCTCGCGCTCGGCCGCCTTGCCGCGCCGCATCGATTCGGCGATCAATTCGTCCGTGAGCACCAGCCGCGCCTCGGCGATATCTTCGATTCTCAACAGCACAGTGGCATCTTCGCCGGCCGGCATGTCATCACGATGTAACCGGACATGGTCGCCCTCGACGCCGTCGATCGTGCCGCGGAACCGCTTGCGGCCCTCATGGGCGACCGTCATCTCGATCTTGACGAGATGTGTGCGGAAGCGCTCGAAATCGGAACGGCGCACCAATGGCCGGTCGATCCCCGGCGAGGAGATTTCCAGCCTGTAGGCGCGGTCGATGGGGTCGGCGATGTCGAGCACCGGCGACAGCGCACGAGAGACTGCCTCGCAGTCCTCGATCTGCATCGAGCCGTCAGGTCGTTCGGCCATGACCTGAACGGTGCAACCAGCCTCACCCGTGACCCTGACGCGCACCAGGCGATAGCCCATGCCCTGCAGGACGGGAGCGGCAACGGCGGCGACCCGCGCCGCGGCGCCCTGCTCGACCACCAGGCGCGGTTCGGCCAGGAGATCGGCATCCTCTCGAGCAGCGGTCAGATCGATCATGTCCAGTGTCAAAGCAGGTTCACTTGCAGTGGTTGGCCGGGCCTTAAGTTTGCCCCAAGCCCGCTCTGGCAGCGCTACCCGAAAAGCACAGCCGACATACCGGGGCCGGGCGGCTTCAGGTAATAAAAAAGAGCGGGTTCCCGGGGGAGCCCACTCTCGATACGCTGTCCGTATGAGAACTCTAAGTTGCTGCCGATATAGCGAGATTTTGGCCATCCGACAAGGGCCGGGAGGACTGGCGGGGCATGATTTTGTAGCTCCGGTCAGCGGTTTCGTTAATCAGGTGCTGCCCGCCTAACCCTTCCTTCACCAGCAAAACCTAAATTGCCGAAATTGCCTGTCCCCGGGCTTGCGGGGCGGACGTGTGGGATCGGGGGCGTTCCGAGCAGGTTCAATGACAGCCGCTGCGTCGCTGATCCCCGGGCTTGAGGAGATCGTCAGGCATGGCGCGCCTGAGCGGCGTGCCGAGGCCGCGCGGCGGATCGCCGAACTGTTCTTTCAGGACGTCGCGCGCTTGCGACCAAATCACGTCGATCTGTTCGACGACATCCTGATCGATCTCGTGCCCTACGTCGCAACGATCGCGCGCGCCGAGCTCGCCGAACGCTTTTCTTTCCTCGTCAATGCGCCGCGCGGCCTGATCGGGCAATTCGCGCGCGAGAACGAAATTCTGGTGGCCGGACCGGTGCTGCGCCGCTCGCCCGTGCTCGAGGAGCAGGTCCTGCTGGAAGTGGCGCGGCTGAAGGGGCAGGGGCATCTGCTGGCGATGGCGGAACGTCACGTGCTCTCGCCCGTCCTGACCGAAATCATGGTGCGCCGGGGCGATCGCGAGGTGGTGCGGCGTGCCGCTGGCAACTCCGGCGCGGTGTTTTCGGAGAGGGGCTTTGCCGAGCTGACCAAGCGCGCCACGCGCGATGCCGTGCTGACGTTGACGGTCGGCCAGCGCGACGATCTGCCGGAGCAGCGTCTGAAGGAGCTGCTGGCAGGCTCGTTGGATGTGATCCGCCGCCGCCTGTTCGATGTCGTCAAGCCCGAGAGACAGGCTGCAATCAGGCAGGCGCTGAGTGACATCCTCGGCAGCCCCGGGCAGATCGAGAGGACCGCGCGCGACTTTGCCCCGGCGCAACGCGCTGTTCTGGCGCTGCACAGGGCCGGCGAGCTCAATGAGGCGGCGCTGCTCGGCTTTGCCAAGCAGCACGCTTATGAAGAGTCCGTCGCTGCCCTTGCCGCCATGTCAGGCGTGAGTATTTCCACCCTTGACCGGCTGATCTCGGGCGAGCGTCATGATCCGATCCTGATCGTCGGCAGGACCATCGGCCTGGAATGGGCCACCGTGCGCGCGCTGATCCTGCTGCGGCTCGGGCCGCAGCGGGTGCCGGCGCCGGCCGATATCGAGGCCGCGCGGGTCAATTTCGCGCGCCTGATGCCGTCGACCGCGGAACGGGTGGTGGGTTTCTGGAAGACGCGGCAGCCGGTCTGAGGCTTTCTGTCCCTTCCCAACGCCGGAATCGACGCGCTATGCTTTGGACAAGGCGCGCCGCAGCGCCGTTGGGGAATGGAAATGCTGAGCGAGAATGAAGTCAGATCGCACGTCGATCGAATCCGCGATGAGGGCTATGCCGTGATTGAGCGCGCCGCCTCTTCCGATCTGGTCGAGCGCCTCAGGCAGACGCTCGAGCTTATCGAGCGCGAGCACAATCTGGGGTTTGCGAAGACATCATTCGAGGGCTTCAAGACGGTCCGCATCAACAATCTGCTCACCTATGACGAGCTGTTCTGGGAGGTACCGCTGCACGAAAACGTGCTTCCGGTCGTTGAAGGCGTGCTCGACAGAGAGTGCCTGTTGTCGTCGTTCTGCTCACTGATCCTGGGACCCGGCCAGGAGGCGCAGCCGATCCATGAGGACACGCAGCTCATTCCGCTGCCGCGGCCGCATATCCCGATCACGATCAACGCGATCTGGGCATTGTCGGATTTCACCGCTGAAAACGGCGCGACGCGGATCATACCCGGAAGCCACAAATTCGATCACGCGCCGGAATACGGCAAAGACTACGAGACGATGATCGCGACCATGCCGGCCGGCAGCGTGATGCTGTTCGACAGTGCGCTCTGGCACGGCGGCGGCGCCAATCTCAGTGATCACAGGCGGTTCGCTTTCTCTTGCGCCTATTGTTGGGGCTGGATGCGGCAACAGGAGAACTTGCAGCTCGGTATTCCGCGCGAGACCGCCAAGCGCTTTCCGCGCCGCCTGCAGGAATTGTGTGGCTACAGCGTCTACAAGGGACAGTTCGGCCACATCGACAACCACGATCCGATCGAGCTGCTTGGCCAAGAGCGCGGCAAGCGCATGGTCTGGGAGGCAACCGACGTGAAAAAGGCAAGGTTGGCGCCGCAGTCATAGCAGCTCGCTGATCACGCCAGGGCAGTGCGATGCGCCATGTCGCCAAGCTTGTGGTCGCGATGCCGCCGCGCCGGCTCATCCGGCCTTTGCAAATCGCGCCGCGCTCAGATGCGCCGGAACCGCAGATACGTCGCCTTGCGTCCTTCGCGTTCGGCTTTGCGGCCGTAGCGTGTCATCGTGAAGCCCGGCCAGGGCACGCGCCAGTCGTCCGCGCGCTCGGCGATCCAGACAAAGTCAGGCGCGCGCAGCAGATGGGAGAGCGTCCAGGCGGCGTAATCGTCGATGTCGCTGACGAAGCGGAATTCGCCGCCTGTTCGTAGCACGCGCGCCATCGCGGCAACCGTTGCATCCTGGACGAAGCGACGCTTCCAATGCCGCCGCTTGGGCCAGGGATCGGGATGAATCAGATCGACCCGCGACAGCGCGTGCTCCGGCAGCCAGGCGAGCAGCTCCGCCGCGTCGCCTGCGAACAAGCGGATATTGGAGATGTTGCCGGCTTCGATTTGAGCCAGGATCTTGGCCATGCCGTTGACATAGGGCTCGCAGCCGATGAAACCGACGTCAGGAAACTGGCGGGCCTCCGCCACCAGATGTTCCCCGCCGCCGAATCCGATCTCGAGCCTGATCTGATCGGCGCGCGGATCGAACAGAGCGGCCAGATCTCGAGGCGCCGGGTTCGCGATATCAAGCGCAAGGCGAGGCAGGAGGTTTTCGATCAGGTCGGCCTGATGGGCGCGCAGCCTGTGTCCCTTGCGGCGGCCGAAGAACGATCCCGACTGCCGCGCGTCCTCTCGTTGCGAAAACTCGCGCTCGGCCGCACTCATCGCAGCGTCTGCAACAAGCGATGCAGCAGCCGCGCCCGCGGCTCGATCGAGGAGATGAAGAGCTGCTCGTAATGGGTATGCGCGCCTTTGCCGTCGACGCCGAGGCCATCGAGCGTCGCGGTGTGTGCGGCCGTGAAATTGCCGTCGGAGCCTCCGCCGGTTGCGGTGTCGACAAGCTCGAAACCGATTTCGGCAGCGAGCTGCCTTGCGTGATCGAACAGCGCGGCGCCGGCATTGCCTTTCTCGTAAGGCGGCCGGTTCAAGTCGCCGGTCACGGTCACGCTGACGCCGTCGCTGCGCGATTTCAGACTGAGGATCTTTGCCACGAGCTCGCTGGCATCGGCCATCGAGGGCACGCGCAGATCGACCTCCGCATAGGCCTCTTCAGCGATCACGTTCGGGCGCGTGCCGCCGCGCACGACGCCGACGTTGACGGTGATGCCGCGCTTTGGATCGTTCATCGCTTCCAGCGTCGCGATGGCGTTGGCGAGTTCACGGATGGCGCTGCGGCCATCCTCGGGGCGTGCGCCGGCGTGCGCAGGTACGCCCCTGATGAAGATTTCGAATCGCCCGACACCCTTGCGCTGCGTGACGATCTTGCCGCCGTCGCGGGCGGGCTCGGTCACCAGCACATATTTGGCCTTCTGTCCTTCGGACTCGATGAGTTGGCGCGAGGTCGGGCTGCCGATTTCCTCGTCGGAGACGAAGAGCTGGGTGACGCCGAGGCCCGACTGCTCCCCGCTTGCACAAAGCTGCCGGAAGGCATGATAGGCGAGATAGGCGCCGCCCTTCATGTCGTAGATGCCGGGCCCGAAGGCGCTGTCGCCCTCGATCCTGAAGCCGATCGGGTGCACGGTGTCGAGATGGCTCAGCACCAGAATGCCCGGCGCCTCCTGGCCCCAGGATGACCGCGCGACCAGATGATCGCCGCAGCCGTTCTGCCCCGGGATGCGTTCGATGCGCGCCGGCAGGTCGCGATAACCGTCGGCAACCAGCGTCGCCAACCGGTTCACCTGTTCCGGCGCATCCGTCGGCGTTTCGATTTCGACCCAGCGACGAATGCCGTCGAGAATGGTCCTGGCGTCAAACGGATTGGATGTCTCAAGCATCATACGGCCCTGCGAAGAGGATCAACCTCTCACGACATAGGCCAGAATCCGCCTTGGCTCAAATCGAAAGCTGGCAGGCCATGCTACAGGCGCTTTTCGGGCGCCTCGCGCGCGGCAATCTGTTCGACCAGATCGACGATGCTGCGCCGGAGCTTGGAGTCGGCGATGCGCGTGAAGGCGCGCGTCAGTGCCAGTCCTTCGGAGGTAGCGAGAAAATCGGATACATAGGCCGGCGAAGCCCCTTCGCCAAAACCCTCGCCGTCGGGTTTGCTCGTTGGTCCGCCCTCGAACAGAAACGAGACCGGGACCTGCAGCACTTCCGCAATCTGCTGGATGCGGCTCGCGCCAACGCGGTTGGTGCCCTTCTCGTATTTCTGGATCTGTTGGAACGTGAGGCCCAAGGCTTCGCCGAGCTTTTCCTGGCTCATTCCCAGCATGATACGGCGCATCCGCACGCGACTGCCGACGTATTTGTCAACAGGGTTCGGTGCTTTGATCGACATCTCCGAACGCTCCTTACGATCAGGCCTGAGCCAGCGGGACAAGCCAAAACGAACGGACCGTAGGCGCCAGCACCGTCAAACATGACCGGGATATCGGGAGGTGATGCAGAGGACGTGACAATGGACCGACCTGACTTTTCGTGCGCAGAAAATGCGAAGAGTGGGGCCGATCTGTCAACTGGCGGAACCCGTTCGCGGGAAAAATACTTCGCTATGACAGAACGTGAACGACAATCGGCAATGATACGCCGGCGTCAGTGCCGGGAAACGCGGCGGCGAATGACGAATATTAAGGCGAGGGCGACGAAAATCGCGGCAGGAATGTTGCCGACGCGCGCGTAGATCGTCGGCGCAATCGCTGTCGGCAGACTGGAATCCAGCACGCCTTCGACGCCGAGCGGAAGCTCTGCAACTATGCGACCCACCGGATCGATCACGGCGGAAATTCCGGTATTGGCCGCGCGCACCAGCGGCAATCCCTGTTCGATCGCGCGCAACCGCGCCTGTTGCAGATGCTGGTGGGGGCCGGTGGTGAGGCCGAACCAGCCGTCATTGGTGAGATTGACCATCCAGCCCGGACGCTGGTCGGGCGTAGCAACAGCCGAGGGAAAGATCGCCTCGTAGCAGATCAATGGCAGCGCGGGCGGCGCATTCGGAATCGGCAGAGTGTGGCGCACCGTCCCCGGGATGAAGCCGCCCTCGACCTTGGTGAGCTGCTCAAACCCGAGCCTTTCCATCCAATCCTGAAATGGGAGGTATTCGCCGAATGGGACAAGATGCAACTTGTCATAGACCGACCGAACGCTGCCGTCGTGGCCGATCACGTAGATTGAGTTATAGGCGCGCGTAATGCGCATGCCCGGCGGCACGTCGGGCGCACGTACGGCGCCGGTGATCAGCACCGTTTTCGGGCCCTTCGACAGCAGGTCCGCGATCTCGGCCATCGCATCGGGTTCGCGGGTCAGGAAGAACGGAAAGGCCGATTCCGGCCAGATCAGGATGGTGGCATCGCGGACGCCTGTCGTGTTCGGCCCCGTGGCGCGATCCGACAGCGCCAGATATTTCTGCATCACCGCCGCCTTGGCGGAATAGTTGAATTTCTCGTCTTGCTGCAGATTGGGCTGCATGAGCCTGAGCTTGACGTTCGCAACCGTCCCGGTCGGATGCAGCGACAGGCGCACCGCGCCGAAAACGCCCATCGCAATCAACAGCGCGAGCGCGGCGAGCGGCGCGGTCCATGATGTCCCGCGGCGGGACGCTCCGTCGATCAGTACGGCCGGCGCGGCAAAGATCGCGACGGTCAGAAAGGTCATGCCCCAGATGCCGATCAGCGAGGCCGTTTGCGCCAGCGCCAGCGGCTCGGTCAGCGCGTAGCCGAACGCATTCCACGGAAAACCGGTGAGCAGATGGCCGCGCAGCCATTCCGCAATCGTGAGGCTTGCGGCCAGCGCGAACACCCGCGAGCCGTCCTTGGTCCAGACCAGGCGAGCCAGCGCAAATCCGAACGCCATAAAGAGCGCGAGATAGGCCGGCAGCCCAAGCACCGCGAACGGCATCAGCCAGGCGAAAGTCGAAGCATCCACCAGGAAGGCGTCGCCGATCCAGTACAGGCCGGGCACGAAATAGCCGAGACCGAACCAGAAACCGACCAGCGCCGCGGCGGGCAGTCCCTGCGCGCGGCCGGCGCCTGCACCGTCGATCAGCCAGACCGCCACCGGAAACGTTACAAGCAGCACCGGCCAGGCGTTGAACGGCGCCAGCGCCAGAACCGACAGGCTGCCCGCGGCAAACGCGATCAGCGCGCGCTTCCAGCCCCAGGAAAGGATGATCGCCAGTCCTGCGGCGCGAACTTTATCGGGAGCGCTCACTGATTGCCGGCCCCGTCGCCCGGAGGCGTAGGTGAGTTGTCGTTCGCCTGGGGCGAACCGGCGTCCGGCGCGGCCTCGCGGCGGCGGCTCTCCCGCTGCGATCGCGGCGCCGGGCGCTCCTTCCGGACCGCGATGCGCAACCGCTTCACCCGCCGCGGATCGGCGTCCAGCACCTCGACCTCGAAATTGCCGGGACCGGAAATCACCTCGCCACGAACCGGCAGGCGGCCGAGGTGGCTCACCAGATAGCCGCCCAGGGTCTGCACCTCCTCGCCCGCCTCGCCGGGCACGAAATCTTCGCCGATCACCGAGCGGACATCCTCGAGGCTCGCGCGCGCGTCGGCGATGAAGGAATTATCCGGTTGTCGCACGATGGACGGCGGCTCGTCGCTGTCATGCTCGTCATCGATCTCGCCGACGATCTGCTCGACGATATCCTCGATCGAGACCAGGCCGTCGGTGCCACCATATTCGTCTACGACGAGGGCGAGGTGGATGCGCGAGGCCTGCATCTGCGCAAGCAGGTCGATCGCGCGCATCGAAGGCGGTATGTATAGCAGCTTGCGGATGATGTTGGCGTCCGAAAGCGACATGGCGAGATCGACCGAGCGCAGGTCGAGCCCGGCCGGAAACGGCTTTTTGCGGCGGGTCTTGGCGGGATCGCGCAGGCGCGCCTTGGCGGTCATGAAGGCCAGGAGATCGCGGATGTGGACCATGCCCTCGGGATCATCGAGCGTCTCGTTGTAGACGACGAGGCGCGAGTGGCCGGCGCTCTCGAACCGGTCCATCAACTCGCCGAGCTGAATGTCGCGCTTGACCGCGATGATGTCGGCCCGGTGCACCATGACGTCGGCGATGCGGCGCTCGTGCAGAGACAGGATGTTGCGCAGCATGGTGCGCTCGACCGCGGTGAAGCCGACGTCATCCGGTCCGGAGGCGTCGAGCACCACCTGGAGGTCGTCGCGGACCGAACCCGGCTTCCAGCCGAACAGGGTGCGGATAGCGCGCACGAACCAGTTTTCCGCCGCGGAGCGGCCGAACTCGTTGGCCGGCACGACGGCAGGCAGGTTGCGCGTGTTGCGCGGATTGTCGTGGATCGGTTCGGAATCGGGCATTTCAGTCCATCCGTTCCGGTTCCGCATAGGGATCGGGAATCCCGAGTTGCGCTAGAATTTCGGTCTCCAGGCTCTCCATCTCCTCGGCGTCGTCGTCCGTCTCGTGATCGTAGCCGATCAGGTGCAGAAAACCATGCACGGCAAGATGGCTGAGATGATCGGCGAACGGCTTGCCTTCGTCATCGGCTTCGCGCCGCACGGTCTCGTAGGCAATCGCGATGTCGCCGAGCGAGCGCGGCGCCTCATCCGCGCCGCCGCTACCACCGACTTCCGGTGCCGGGAACGACAGCACGTTGGTCGGCTTGTCGAGGCCGCGGAAATCCTTGTTGAGCGCACGGACGCCGGCGTCATCGGTCAACATCACTGCGAGCTCGGCATGGCTGAGCTCGGCGTCGCAAGCAGAGGCGGCCGCCGCGATCGCGCGCTGAACGACGGCTTCGGCATCCGGTTCGTTCCGCCAGCATTCGGCGGCAACAACGACGTCAGTGAGGGGTTCGGCTGGGTTCGGCATATCGGTGATGAGTGGAATCCGTGTGCGGCCGCAAATCGCCTTAAGGCGCGGCGCGATCCTTCCATATCAGCTAATTGGTTGCCGGCCTTCCGGGCGAAGCTTCGTAGGCGGCGACGATCCGCGCCACCAATTCGTGGCGGATCACATCTTCCGCCGTGAACTTGACCTGCGACACGCCCTCGACCCCATCGAGCAGCCGGGTGGCCTCGGCAAGGCCGGACATCTGGCCGTTCGGCAGGTCGACTTGGGAGGGGTCGCCGGTAACGATCATGCGGCTGTTCTCGCCAAGCCGGGTCAAGAACATCTTCATCTGCATGGAGGTGGTGTTCTGCGCCTCGTCGAGAATGATCGCGGCATTGGTCAGGGTGCGGCCGCGCATGAATGCGAGTGGTGCGATCTCGATCTCGCCAGTCTGCAGCGCGCGTTCGACGATCCGTGCATCCATCACGTCGTACAGCGCATCATAGATCGGGCGCAAATAAGGATCGACCTTTTCGCGCAAATCGCCCGGTAGAAAGCCGAGCCGCTCGCCGGCTTCGACCGCCGGCCGCGACAGGATGATGCGATCCACTTCCTTGCGTTCGAACAGCTGCGCGGCATGTGCCACCGCAAGCCAGGTCTTGCCGGTGCCGGCGGGACCGATCCCGAACACCAGCTCGTGGCGCTTCAGCGCGCGGATATAGGAATCCTGTGCGGCGGTGCGTGCCCGCACCGGGCGCTTGCGCAAGTTGATGATCTCGAAGGCGCTCTTTGCCGATTTTGCATCATATTCGAACAACGAGCCCTGCGCGATCACGGCGCGGATTGCGCCCTCCACCTCGCCCTGGTCGAGATCATGGCCCTGCACGGCCTGGGCATAGAGCGCTTCCAGCACACGCCGGCCGGCGTCGCAGCCATCGCGGGAGCCGCCGATGGTGATGTGGTTGCCGCGGGAGTCGACGACGATGCCGAGCCGGCGCTCGATCTGTGCGAGGTTCTGGCCGTAAGGGCCGACGAGGGCGGAGACGGCGCGGTTGTCGTCGAAGTCGATGACGACCTGCGTCTCGGGCGGAAGCTGCATGTCGCGGTCAAATTTGCGGCTGGGAGCGAGTGAAGGCGAATCCGATGCGCTTTTTGGCAAGGGTTTCAGGCTCCAATGGTCATTTGAGAAGGCGTGGACCGAGCTTCCGAGACCGGGGTGGCAAGCGTGCCGAACAGGCTGAAACGCTCGAGCTGCTCTATTCGTACCGGCAGCACCCGGCCGATGATATCGGTCGATGCCATGACGTGAACCGGCTGGAGATAGGCGCTGCGTCCGACGATCTGGCCGGGACGGCGCGCGGAAGCTTCGAACAGCACGTCCATGGTGGTGCCGATGGCAGCCGTATTGAAGGCCGATTGCTGGCTGTTGATCAAATCCTGAAGCCGCGCCAAACGCTCGTCCATTTCAGCTGTCGACACCGTCTCCTGCATCTCCGCCGCCGGCGTGCCGGGCCGCGGCGAATATTTGAACGAATAAGCCGCAGCGTAGCCGATTTGCGTGACAAGCGCGAGGGTGGCGGAAAAATCTTGCGCGCCCTCGCCGGGGAAGCCGACGATGAAATCCGATGAAAAAGCAACGTCTTGGCGGGCCCGGCGGAAACGCTCGATGGTTGCGCAATAATCCCGCACGGTATGTTTACGGTTCATGGCGGCCAGAACCCGGTCGGAACCGGATTGCACCGGCAGGTGTATGAACGGCATGAGCGCCGGCAGGTCGCGATGCGCCTCGATCAGGCTATCGTCGACATCGCGGGGGTGGCTGGTCGAATAACGCAGCCGCGCAATCCCGGGAATGGCCGCAAGCCGATGCAGCAATTTGCCGAGCGTCCAACTCGTCCCGTCCGTCCCCTCGCCATGATACGCATTGACGTTCTGGCCGATCAGCGTGATTTCCCGCACGCCGTTGTCGGCGAGCCGCTTCACGTCGTCGACGATCGTCTCGACCGGCCGCGAGACTTCGGCGCCGCGCGTATACGGCACCACGCAGAAGGTACAGAACTTGTCGCAGCCCTCCTGCACGGTGACGAAGGCGGAAATTCCGCGCGCGCGAATCGCCGCTGGTGCAGGCTGCGGGAGGAAGGTGAATTTGTCTTCGGCCGGGAATTCGGTCTCGATGGCGCGGCCTTCGTTGGTCGCCCGCGCGATGAGCTGGGGCAGATGATGGTAGCTCTGCGGCCCGACCACGATATCGACGGCAGGCGCGCGCCGAATGATCTCGTCGCCTTCGGCCTGTGCGACGCAGCCGGCAACGGCGATGCGCATGTCGCGACCTTCTCGCGCCGCTTCCTGCTTAGTGACGCGCAGCCGCCCCAGTTCCGAATAGACCTTCTCGGAAGCCTTCTCGCGGATGTGGCACGTGTTGAGGATGACGAGATCCGCATCATCGGCGCTGTCGGTTTCGACATAGCCTTCGGACGCCAGCGTATCCACCATGCGCTGGGCATCGTAGACATTCATCTGACAGCCATAGGACTTGATGTGGAGCTTGCGCTTCGAACTCATGAACCTGGTTTCGGGCACGGCGCCTTGGCGGCCGCGGGGCTCAGATATAGGCTAAGCCGGTGAAAATCCAGCGATGTAGGCCGTTTTTTGCTCAATTTGGGCAATCAGGCCGGGCAGCTGCCGCATGTCGGCAAAGGTCGCCAGGGCTCCGGCGTTTCGCAGCAGCTCTGCGTGGTCGTCGCCGCAGTGGCTGCCGCCGTGAAACCCGAGCACGGCCATGCCGGCGGCCCGTGCGCCGCTAACTCCGGGAACACTGTCCTCGATGACCAGGCACTGTCCGGGCGGCGTGTTCATCCGCGTGGCAGCAAACAGGAACAGGTCAGG
>JBLMWS010000233.1:0-3161 GCA_050257355.1 Gemmatimonas sp.
GCTTGCGTTGCGCCGCACTGCCGAACGCGTGGACGAGCAATTGCTCACCCATATGCAGGCCAACGCGATTGCCGGCCCTTGGGCGGCCGGCGAACGCGTGCTGGTCTGCGTCAGCGAGGATTCACGCGCGCCCGGGCTCGTGCGCTACACCAAGCGCCTGGCCGATCGCGTGCACGCGCCTTGGACTGCAATCAGCATCGAGACCCGGCGCAGCCTGCAATCGACGGATGAGGAGCGTGACCGGCTGGCGGACACGCTGCGATTGGCGGAGGCGCTCGGTGGCGAGGCGCTCACTATTCCGGGCGTGGAACGACGCATCGCCGACGACATCATCAAGTTCGCGCAGGCCAACAACGTCACGCAGATCATCATCGGCAAGTCGACGCGTTCGCGCCTGTTCGAGATCGTTCGCGGCTCGGTGGTGCATGACCTGGTCCGGCGCGCCGGGAATATCACCGTCAACGTGATCGCCGGCGAAGAGCTCCCTGGAGCACCTGCTCTCAATCACGCGCTGCAAACGGCCGCGCGATCGGAGCCCTTCAATCCGCGTCCCTATCTGATGGCGCTCGCGATCGTCGCCATAGGTCTCGGCGCCGCCGAACTGATCCAGCCCAGGTTCAGTGTCGAGAATGTCGACCTGGTGTTCCTGACCGCCGTGGTCGTCGTCGCCGTCCGCTACGGATTGTGGCCGTCGCTGTTGGCGAGCGTCGCCGCTTCGCTTTGCTATAACTTCTTTTTCCTGCCGCCGTTCTACACTTTTACCATCGCCGATCCCACCAACATCGCGGCGTTCTTCTTCTTCATGCTGATCGCGATCCTCGTCTCGAACGTTGCGGCGCGCGTGCGTACCCAGGCGGATACGGCCATCAGCCGCATACGGATGACGGAGCAGCTTTACGCCTTCAGCCGAAAGCTTGCGGGCACGGCGACGCTCGACGACGTGTTGTGGGCCACCGCCTACCAGACCGCGCTGATGCTCAAGGTTCGGGTCGTATTGTTGCTGCCGGAGGATGGCGTGCTGACGGTGAAGGCCGGTTACCCTCCTGAGGATCAGCTCGACCAGGCCGACCTTGCCGCCGCGAATTGGGCCTGGAGCAACGATCGACCGGCGGGGCGCGGGTCGGACACGCTGCCGGGCGCCAAGCGACTGTTCCTGCCCATGCGCACCGGGCGGGGCTCGATCGGCGTGATCGGCATCGACAACGACCGGACCGGTCCACTGCTGGCGCCGGATCAACGACGGCTTCTGGACGCGCTGGTCGACCAGGGCGCGCTTGCGATCGAAAGGGTGCTGCTGGTGGAGGGTATGGATCAGGTCAAGCGCACGGTCGAATCGGAGCGGCTCCGCTCGGCGCTTTTGACCTCGATCTCGCATGACTTGAAGACGCCGCTCGCCTCCGTGCTCGGCGCCGCCTCGACCATGAGAGACCTCGATACCGGCCTCTCCGAGCAGCAAAAGCGCGATCTGCTCGCCACCGTGATCGACGAATCCGAGCGGCTCAACCGCTTCATCGCCAATCTGCTCGACATGACCAAGCTGGAATCCGGCGCCATCGTCCCGAACGCCGCGCTGCATGATGTCGGCGAGATCGTGGGCAGCGCGCTGCGGCGTGCCAGCAAGATTCTGGCGCGACACAAGGTTTCGCTGCAGTTGGATGTCGATTTGCCAATGCTGGAATTGGATGCCGTGTTGTTCGAGCAGGTGCTTTTCAATCTGCTCGACAACGCTGCAAAATATTCGGCGCCGGATAGCACGATCTCGATCAGGAGTATGCGGGACAAGGATTCGGTGTCGCTGCAGGTGGCGGACGAGGGCGAGGGCATCCCGCCGGGAGAACTTGAAAGCGTCTTCGACAAATTCTATCGCGTGCAGAAGACCGATCATGTGCGACCCGGCACCGGGCTAGGCCTTGCGATCTCGCGCGGCTTTGTCGAGGCGATGCATGGCAAGATCTTTGCCGCCAATCGCATCGACCGCCGCGGCGCGGTGCTGACCATCCGCCTGCCGGTTCCTGCGCAAGCGAAAACCCTGGATACCGCCGCATGAGCGCGCCGCCGGTCAAGGTGCTTGTCATCGACGACGAGCCGCCGATCCGTAAATTGCTCCGGATGGGGCTAACCACGCAGGGCTATGAGATCCTGGAAGCGCCGAGCGGAAAATTGGCCCTTGAATTACTGTCGCAGAATCCCGCGCTGATCATTCTTGATCTTGGATTGCCCGACGTTCAGGGGCATGAGCTGTTGCGGACGATCCGTGCCCGCAACGAGAGTGTGCCAATTGTCGTGCTATCGAGCCGCGGCGACGAAGCCGGCAAAGTGCAGGCGCTTGATTTGGGCGCCGACGATTACCTGACGAAACCTTTCGGCATGGATGAGCTGCTGGCGCGGCTGCGCGCAGCGTTGCGGCATCAATTGCAGGTCCACGGCGAGCGGCCGGTATTTCGTGCCGGCGAACTCTCGGTCGATCTTGTCCGGCGCATCGTGAAGGTCGGCGAACGCGAGGTAAAGCTGTCGCCGAAGGAGTACGAACTCTTGCGCGTTCTCGTGCAGCACGCCGGCAAGGTGCTGACCCATCGCTTTCTCTTGAAGGAGTTGTGGGACGAACTGACGGATGCGCAATATTTGCGTGTCTATGTACGACAGTTGCGGCAGAAGATCGAATCTGATCCGGAGCGTCCGCATTATGTATTGACTGAAACCGGCATCGGCTATCGGCTGCGCGCGCCGGATTAAGCAGCGCGTTTGTTTTCGTGCTATGTTGCGCAAGTGGAACCATCGTGCACGGTAAAGATTTTACTTCGCACCCGCCGGGAGGATCACAATGGCACGGAAATATTCCAGGAAGGCATCGGCCAAGGTCGGCCGCGCGATGAGAAAGCGCAAGTCCGGCACACTGAGGAGCGGACGCTCGGGCCGCAAGGTCAAGAGTCGCAAACAGGCGATCGCAATTGGACTGTCCGAGGCACGCCGCGAAGGCAAGAAGGTGCCGCCGAAGAAATCCGCAAAGAAGCGCAAGAGCTCGAAAAAGCGCAAGGCCTCCAAGAAGCGGAAGTCGAAGAGGTAGAGCCTCGAGAGTCGTTCCGGGTGGCCGAAGGGCGAGCAGGAATTTCGAGATACCGAATTTTCTCCTTCGGTCCAAAGCGCGATGAGATTAGCTTGAA
>JBLMWS010000234.1:0-18562 GCA_050257355.1 Gemmatimonas sp.
TCCACGCACCGGGAAAGGCGAAATTCGGCCGGGCTCCGTTCTCGAGGCCGAGGATGTCCTCGTAGAAGCGGACGGTCTCGGCGAGTTTCCGGGTCCGGATGTTGAAGTGATCGAGCACACCGACGCTCACGCCCATAGCGATACACTCCCTTTTTTCAACTTCGTTGCCGCTTGTGAATTTGGTCGTCAGCCATCCTAGCACAACTCGGCCGTGGCCCGCCAAACGAAGGCGTTGCCCTTGGCGCGCGAGGGGTTATGTTGCCCCTTCCATTCCTCGTCGGGCATGATCTCCTGCGGAAAACCGGTACCCGTTTTCCGGATCATGCCCCAAAGCCCGCCGGCGCGCGCAAGTGCCGGCAAAACCCCAAGGTATGTACACATGGCTAAAGTCGCTTTTATCGGTCTCGGCGTGATGGGATTTCCGATGGCAGGACATCTCGTGAAAAAAGGCGGCCACGAGGTGACGGTCTATAACCGGACCTCCGCCAAAGCCCAGCAATGGGTGGAAAAGTTCGGCGGACGCGCCGCGCCGACGCCCAAGGCGGCCGCCGAGGGACAGGATTTCGTGATGTGCTGCGTCGGCAACGACAACGACCTGCGCTCGGTCACGATCGGTCCCGATGGCGCCTTTGCCGGCATCAACGCGGGCGCGACCTTTGTGGATCACACCACGGCGTCGGCCGAGGTGGCCCGCGAGCTCGATGCGGAAGCCAGGAAGCGCGGCTTCAAATTCGTCGATGGGCCAGTGTCCGGCGGCCAGGCGGGCGCGGAGAATGGCGTGCTCACGGTGATGTGCGGTGGCGATGAGGCCGCCTATGCCGGCGCCGAGCCGATCATCGCGGCCTATGCCCGGATGTGCAAGCGGCTGGGCCCGGCGGGCGCGGGCCAGCTGACCAAGATGGTCAACCAGATCTGCATTGCCGGCCTGGTCCAGGGGCTCTCCGAGGGCATCCATTTTGCCAAGAAATCCGGGCTGGACGTTCAGGCCGTCATCGAGACCATCTCCAAGGGCGCCGCGCAGTCCTGGCAGATGGAGAACCGCTACAAGACCATGAACGAAGGCAAATACGATTTCGGCTTTGCCGTGGAGTGGATGCGCAAGGACCTCTCGATCTGCCTTTCCGAAGCCCGTCGCAACGGCGCCCACCTGCCGGCAACCGCTCTGGTCGACCAGTTCTACTCGGAAGTCGAGAAGATGGGCGGCAAGCGCTGGGATACGTCAAGCCTGCTCGCCCGGCTCGAGCGCTGACGAACCGGCTTAGAAGGAACGGCTTGGGCTCCATTCGCGGCGTTACGCCCGCGAATGGAGCGTGATCCTGCGCGGTCAAGGCGCGCGAACACCATCGGGGGTCGACGTTGCTGGGCGTAATCGGGGGTATTTTCGTCGTCGCATATACAGCCATTGCGCTCGAACACCCGATCGGGATCAACAAGAGCGCGTCCGCTTTGCTCGGTGCGGGGCTGCTCTGGACGGTGTACGCGCTGGCCAGCAACGATCATGCGCTGGTCGTGCAGCAGCTCGACGAGTCCGTCTCCTCCACGGCGCAAATCGTCTTCTTCCTGATCGGCGCCATGACGATCGTCGAAGTGATCGACGCTCACAACGGCTTCGAGGTCATCACCTCGGCGATCCGCACGCGCAAGCAGATCTCGCTGATGTGGCTGATCGGCTTCGTCACGTTCTTTCTCAGCGCCATTCTCGACAACCTCACCACCACCATCGTGATGGTCTCGTTGATCCAGAAGCTCCTGGGAGAGCCGCGCGACCGGCTGCTCTTCGCTTCCATCATCGTCATCGCGGCCAACGCCGGCGGGGCGTGGACGGTGATCGGGGACGTCACGACGACAATGCTCTGGATCGGCGGCCAGATCTCGCCGCTCAACATCATGCGGGCGATCTTTCTGCCCTCGCTCGTGAACCTCGTGGTTCCGCTTCTTGCCATCAGCCGTCTGATCAAAGGCAGGGACATCGTTCCGCCGCAGCAGTCCGAGAGCACGAAGCGCAACGTCGAGCTGTTCGAGCGCAACCTGATGTTCTATCTCGGGCTCGGCATCCTGATCGCCGTTCCGGCCTTCAAGGCGGTCACGCACCTTGCGCCGTTCATGGGCATCCTGTTCGGCCTCGGCATTCTCTGGCTGGCCGGCGAGATCGTTCACCGGCATAAGGAAGAGGACATCCGGCGGCCGTTAACCCTCGTGCACGCGCTGACACGGATCGACATGCCGTCGATCGTGTTCTTCGTCGGCATCCTTCTGGCGGTGGCCTGCCTCGAGCACGCCCGCCTTCTCGATCTGCTTGCCGAATGGCTCGAAACCACGGTCGGCCGCGAGGACGCGATCGTCATGTTGCTCGGCTTGCTGAGTGCCATCGTCGACAACGTGCCGCTCGTCGCGGCGACGATGGGCATGTACGGCCTGGCGCAGCATCCGCCGGACAGCTTCATTTGGGAGTTCATCGCCTACTGCGCCGGAACCGGAGGCTCGATCCTGATCATCGGCTCCGCGGCAGGCGTCGCGGCGATGGGCTTGGAGAAAATAGAATTCCTTTGGTATGCGCGACGTATCGCGGGCCCTGCCTTGCTCGGTTATCTCGGAGGCGCGGCCGTCTACATCATTCAGGCGAAATTGTTGTCGTGATTGCGACCCTGCGGCTTCAACGGAGGCATGCCATCGCGACGAGAGCCGCCGCGCGCCCGGATATGTTCACGATCGTGTGTGCCTGTCCTTGGGAATCGTTAACTCCCGGACAGGTCTTGCGCGAGATCAAAATGCCGACCATCGCCTCACGATAGTTGGGGCCTGAGCCCGATCGTGATTTCGGCTTTCGGGCGCGCCGCGTGGATTCCTTTGCGCGGCAGCGTGGCGTCAACACCGCCGGGAGCCTCTGTCTTGGGCGCGATTTTCTCTTCCCTTGCCGCCTTCGTTGCAGCCGGCGTCAGACCGCGGAGCCCGCTTGCGAGAGCGATCGTCCTCGTCCTCGTCATCAAGCTGATCGCGGTCGCCGGGATCAGGCTTTTCATGTTCTCCGACGCCGTCCGCCCGTCTGCCGATGCACAAGCGGTTGCACGCGTGCTCGGACCCTCGACATCCCCGCGGTGATGGAGTTGCCCATGTTCGACCTCGATCCAGTCACTCTCAGCCGCATGCAATTCGCGGTGACTGCGCTTTACCACTTCCTGTTCGTCCCCTTGACGCTCGGCCTCTCCTTTCTGCTCGCGATCATGGAAAGCGCCTATGTGATGACCGGCCGGGAAATCTGGCGGGAGGCGACCCGGTTCTGGGGCAAGCTGTTCGGCATCAATTTCGCCATGGGCGTGGCGACCGGCATCACGATGGAATTCCAGTTCGGCACCAACTGGGCCTATTACTCGCATTATGTCGGCGACATCTTCGGCGCACCGCTCGCGATCGAAGGCCTGATGGCGTTCTTTCTCGAATCCACCTTCGTCGGGTTGTTCTTCTTCGGCTGGGATCGCCTGCCGAAACTCGGCCATCTGACCGTGACTTGGCTTGTCGCCATCGGCTCCAGTCTTTCGGCGTTGTGGATTTTGATCGCCAACGGCTGGATGCAGCACCCAGTGGGTGCGGTCTTCAATCCCGACACCATGCGCATGGAGCTCACGTCATTCTGGGATCTGATTTTCAATCCGGTGGCGCAAGCGAAGTTCGTCCATACGGTCGGCGCCGGCTACGTCACCGGCTCGATGTTCGTGGTGGCGATTTCCTCCTACTACCTGCTCTCGGGACGGTTTCAGGCGCTCGCCAAGCGTTCGCTGATCGTCGCATCCGCGTTCGGACTGGCCGCGGCGCTCTGCGTCGTCGTCCTCGGCGACGAAAGCGGTTATGCCGTCTCCGAAAACCAGAAGATGAAGCTTGCCGCGATCGAGGGCATGTGGAAGACCGAGCCCGCGCCGGCCGGCTTCAACCTGATCGGGATTCCGGATCCTGCGCAACGCGAGGTGAAGCACGGCATCAGGATTCCCTGGGCGCTCGGCATCATCGCCACGCGCTCCTTCACCGAACAGGTCCAGGGAATTGACGATCTCGTCGCGGAGAATGCCGCGCGCATCCGCAAGGGTCTCCTCGCCTATGACGCGCTGGAGAAGTTCAAGGCCGACCGCGGCAACCGCGACGCTGCCGCCGAACTTCGCGCCCACGCGGCCGATCTCGGCTACGCACTCCTCCTCAAGCGCTACGTGAGCGACCCGCGAACCGCCGATGCCGCCACGATCGAGAAGGCCGCGGCCAGCACCGTTCCGCCGATCGTGCCGCTATTCTTCAGCTTCCGCCTGATGGTGGCGCTGGGGTTCTATTTCATCGCCTTCTTTGCGCTGTTGTTCTGGGACGTCTCGCACCGGAACTTCTCGCGCCGCTGGCTGCTGCGTCTCGCGGTGTTGTCGCTGCCGCTGCCGTGGATCGCTGCCGAACTCGGCTGGGTCGTCGCTGAATATGGCCGGCAGCCCTGGGCGATCGACGGCGTGCTCCCGACCTTCCTGGCCTCGTCCTCGGTGTCGGCAGCCCAGGTCCTGTTCACCTTGTGCGGCTTCGTCCTGTTCTATTCGGCGCTGCTCGTGGTCGATATCACGCTGATGCGCAAATACATCAAAATGGGACCGGTGCAGGCGCTCGGGTTGAGCCCGCAAGCACCCAGATTGGCGCCTTCACCGGCGCCGGCCGAATAGGGAGAATATCCATGTCCATCCCGTTCGACTACGAAACGCTCCGCGTCATCTGGTGGTTGTTTCTCGGCGTGCTGCTGATCGGATTCGCCGTCATGGACGGCTTCGATCTCGGCACCGCGATGCTGCTGCCGTTCGTGGCCCGCACCGACAGCGAGCGGCGGGTCGCGATCAATGCCATGGGGCCGTTCTGGGACGGCAACCAGGTGTGGTTCATCCTGGGCGGCGGCGCGATCTTCGCGGCCTGGCCCATGGTCTACGCCGCGTCCTTCTCGGGGTTTTACATTGCGATGTTCCTGGTGCTAGCGACGCTGATCCTTCGCCCGGTCGGCTTTGAATTCCGTAACAAGGTCGCCCACACGAGCTGGCGCACGTTCTGGGATTACGCCCTGTTTGCCGGCGGCCTCGTACCCAGCGTCGTGTTCGGCGTGGCGTTCGGCAATTTGCTGCAGGGCGTGCCGTTTCGCATCGATACCGACCTGCGCATCCTTTACCAGGGCGGCGGCCTGTTCGAACTGCTGAACCCGTTCGGCCTGTTGTGTGGTCTGGTCTCCGCCGCCATGCTTGCGAGCCACGGCGCAATCTATCTCACCTTGCGGACCGACGGCGCCGTGCACGCGCGCGCCCGCACCTATGCGATGATCGGCCTGTTGACGACGATGGCGCTGTTCGCCGTCGCCGGCCTGTGGGTCTGGCTCGGGATCGACGGCTACGCCATCACAAGCACTGTTGCGCCGGACGGCCCCTCCAATCCGTTGCTGAAAGAGGTAACCCGCGCGCCGGGGCAGTGGCTTGCCAACTATTCCACCCATCGCTGGATGATCGCCGCGCCGGTGCTCGGCTTTGCCGGACCGCTGCTCGCGCTCGGCTGCACCGCTGCCCGCTGGCGCGCCCTCGCCTTCGTGTTCAGTGCGGCCGGCATTCTCGGCATCATCGCGACCGCCGGCGTCAGCATGTTTCCGTTCCTGATGCCGTCGGACATCGCGCCCGCCGCGAGCCTGACCGTATGGGACGCCTCCTCGAGCCGCCTCACTCTCTTCGTCATGCTGGTGGCGACGCTGCTGCTGCTTCCCGTCGTGCTGATCTACACGGCGATCGCCTACCGCCTGCTGCGCGGCACGGTCACCTTGGGTTCGGTCGAGAAGAATTCCGCAAACCTGTATTGAGGACGCGCAAATGTGGTACTTCACTTGGGTCCTGGGCATGGGTTTCGCGTGCGGCTTCGGCATCCTCAACGCGCTGTGGCACGAACATCATCTGCCCGATGAGGGGATCGATGCCTGATCGCCCGGCCTTGCTGCGTGCCGCAGCGACGCAGCTATCAGCGCGGGACCCGGCAATACCGGCGGCGCGGCGGCTCATTTTAACCTCCCGTTAACGAGAATCCCTAGCTTCTTAAGCTCGCTCTTAAGGATTTGGAGCGAGAGATAGACGATGCAAAAAGCCCGCGCCGTTCGCGGGTGGGATTTGTGTTGCTTCATGAGCGTCCCCGCCGATAAGCCCGAAGTCGTCCAGCTTCCGGCTGAGCCGCCTGCGGCGGCGTCCGTCAGCAATCGACGGGCTGCTCAACAACGCGTGCGCGAGGCGCGCGACCGGTTGACGTCGACCAGCGGTACGCGCCCCGCCTTCGACCAGGAGCTGCTGCGGCAATACGCGCAAACCCGCATCTCGGCGTCCTATGTCGTGATGCTGCTGGTCGTCGCGTCCGGCGTTCTGTTCGCCATCTGGATGCCGCCGATATCGGCGGCGGCCTGGACCTGCGGCGTGCTCTGCATCCACGCCGCGATCCTGCGCAACTGTTTCCGCTTCTTGACCGAGCCATCCTCGCCGGCGGCGGTCCGCAAATGGCGCACCCGTTTCGTGCTGCTCGATCTGCTCTATGGCCTGTGCTGGATGACGATCCTGGTGCATCCGGCGCTCAAGGTGGTCTCCGACACGGTATTGATGTTCTTGATGCTGCTGGTGGTCGCGGTCTCCAGCATGCTGGCCGCCAATGTGCCGATCGCGGCACTGGCGGTCACGGTGCCGATCACGCTCACGATCGCGCTCAATTTCGCGCTCAGCGGCGCCTTCGACAAATACGTGCTCGCCGCGCTCGCGCTTGCGGCGGAAGGCTATTTCGCCCTGCTCGCCTATCGCCTGCATTCCGCGACGCTCGCGACATTGGAAGCCCGCGCCGAGAAGGACGCGCTGATCGGCGAGCTCGAGCAGGCCAAGGCGATTTCGGACGAGGCACGCTATCGCGCCGAAGCCGCCAATGTCGCGAAATCGCGCTTTCTGGCGCAGATGAGCCATGAGCTGCGGACGCCGCTCAACGCGATCCTCGGCTTTTCGGAGGTAATGAAGAGCGAGATTTTCGGCGCCCATGCCGTGCCGGTCTACAAGGAATATTCCGCCGACATTCACAATTCCGGCGTGCATCTGCTCAATCTGATCAACGAAATTCTCGATCTGTCGCGGATCGAAGCCGGACGTTACGAGCTCAACGAGGAGGCCGTGGCGCTCGTCAACGTCGTCGCCGACTGCCACCATCTGTTGAAGCTGCGCGCCTCCAGCCGCGGCATCGCCATTCACGAAGTGTTCGAGCGCGGCATGCCGAAGATCTGGGGTGACGAGCGCGCGATCCGCCAGATCGTGCTCAATCTGTTGTCCAACTCGATCAAATTCACTCCGCAAGGAGGCGAGATCTGGCTGAAGGTCGGCTGGACCGCGTCCGGCGGGCAATATCTGAGTGTCAAGGATAGCGGCTCCGGCATTCCCGAGGACGAAATTCCGGTGGTGCTGGCCTCCTTCGGTCAGGGCTCCAACTCGATCAAATCCGCCGAGCAAGGCGCCGGCCTGGGGCTACCGATCGCCAAGAGCCTGGTCGACATGCATGGCGGCACCTTCACCCTGAAGTCGAAGCTGCGCATCGGCACCGAGGTGATCGTCACCTTCCCGCCGGAGCGGGTGATGTCGGCGCTTGCGCCGCTCGCCGAGGAATCCACGACCGAGGAGGCGCCGCCGCTGCAGCCGGAGACCCCAAGCATGGCGGCGACGGACCCGAGGCGGCGGGTGCGCCACGCGCCGATCATGAGCGCCGGCACCGGGCTTTAACGCTTGCGCCGGTTCTCGAATGCCGTTCACTATTGGAATAGATGAGCAAAGACACGCCGTGCATCGCAGTCTGCATAATCGATCCCAGAACCGGCCTTTGTTTCGGCTGCGGCCGGACGCTACCCGAAATCGCAAGCTGGCACCGGCTCGAGGGCGCCGAACGCGCGAGGCTCATGGCGCTGCTGCCGCAGCGCATGGCGGATGCGGGGCTCGTGCCGCCGGGCGATGGGCAATCGGCGTGAGCGCCCCGCAGGCGGGGGCCGTCCTGTGAGCCGGACCCTTTTCGTCGTGATGGTGCTGGCGCTGACCGCGGGCGTGGTCGCCTACAAGGATCCCGAAGACGTCGCGCGCGCCAGCGATACCGTCTCCGAATTCATGCGCGAGCGCGCGCTCGCCGCCTCGCCTCGTGCCGTCGAGATCCGACGCGGCCGCAGCGGCGAGTTCGCGCTGCGTGCCAGGATCAACGGCGTGACCGCGCCGATGGTCGTCGACACCGGCGCGAGCTCGGTGGTGCTGACTTACGAGACCGCGAAGGCAGCCGGCCTGCCGCTGGAGCTGCTGGACTACAATGTCGACGTCGAAACCGCAGGCGGACACACCAAGGCGGCCCGATTGACGCTGGACCGGGTCGCCATCGGCAGACTGGTCGAGCGCTCGGTCCCGGCGCTGGTGGTGCGGCATGGGCAGATGAAGACCAACCTGCTCGGGATGAGTTTCCTCGACCGGCTGGAAAGCTGGGAGGTGCGCGAAGATCACCTGATGCTGCGCGGCTATCCGTAGAGCTGACCGGGCTCGGAAGCGCCGGCCCGTCATGGACTCTCTAGGGACCAATCCGTGAAGCCTGTACGATCGCGCGAAAGAAGTGTTCTTCCAGGACGAGATACCCGTCCAGGAACGCTCGAATAGATTGATCTGCCGCCCTACCCTCGCCGGCGGGCTCCGCTTTTGGCGTCCCGCACAGCGGAACGCCGAAAACGGTTTTGTGCATCTGCAAGATGACCGTAGCCAGCTCGGCTTTTTCAGACTCCGCCAGGAACGATAGCGGCTCTCCGCTGCGGTCGGTCGCGAGCCGCTTTAACAGCCAATTGCGAGCGTCCGATTCGGTTGTGAAACTCGGCCGCAATGCGCGTAACGCAGCATCGTCCCGCGAGCTCATGCGAGAAACAAAGACCTCTCGGCCGGACGAAAGCACCGTCCGCCCAGCAGTCAACGTCCGACACAACGAGCTCCACCGACCCAACTGTAACCCCGTGCTCTCCCGATGTTGCTGGTGCGTCGGTAGAGCATGCCGATGTTTCGAAGCGATGACGGCAGCGCCAAAATGCCTCACGTGACTGTCAAATCAGTGATACTCGGGTCGGCTACAGCCGTTGCAATAAGAGTTTATTCGGTGACCGATCGCGTTTGCCTTATAGGTCCCGTCAGATCACCCTGACGAACAACCGGCAAAGGCATTTGCAGGACTGAAAGAAATGTCGGATCGAACGGCAACGAAGCCGTCGCACTCCATCACGTTAAGGCAGATGCGCGCCTTTTTGTTGACTGCGGAAAACGGAAGCGCATCGGCTGCAGCTCGGATCATCGGCGTATCGCAGCCTGCCGTCAGTCTCCAGTTGCAGGAATTGGAAAAGATCCTGCACGTCAAGCTGATCGAGCGTGTCGGCGTGCGCATGCTGCCGACCGCGGCCGGTCGGGCACTCATCGAGCCGGTCAGACGAGCGCTCGCCGCCGTCGAGCAAATCGAGCCGACCGTCGCGAGCTTCCGCGAAGGATCCGGCCTGGTTCGGCTCGGCACCGGGGCGACAGCCTGTCTGCACTTCCTGCCAGGACCTTTGGCGCAGACGCGCAGCCAAAATCCGAATCTGCAGATCCTGGTCGTGACCGGCAACAGTGACGAGATCGTCGATGCCGTCGAGAATGGATCGATCGATATCGGCCTGATCACCGGCGATCTCCGCCGGTCTAACCCGATGATTCATGTCGAATCACTCTTGTCCGAAGATCTTCTCGGCGTGGTGCCGAAATCGATCGCTCACCAATTCCCACAAACCCTGCGTCCGCAGGATCTGGTGCCGTTTCCTCTTATTTTGTTCGAACCTGCGGGACGCACGCGACAAATCATCGACGCCTGGTTCAAGAGTGAAGGCGTCAGGCCCATTCCTGCGATGGAGCTCGGGAGCATCGAGGCGATCAAGACGATGGTAGGATCGGGCCTTGGTGTCTCGGTCGTTCCTCGGCTGGCGGCCGAGCTTACCAGCCGCAATGTCGCATACCGACCGCTAACACGTCCTGTCCAGCGCGAGCTTTGCCTGGCCATGCGTGCGGACAAGGTGCTCGACGCCGGCGTGAGAGGCTTGCTTGAACAGCTGAGGGCTGCGGCAAACGGCTCCCAGTTCGGCCATAAATGGAGCTGCCGACGTTCCCCACGACACGCCGAGTCAGACGAGGCTTGATTGAAGCGGACCAATCATAAGCTCCATCGGCGCTCTCCTATAAGCTCAGCTGTTTGAACTGTTACAAAACCGTATTTCGCGTTGCTTACCTTGCAGCGACTGCGTCGCAACGGCGACGTCACTCTCTCAAGGAGAACGCATCTTGAACGTGCCCCAGATCAACATCGAATACGAACCGGCGCCAGGACCGGTCGGCGGCGAGCTCGGCTGGCGTGCAGCCGATCTCGAGGCGAACGGGGCCTGGATTCATCATCTTACCGACGACGAAGTCGCCGAGCTGGAACGGGCGGCTGCAAACACGCAGGAAAGCCGAATCGAGATACTCGATATTCGCAAGGAGAACTTTCCGCTGACGCTGCTGCCCGCGAAGATCGCTTGCCTACGCGGCGATATCCTGAACCGTTTCGGTTTCGGTTACATGCGCGGCTTGCCTGTTCACAAATATGACCGGGATACGGTCATGCGCATCTACTGGGGGCTTTCCAGTCATCTCGGCGACATCGTTCCGCAAAACCGCAATGGGCATATGATCGGCCATGTCATCGATATCGGAACCCAGGTTACCGATTACAACAAGCGACTGACGCAGACTTCGGCCGGCTTGTCGTTTCACTCCGATTCCTGCGACGTCGTCGGCCTGCTGTGCCTGCAGACGGCGATGACGGGAGGCGAGAGCGCGCTCGTCAGCGCGACCGCCGTCCACGACGAAATGATGCGAAGAGCGCCCGAATTGTGCCGTGCGCTGTACCAGCCGGTGACGGTCGACCGTCGCGGCGAGATCCCGGAAGGAAAACATCCCTGGATGCGGATTCCGGTCTTCATGTGGCGCGACGGACAGTTCAACGGCTACGCGCCGCTGCAAGAATACATCAACTCCGCGCGCAGGTTCGAAGAAGCACCGAAATTGACCGATGAGCAACAGAGGGCGACGGAACTGTTCTTCTCGATCTGCAACGATCCGACGTTCTCCGTCAAGATTCCGTTCGAGCCCGGCGATTTTCAGTTCGTGCACAACCATGTCGTCTTCCACTCGCGCACGTCCTTTGAGGACTGGCCGGATCCCTCAAGGAAACGTCACCTGATGCGGATTTGGATTTCGCTGCCGGATGGGCGCGAGCTTCATCCCGCGATCGCCGAACGTTGGGTGCATATCGAACGCGGCACGGTTCGCGGCGGCGTCAATATCCCGAACCGGAAGGCGCTCACCATTCCGATGGAACCGATGGCACCCGCGTTCTCCTGACAGCTGGGCGCCGGTGAAGCACGCACTTCGCCGGTGCCTTTCGTGCGAAGAGCGAGCGGCTTCGGAGGATTTGATGAGTTTGCTGAAAATGCGCGATCTGTCGAAGTCGTTCGGGGCGACTTCGGTTCTCAAAGACGTTTCGCTGGATGTGCGGGAAAGTGAAATCGTCAGCCTGTTGGGGCCGTCGGGATGCGGTAAATCCACGTTGTTGCGTGTCGTTGCCGGGCTGGAGCAGGCCGAGGCCGGTACGATCGAACTCGATGGCCGTGACGTAACAGCCATCCCTCCGGGACAGCGCGGGGTCGCGATGGTGTTTCAGAGTCTTGCGCTTTATCCGCATTTGACTGCGCGACAGAATATCGCCCTGCCGCTTCGCGTCAGGCGGCTCACCAAGCTGCAGCGTCTTTTCAGCGCGACGGGCGTTTCGCGCCATATTCGCAACATCGAAAAAGAGATCGATGCTCGGGTCGAAGAGCTTGCCGCCAAGCTGGCCGTTTCCAACCAGCTCGACCGCGTGCCGTCCCGCCTTTCCGGCGGTCAGCGACAGCGTGTCGCGATCGGGCGCGCGCTCGTTCGCGAAAGCCGGCTGTTGCTGCTCGACGAACCGCTGTCGAGCCTCGATGCCAAACTACGCGTCCAGGCTCGCGAGGAAATACTGCAGATACAGCGGAATTTCGGCTTTGCCTGCATCTTTGTGACGCACGACCAAGCGGAGGCGCTCGCCATCTCGGATCGGGTCGCGGTGATGTTGAACGGCCGCATAGCGCAATTTGCGCCGCCCTCGGCGATCTATCGTCATCCGGCCGATATCGAGGTGGCGCGCTTCGTCGGTTCGCCTACCATCAATTGCATCGCAGGCGTGGCCGATCAGGAAGGTAACGTGCGCGCAGGCTCCCGTCTCTTCCATGCCGGACTCGACGTGCCCGCGAACGCGAAGCTTACGGTCGCGATCCGGCCCGAACACGTTCAGATCAAGGCCGCCGGCCATGGCGGAGGAGCCATCTATCGCGTCCATCGCACCGAGGATCATGGGCACGACGGTCTGGTCTTTCTGGAGGGGTTGCAGGAAGACGCCCCATTGGTTGCCCGCGTAAATTTGCCGATTTGCGCCAGCACCGGCGAACGTGTTTGCGTCACTTTCCCCGAGCGCGACGTCCACTTTTTTGCCCAGTCCGGCTCGCGCCTCGATCGTCGCACCGCCCAGGTATCCCGGTATGCGCTCGCTTGAACAGGCAGGCCGCCTTCGGGGCGGCACGAGGTGGGCCGTGCCTTACCTGCTGGCCGGACCGGCCTGCGTGCTGCTCGTCGTGATGATCCTGTTCCCTCTCTGCCTGGTGGTCGCGACGTCGTTCACCGACTGGCAGATCGGCGCCGGCTGGCCGAATTTCGCCGGGCTCAGCGCCTTCGAGGAACTCCTGGCCGATCCCGACTTTCGCGAGGCGGCGCTGAACACCGCGCAATATGCCGCTATCGTGGTGCCGGCCACGACCGTGCTGGGGCTCCTCACCGCGATCCTGATCACGGAAAGCGGCCGCGGCGCGGCTTTTTACCGCAGCATTCTTTTCATCCCATCGATCACGACGCTCGCGGCGGCATCGGTCGCGTGGCAGTTGTTGCTAAGCCCCACAGTGGGCGCAATACCACAAATCCTGCACGCATTTGGCAGCTCCTCTGCGAACTGGCTCCAGGATCGCTCCTTCGCATTGCCTGTTCTGGCGCTTATCGGCATCTGGAGCCAGGCAGGTTTTGCGACGCTTTTCTTTCTGGCGGGGCTGAAGACGGCCGGTCGTGAACTGCATGAGGCCGTAGCGCTGGATGGCGGCGGCCCACTCGATCGGCTTTTCCATGTGACGCTTCCTCACCTGGCGCCGATCATGATTTTCGTGCTGGCCTTTGCTGCACTTCAGTCGCTGCGCGTCTTCGACACGGTTGCGATCATCACCCGTGGGGGGCCGGAAAAATCGACGCTGGTCATCCTCTACTACATTTACCAGGAGGCGTTCTCACTATTCCGAACCAACCTGGCGGCGGCAGCCACGGTGCTCTTCGTTTGCGCCGTTCTCTCCTTGAGCGCGGTGCAGCTCGTCGCGCGCCGGACCTTCGGACAATCGTGATGATGTCGCGCAGCATGCTCGTTTCCCTGGTCCGGCACGCCGTTCTCTTGTTGGCCGTTCTCTTTGCTATTCTCCCAATACTTTGGGCGGTGCGAATATCGTTCCTGCCTGCCCAGGACGTGTTCTCGGCACAATTCCATCTTCTGCCGAGCCGATGGATCGGATTTGAGAATTATGCGCGAGCCTTTTCGGCAACGCCGCTGGCGCGATATCTGTTGAATGGCGCCCTCGTCTGTGTCGCAATCGTGGTCTGCCAACTCGCGATCGCGATCCCTTGTGCCTATGCCCTGGCAAAGTTTGATTTTCGTGGCCGGCGGCTGATCTGGACGCTTGTGCTGATCGGGCTGATCGTCCCTCCGCCGGCACTGGCCCTCCCGCTGTTTATCATGGCGGCCGAAACCGGGCTGGTCGACACCTATGCCAGTCTCGTCATGCCTTGGACGATTTCGGCATTGGGTGTGCTGCTGCTTCGGCAAGCATTCCAGCAGGTGTCCAACGAGTTGATCGAGGCCGCCAGGCTGGATGGCCTCGACGAGCTCGAGATCCTTGTGCGTGTGCTCGTACCCATGATCAGACCGTCCATCGGAGCGCTGATCATGATTTCACTGGTCGCCCACTGGAACGACCTGTTTTGGCCGTCAATCGTCATCAGCTCCGGCGCGAAGGCCACGCCGCCCTTCGGCGTGATGTTGTTCCAGGTTCAGGAGTTGGGATCCGACTATGGTCCGCTGATGGCCGGAGCGATCATTATCGCCGCGCCGCTCCTGCTTGCATTTCTATTCACGCAACACCGGTATCTCGACGGCCTCACCTGGACAGGTCCGAAGTGAGCCGTGCCCATAACCCGCCCCGCATAGGAGTCTTGCCATGAAACGGTTGCCGCTCGCACTCTTCACCCTGATGGCGCTTGCATCGATGACCACTGCCGCTTCGGCGGTCGAAATCTCCATCCTGTATCCGCAGCCTTATCTTTACCAGCCTCCCATCGAGAAGATCGTCAAGGCGTTCTCCGAGAAACATCCAGACGTGAAGATCAAGCTGCTGGCACCGACCAAGAGTTATGAGGAGACCGCAAGCGCGGTTCTGCGTGGCGCGGTCACCGGATCGATGCCGGACATTGCCTTCAATGGCACCAATCTCATGCATATCTTCGTGGACCGCCAGCTTGCCGTTCCCCTCGACAGCTTTGTCAAATCCGAAAAAGATTGGGACAAACAGGGTTATGTGCCCGGCATGATCTCGACGGGCGTGGTGGGCGGAAAGCTCTACGGCCTTCCTTTCGCGCTTTCCACACCGATCATGTACGTCAATGCCGACCTGTTGCGAAAGGCCGGCGGAGATGTCGCCGCGCTGCCGCAGACCTGGCCGGAGGTTCTCGCCCTTGCCGAGAAGATAACCGACAAGGAAGCGGGATTTGACGGAAGCTACGTCCTGTGGACTACGACCGGAAATTATTTGTGGCAGGAGCTATTGTTCACCCATGACGGACAGATGTTGTCTGCGGACGGCAAGGCGGTGGCGTTCAATACCGCGGCAGGGCGGAGAACGTTCGAGATCCTTCATGACCTCGTCAACAAAGGCGGCATGGAAAATCTGACAGACGATCAGGCTACGCAGGCCTTCATTGCCGGCCGCATCGGATTTTTCTTTGCATCGTCTGCGCGCGTGAACAGTTTGATGAAACGGGTGGGTGGCAGGTTTGATCTGCGCTGCGCGCCGTTTCCGAGCCCGCGGCCGGATTCCAAGGTGGTTTCCGGTGGCGCCACCATGATGATCTTCGCCAAGGACACCGAAAAGCAGGCCGCAGCCTGGGAATTCATGAAGTTTGCCGCGGGCCCAGTCGGGCAGACAATCATGGTCCATGACATAGGCTATATGCCGTCCAACCAGATCGCGATCGACACGCCGGACCTGTTGGGCGATTACTACAAGAATAATCCCAATATGCGAATCGCTATCTCGCAGCTTCCACGAGCGACGCCCTGGCTTGGCTTTCCCGGCCCGAACAGCCTGAAAGCCATTCAGGTGATCTATGACGCGATGGAGAGCGTTGTTGCGAGCCGGACGACGCCAGACGAGGCACTTCACCGCGCCGCCACTCAGGTGCAGGCGCTGCTGCCTAAATAGAGCCCGATAAGCGCAGCGCGCAAGTCGGCTTGCGTGCGGCGCAGCTCAAGGAACTGCTTATCACTTCCATAGGGCGAGCAGATCTTCCGCTGAACTAGTCCTTGAGGCACGCTCGCCGACGGTGCATGTCCTAGGAGCTCTCATGACCACTGTCGAACCAGACAACGCGGACGCCATTCACATTCGCGACGCCACAGTCGCGGATATGTCCGCAATCCAGGCCATTTACGCGTATTATGTGCTCAACGGCCTGGCTACTTTCGAGGAAGCGCCTCCTTCGATCGACGAGATGATGTTGCGTCGGACTTCGGTCTTGGAAGCCGGTCTTCCTTATCTCGTCGCCGAAATCGATGGGCGCATCGTCGGTTACAGCTATGCGACGGCGTATCGGCCGCGTCCGGCGTATCGTTACACGATCGAGGATTCTGTGTATGTCGCCGACGGTCTCCTTGGGCGCGGCATTGGCAGCGCGTTACTCGGGACGCTCATCGCTCGCTGCGAGTCCGGGCCCTGGCGGCAGATGCTGGCGGTGATCGGCAACAGCCTGAATGCGGGTTCAATTGCCTTGCACAAGAATGCAGGCTTTCAGCCGATAGGCACGCTTAGCGATGTCGGCTTCAAATTGGGTCAGTGGGTCGATACTGTCCTGATGCAGCGGAGGTTGGGCGTCGGTGCGACGCACCTTCCGTTCAGCGGAACGTAATTCTGGTTTGAGAATGATCTGCACGCACACGTCGCGCGTCTGCCGCAAGGGAAAACGCTGCCCACTTTGCGCTAACGCGGCCTTTCGCGGCAGGATCACGCTCTACGCAGCCATGGCCGCTGCCTTGCGTTCCTCGATATGCGCAATCGCATCGCGCAGGACTTTGAGATCGGCATCGGGCCTGACGCCGTGTTCGGCCAGATGCCGGCGGAAGGCGCGCGCCATCAGCGAGTTCGCGCGATTTAGGGCATCGTCGCCTCGAGCGCACCCTTCAATCGGCTGCGGCGCCGCCTCGCCGAACAATTCCGGATCGACCTCAAGCAACCGCCACGGCCGGCAAACGAAAAGCTAAGCCGCGCCAATAAGCGCTTCCACCTCTGCAAAGGACTTTGGATCGACCTTGAGGTAGGCGAGCCTTTCCTCCGCAATCACGACGACATCGGCCACGCCCGGCATTTGGCGCAGCCTGCTAGCAAAGCTCTCCGGGCTTGCGGCTTGGGCATCGGAGATCCGTACGAGACGCGTTGTCAGATAGCTGGGACGTGCCATCGTGGCCGCGGCCGCCAACCATAGAAGCGCAAGACCGGCTGATAGTAAAAATACCCCAGCATTGCCGGCATTCTGATGCATCCAGCCGCCAGCGGCGCCACCTGCGAAAATCCCCAAGAACTGCGAACTCGAATAGACCCCCGTTGCCGTACCCTTGGCATCAGGTGGCGCCGTCTTGGTGATGAGAGAAGGCAGGCTCGCCTCCATGACGTTGAAGCCTGCAAAAAAAATCGTGATCGCCGCGAGCACCAGATAGACATCGCGGCCGCCGAAAACGAGCATGATCTGACTGGCTGCAAGCGCCGCAACGGCGCTTACGAGCACGCCTTTCATGCGCCGGTATTTTTCCGCGGCGATAATCGCCGGGACCATCACCGCAATCGATACCACCAGGACGGGCAAATAGACCATCCACTGACTGTGGCTCGTCACGTTAAGCCCTTCGTGCAGGAGCTCGGGCACGACGAGGAAACTCGCCGTCAGCATGGCGTGCAGAACGAAGATACCGAAATCGAGGCGTAACAGTTCCTTGTTTTTGAGGACGGATCCCAGCATAGACGGCACCGTCTCAGCATCGCGATGAAGGCTTAGGCGCCGCGGGTTTGGCACGATAAACAGGGTGATGCCGATGCCGAGCAGCGCCAATGCTGTCATCAGCCAGAAGATGCCAGCGACGCCAGCAAGGCCGGCGACGATGGGTCCAGCCACCAGCGCGATCATGAACGATGCTCCGATGGTGATGCCAACCATCGCCATCGCCTTGGTGCGGTTTTCTTCCGAGGTAAGATCTGCAACCAGCGCCAGGATGACCGAACCCACAGCCCCAGAACCCTGAAGCACCCGCCCGATAATAACGCCATCGATCGAGCTTGAGGCGGCTGCCACCGCGCTGCCAATACCGAACATCATGAGCCCCAGCACGATCATGATCTTGCGGCCGGCTCGATCGGAGAGGATGCCGAACGGTATCTGCAGGAGGCCCTGGCTCAAGCCATAGATGCCGAGCGCCAGTCCGATCTTTGAAGCTGTTGCCCCTGAAAGATCGCGCGCATAAGCAGCAAACACCGGATAGATCATGAAAAGGCCGAGAAGCCTTACCGAAAAGACCGCTGCGAGTGATGCGGCTGCACGAAATTCCCGTTTATCCATAGCGTCCGTTTCGCAAAGGTTGGCGGTGATCCCAAGGTGGGGAAAGAGGGCGATCGTCGCGGGGGGGGAATCCCAAGAAACCAGGATCAACAGCGGCGTATCAAACATCCGCCGCCAATGCCGGTCATCCCGACCGGCGGGCCGACCGCAAAGCCCATCAATGCGTATAGCGGATCAAAAGACATGTGCTGGAGCGGCTCCACCCACCTCGACGGCGCGACCCCCGATATAAAACAGAGATAATCAGATCGCCGCTGCGGATTCCAAGTTAGCGCATAGGAGGGTGCCGGGTCCGCGATCGCACACTGCCGCCATCCTCATACTTTAGCATTCCCATACTTTAGTTTGATGGGAGCAGAATTTTAGAACGCTTCGGGCAATGAGCGGCGAACAGTCGTCCGATAGCGCCGCGCAAGACGCTCATTGCGCAAGCTTCTGCGCCACACCTT
>JBLMWS010000235.1:0-5367 GCA_050257355.1 Gemmatimonas sp.
CGGAGAGATAGGCGCGAAAGCCTTCCTCGGTGCGCGCCATCGCGGCATAGCGCGCGACCTCCGCGACGTCGCCCTCATATTCGTCCCATAAGGGCAACGGCCAAGCACCGCGCGCGGCGACGGCGACCGCGTCCACATAGAGCGAAGGCAGCACCCCAGCCGCGGAATCTTCCGTTTCCAACAGGTCGCGTTCGACGATGCGCTCGACCGTGACCAGCGTGCGCCTGGCGGCATAGGCCATCGCGGCGAGCTCGCGCTGGCGGCCGATCCTGACGTTGCCGGCGCGATCTGCTTCGGGCGCATGAAACAGCGCAACGTCGGGAGCGATCGCCGGCACGACCACCACTTTGCGCGCCTCGCCGACCGGGCTGTCGATCACCTTCCAGTCCGTGCGCACGCGCAGAAGATCGCTGCCGATGATGCCGGCGATCGGCATGAACGGCACGCCCTTCTGTGCGGCCAACAGGCCGGCAAGTATCGCGGGGCAGGTGGAATCATGCAGAACAAAGGCGCCGTCGCGCACGGCGGCCGCAAAGCGCGGCGCGCCACCAGCCTCGCCCAGCGAGATCGCGCTGGTCTCGACGGAGGCGACCGTCTTCGCGCCGATCAGGAGATCGGCCTGCAGCCCGCTGATCGGCACGCAAATCAGCTTGAGATCGGTGATGCCGCTTTCGATCAGGGCCGCAGTCGCCGCCATCGCAACTCCGGTCACGGGGATCGCGACCGACTGCCCCGGCGCAATGCAGGCGGTGAGCGCCTCGAGCGAGACGACCTCGGTCATGAGCATGTCCTCCGGCTGTTGTTGTTGGCCGCGGTCCGGAAGCCTAGCCTGATTATCGCATGCTGTCAGCGGCTCTCGGTTCGCGCCCGCCGTCCCTCGATCGGATAGGCCGGATCGTTATAGCCTGGCGTCGAGGGGTGGCCGGTCACGACGAGGCGATCGATCAGCGCCTCGTCTTCCGCCGTGAACGTATAATCGAGCGCGCGAATGTAGTCGTCCCATTGCGCTTCGGTCCGCGGACCTGCGATCACCGAGCTGACAAAGCCGGAATTCAACACCCAGGCGACCGCGAACTGGCCGGCGGTGATGCCCTTGCGCTCCGCATGATGCTTGATTTCCTGGGCGAGCCTGAGCGACTCCGGCCGCCATTCCGTCTGCATCATGCGGGTATCGTTGCGACCCGCGCGCGTCTCCTTGTCGGGTGGCGCGTCCGGCTTGTACTTGCCGGTCAAGATCCCACGCGCGAGCGGACTGTAGGGCACGATGCCGAGCCCGTAATAGCCGCAGGCGGGAAAGTGCTCGACTTCGGGCATGCGGTTCATGGCGTTGTAGTAGGGTTGGCTAGCGATGGGGCGGTCGATCCCGAGCCGGTCGCAGATGTTGCAGATTTCGGCGACGCGCCAGGCGCGATAATTGGAGACGCCGAAATAACGCACCTTGCCGGCGCGTATCAGCTCGGCCATCGCGCGCACGGTCTCTTCCAGCGGCGTCGAATGGTCCTCCTTGTGGAGGTAGTAGATGTCAATGTAGTCGGTGCCGAGGCGCTTCAAGCTCTCCTCCGCCGCCTGCAACACCCAGCGCCGCGACAGCCCGCCGCGATTGGGATCGTCGCCCATCGGATTGGCGAGCTTGGTGGCGAGGATCCAACCCTGGCGGTTGTTGGAGATGGCGCGGCCGACCACCTCTTCGGAGGCGCCTTTGGAATAAGCATCCGCCGTGTCGATGAAATTGATGCCCGCCTCGCGCGCCTTTGCGATGATCCGCTGCGACGCTGCCTCGTCGGTCGGCCCGCCGAACATCATGGTGCCTAGGCAGATCGGCGAAACCTTCAGGCCGCTGCGGCCGAGCTGGCGGTATTGCATGAGATATCCTCGCGACTGCCGAAGCCGCAGCATAGCGGCCTGCCAGCTCTGGTGCGACTGCGTGCCAGGCAGAGCCGGCATTCCGGGCGCCTCGAAGGAGCGACCCCGGAACGGCGTGCCTGTCACTCGCTTTTCAGAATCTTGAACACACCGTTGGCCATGGCGATGCAACGGTGATCGACCGTGACCTCGGTGCGGATGAAGACCAGGCTGCGGGTCGAGCGCACGACGTAGGGTCGTGAGATCAGCGTCTCGCCGATTTGCCCGGCCTCGACAAAGTGTACGTCAAGCTGAATGGTGGCCATCGTCGGCTTGCCCGTCACGTATCGCGCGGTCATGCCGCAGGTGCGGTCGGCGAAGGTCATCAGCACGCCACCCTGAACCAGGCCGCGGCGGTTGTGGTGCTTGTCCTCGGTGTGGAGCGCGTATTCGTGACGGCCGTCGACGAAGCGCTCCCAGAGCGGCCCGACCAGTTGGATGAATCCGGTTGCTTCGACGAGGGACCAGCCGTCGGATTTGAGTTTTGCCGCGACGGTCCTGTCGGTCATTTCGATTGTTCCATCCTCTGCCCGTGCGGGAAGTTTCATCGAATGCAAAGCTGATGTAGTCAAGCGTGATGAGGCCATTCAATGATACCACGCGGCGGAATATCGCCGCGCTGTGCGCCGCTTTCGCCCGGAGCGTCGCGGTCGAGCCTGCGCCGGAGCTGAAGCGCGCGGCCGTCGTCATTGCGCTCACCGGTACAAGCGGGTCGACCGAGGCTGCTTTCCTGCTGACGCGGCGCGCTGCGGGGTTGCGTGCACACCGGGCGCAATGGGCATTGCCGGGCGGGCGGTGCGATCCCGGCGAGACGCCGGTCGAAGCCGCCTTGCGCGAACTCGAGGAAGAGCTCGGGCTCGTTCTGAAGCCCGAGGCCGTGCTCGGCCTGCTCGACGATTATCCCACCCGCTCGGGATACCTGATCACGCCGGTGGTCGTGTGGGCCGATGACGGGCAGGTGGTCGCAGCCAACGCGCAGGAGGTTGCCGCCGTGCACGAGATCACGCTCGGCACGATCGAACGCGCGGATGCCTTCGATTTCGTCGCCATTCCCGAGAGCACGCGCCAGGTCATCCGCTTCCACTACGAGGGCCGGCTGATCCATGCCCCGACCGCGGCCATGATCTACCAGTTCCGCGAGGTCCTGGCGGGCCGCCAAACCCGGGTTGCCGAGCTGGAACAGCCGGTGTTTGCCTGGAAGTAGCCTTGGTTTGCGCTACAACCGAGCGCATGTATCACCGAATGATTCGCGCTTACCTTTTCGCTGTCGCGCTCGCGCTGCCGCTCTCGGCGCCCCGGGCCTTTGCCGTTGACGCAGGTTCCCTGTCGCCGGCTGTTTCCGGCGCGATGGCGCAGGCGATCTCGCCGCAAGTGATCGCGGAGTATCGCCGCAAGCTCAAGGAATATCTCGAGGCGCGCGACGCCTTCGAGCAGCAGGCCGGCGCCTATTGGAGCGAGGTAGCCGAGAAGCGGCGCGGCCGCTACGCCAAATGGCGGGATCACCAGGAAGTCACGGTCGACGACTATGTGCTAAGCCAGCCGCCGGTCTATAGCGGGCCGCGGCGGCCGGTGAACCCGGCGCCGGAGACCGAGCCCGAAGCGCCGCACCGCCCGCGCAAGCATATTCCGGTCGTCGCCGACCTGTTGCGAGCGGCCAGCGAATATTTCCAATGGGCGCCGCAGCAGCCCGCAACGGAGATCCAGTTCAAGCGCGCCTATGCTCGTTTTGCCGAGAGCGCCGGCCTGACGCGCAATCAGGCCGTGCGGGTCTACGCCTTCGAGACCGGCGGCGACGGCAGGCATGATTCCCAATCGGGACTGATTCACGGCTCGCACGCGGTGTCGACCGCGATCGGCTACAACCAGCTGCTCACCACCAACACCGTCGAGCTGCTCGCCGAACAGGGCCCCAGCTTCATCAAGGCGTTGGCGCAAAAAGCCGCCAATCTGTCCGGCTCCGTCCGGCAGGCGATGGAATACAAGCTCGCGGTGCTCAAGAAGATGGTGGCGCTGGCGCGTTCGGTGCCGGACGACTGGTCGGCGCATGCGAAGATCGGCGAGAGCCCGCAAGGCTGGGCGCTGCATGCCATGGTGCTGGACATCGATGTCGGCCCGATGCTGCAGACCCACAAGTTGCTGACCTCGGTGATCTTCGCGCGCCAGAAGGGTTATGTGCGTCCGCTGACGGCGGCCGAACTCGAAATGATGAACCTCACCGGCGACGGCACCGGGTTGGACATGGTGATGATGCCGCAATTCATGCGTGAACAGGTGCCGACGTCCAACTTCTTCCAGCGCGGCGGCTACGAACGCAACCCGGTCGCGATCCGCCACAACACCGTGGCAAAGCTGCTGGCCGTGACCGATGCGCGAATGGACGAAAACAGCAGGGAGCGCGGCGCAAAGGAATTGGCGTCGCTGTTTTAGCTCCCAGTCGTCTCGGCTTTGGCCGAACGCGCCCGAGATCACTGCGCCCCGAACATGAAAGAGCCGTCGTCCTCGAGATAAGGCCCTTTGCGCATATAGAGCTGACCGTTTTGACCGAGGAAGAACAGCGTGCCCTTCGGCACCTTCCTGGCGCCCTTCAACAGCAGGCCGGCATTGTTGGTGCCCATCTTGTAGGATAGCAACTTGCCGTCCTTGCCGTAGGCGTAGCCTCTGTCGGTCTTGATCTCCCAGGGCGTTGGCCCGGAATCTTGTGCCCATGCCGCTGTCGTCAGCGCGGTAAGCGCAATTGCAGCGGCCAACGTTTTTGCAAATCCCTTGCTCGTCATTTTCCCATCTCCGTGCTACCGAATGCCTTGAACAAATCACGAACACCTCCATCCCGTTGAGCTAAACGCGGTGATCATAAGCGGTGATGGCGGCATCACCCGTCGCGTGATGAGTTTGTGATTTCCCACCGTTTGCTTCGCGACTATCTTCCGCGTTTCCTCTAAGACAATTCGACAAAAGCAGGTCATAGGGATGATTCGAATGAACCAATTCGCAAAAATTGCCGCAGGGATCGTGCTATCGCTTTCGATGCTGGTCGCCGCGGCCAAGGCCGATGATCTGTTCAAACTCAGCAACAGTCAAAATATCTCCTGCAGCCGGGGCCTTGCTCCGGGCAAGCTCAACACCGCGACCTGCACATCCTACACCTATGTCTTCAACACCAAGACCTCGGAATATTACCGCTGCCAGGTTTCACTTGCGCTGACGCGCAACAACAAGGAAGTGATCAACGTCCAGACCGACGGCAGCTGCACCAAGAAGCCACGCATCTTCGAGACCGATTCCCATTACGATTTCGACGCCACCGAGACTGCGCCGCCCAACACCAATTCGTTCTTCGGCCAGGGCGGCTATTCGATCTGGGCTGCCGACACCACGCAACAGAAGGTGCGCGGCTGCATCACGATTTCTTCGGGCCTCGGCTCTGACATTTCGAAATGTCTGGATATGACGTTCAAGTGACCGGTC
>JBLMWS010000236.1:0-5429 GCA_050257355.1 Gemmatimonas sp.
TCAAGAGGCGTGGCGTAGTTCGGTTTGGTGCGGCGGGCCGGATCGGCGAGAGCCGCTGAACTCGACAGGGCGGCGATGATGATGGCGAGGAAGAAGGTCCGCATTGTCGGTCCTTATGGACAGCCGACCGATTTTGCCAAGCTGGTACAGTTGGGTGGATTCGAACCACCGACCTCCTGATCCACAGTCAGGCGCTCTAACCAACTGAGCTACAACTGCATCCTTCCGCGCCTTCACGGCCCTTCAGGGCCGGGCGGGTCGGGGCGGAAACTAGGTGCAACGGCTCATTTTGGCAAGGCCGTTGCGCACGCTAGATTCAGCCGCTCCCGCGGCTGCCGCCAAAGCAAAACCCGGGCAGGCTGCCCGGGCTTGTCTTAAGGTAAAGTGGTCATCGCCGGTCTTACGCTACGTGCACTAGAAATTAGTCAAAGACCGACGCTCGCCCGGATCAGGCGGCGGGCTTGTAATATTTCGACGCGTTCTGCTTGATCGGCTCGACGGTTTCGGCCGCAACCTTCTGCGTCAGCTCGGCGAGTTCCTTGGCCTGCGTGGAGATCGTCTCGAAGGACTTGCGGGCGTGCGAAGTCCAGAGCTCCAGCGCTTCCGACGGCGACTTGATGCCGAGCAGCTCCTGGGCGAAGTCCAGGTTGGCGGTGGTGTTGGTCTTGAGGAATTCCATCAGCTTGGCGGAGTAAGCGCTCGCGCCCTTGCTGGCACTGGTGAAGACAGCCTCGATGGTGCTGTTGTGGCTTTCGGCTGCGTCCTTGAACTTGGCATAGCTGTCGCGGGCCTGCGAAACGCCCTTCTCGGCGAACGCACGCATCTGTTCGGGAACTTCAAACGGAATAATGGAGGCGGAGAACGGATCGGTGGCGTTGGTCATGGCATGCTTCCTTCGCGGCGGAGATGAAGCGGGGGTGAGCCTCTTACGCACGGCCGGCGGCCAAGGCCGGACGGGTCGAACAGGATCACGGCGTGGAGATCCCTCAATCGGGGGTCTGCACATTAAATATCCATATCATGTCAATATTGTGCATCGCAATGCAATTTAAGGTGCGCTGCCAAAATAAAAGACCCGGGATGGATGCACCGGGTCTTTGAAAATACTCGCGTTTTCGTCCGTTACGGAACCGCGCGAGGCGCCGCGGCACTCAAACTTTAGGTTTGGCGGCATCCATGGCGGCGCGGCTGACGATCTGGCCCATCTCGGTCGCCTGCTCGGCCAATGCCCGCATCTGGGCCTGAACATATGCGCTGTGCAACCGCATCACTTCGGCGAAGTCCTTGGCGTGGAGCAGCGACTGCGCATAGTCCAGCGAGGCCTGCATGTTCTTCTCGCCATAGGAGATGGCCTTCGCGCCGATATCCTTGGCTCCGGCGCGAACCGTGGCGCCACGCTCTTCCAGCGAGCCGGCGGTGGCCTGCGCGCTTTCCACCAATTTCTCGAAGGTCTTCCGGGCCTGCTCGACGCTGGCTTCCCCCATTGCGCGCATGTTGTTGGGGATTTCGAAACGCTCGCGCACTCGTTCGTCCATGAACCCTCTCCTTGTTTGCTAGTGAGGATGTGCTGTTTCCGCGGCCGACGGCAACGACTATCGACGAAAGACTTCGCCGGTATGACGCGGATACGGCCCGCATGCCTGATCGCGAACCTTTGATTGTGCCCCGCAAACCGTTCAACGCCAGAGCCCGAGCGGGGTTCGGCCGGCGCTGCCGAATTAACGTTAGCGTCGGTTGGGATGGCGATCCCGGGAACCGGTCATGGACCTGGCATTGCCGCCAGGCGATACTAACCTTCCGTTAAGGCTGTCACGTGTGCGGCCCAACCGACATTCGCTCTCACCGACGCCGTTTTGCGCGAACCAGCCGACCGACCCGCCACGATGAATACGACGGAATTTCAGTTACAGGGCGTCAGTGATCCGCGGCTGGCTGCACATGCGACGAGCGCCCTGCCGGCGTGGCTATGGTCCACGGACGGGACGCGGGTTCTCTGGGCCAATGCGGTCGCCGCGCAGTTGTTCGGAACGGCCGATAGTGCGGAGCTTTCGAAGAGGCCGTTTGGGCCGGCGAATGTGCACCGGCGCCAGGTGGCGCAGCTCGCGGGCAAGCTGCCGCCGAACGGCGCTGTGCGGCTGGAGCGGCTGCGCGGCTTTGGAGCACAGCCCGGCATGCTCATCACCTGCGCCTGCAGGCGGATCGATCTGTTCGACGGCAGCCACGGTGTCCTGGTCGCGGCGGCCGAACGGGCCGGCCGCGCGATGCCGCTGCCGGAGCGGCTGCAGCGGCTGGTCGCGGCCATCGATGCACCGGTCGCGGCCTACGCGCGCGACGGCATGCTGGTCGCGGCGAGCGAGGCCAGCCGGGCGCTCACCCGCTTTCCCACTCTGGCCGAAGCCGGGCTGGACGAGGCCCGCAGCGCGGCGCTCGCCGCCGGCCGCTTTGAGACCACGGCGGATATCGGCCATATTGTGCTGCAGCGAGTCGGCGCCGGTGCCGACCTCGCAATTGTTGCGTTGATCACGCCACCAGCCCGCGACGCCGCAACACCGGCCGAGGCGAGCGAACCGATCGAGCCGCCTGTGCAGACACCATCTTACGAGCAGCCGACCTTGTCAGGTGAAGCGCCCGCCGAATTTGCCCTGCTTGAAGAGGCCGCAATAGCGCAATCGGCGGCAGACAGCGCGCCGGCCGCAGCCGCGCCGGTACACCCCGCCGAGGGTCCGACGACGAGCGAGCATGAGCCTTCGCCCTATGTCGAAGCCGTTGCCGACGAGCCGGCGAACACCAGCGAGACCTCCGCGGCGGACCAGGCCTCGCCGGCACAGGTCGAACGCGAGGCTGCGATGTCGTGGCGCGATCACCCGGCACCGGAGCCGCGCACACAGCCGCTGCGCTTTCTCTGGCAGATGGACGCCAAGGCGCATTTCACCGTGACCTCGGAGGAGTTCATCGAACTCGCCGGCGCACGGACCGCAGCCGTGCTCGGCCAAGGCTGGCAGGAGATCGCCTGCAGGCTGGAGCTCGATCCGGACGACCGGGTGATGCAGGCGTTTGCGACCGGAGATACCTGGTGCGGCATCGCCTTGAGCTGGCCGATCGATGACGGCGGCAGCCTCGTCGTCGAGCTTGCGGGTTTGCCGATGTTCGATCGCACCAGGAGTTTTGCCGGCTATCGCGGCTTCGGGGTGTGCCGGGATCTCGATGCCCTGGCGCGGCTCGCGGCTTTCCGCCGGTACGAGCGCGAGCACCCGGTGCCGAGTCCCAAGGCGCTCTCAGCCGATATCGTTCCGGCCAATCCCGAGCCTGATGCCGCCCCAGTTCCGCCCGGCGAATGCGATGTAAGTGCCGACGTCCCCGCCGAGCCCGCCATGTCCGGCACCGAGACTTCACCGCCAAACGACCTTGCAACCGACTTGGCAGCCGAGTTGGCAACCGATCTGGACAAGCCTTTGGAAACCCCGCCCAACGTCGTGCCGTTCCGCCCGCTCGGAGCCGAACCGAAATCACCGGCGCTGACGGCGGTGGAGAACAGCGCATTCAATGAACTGGCCCGGCAATTGGCGGCGCGCCTGGAGCGCAACGCGGCCGGCGAGCCGGAGGCGCCAGACACCGAGCCCGCAAGCCTTGCGGCCGAACCTCCAGCGGAGGCGCCCGGGTCGACCCACGGGATGGCTACGCACGTGGCCGCGTCGTCTCAGCCGGAATGGCTGACCGCCGAGCCGCCGGCGTGCGGCACCAGCGGCGGGGACCGTATGCTGCTCGATCTCGTGCCGAGCGGCGTGCTGATCTATCGGCTGGACCGCCTGCTCTATGCCAACCCTGCGTTCCTGCAGCGCATGGGCTATGCGAGCCTGCATGCGATGGAGCAGGCCGGAGGCCTGGACGCGCTGTATGTCGAGCCCGTGGTCTCCGCGCCCGGCAGCACGTCCGAAGCGGGCACGCTGGTGACTATTGCGGCAGGCCAGCCCACAGGCGCGCATGCCGCCGCCACCGAGGCGCGGCTGTTCACGATTTCATGGGACGGCGAGTCCGCGCTGGCGCTGATGTTCGCAACCGGCGCCGCCCCGGCGACGACGGCCGAAGCTGCACCGCCCGTGTCGGCCGCGCCCCTGGCCGTTGCGACAAACCTGCCGGCTGCGGCCGGCCAAGCCAACGCTGAAGACCTCGCCGCCATTCTCGACACCACCGCCGAGGGCATCCTGATGTTCGACGGCGCCGGCAACATCCATGCCTGCAACCGCAGCGCGGAGGCGCTGTTCGGCTACGACGGCGACGATCTCCTCAAGCGCAATCTCGTCGAGCTGTTCGCGCCCGAAAGCCAGCGCGCGGTGCAGGAATATCTGCAAGGCGTGCAGGATGCCGGCGCCGCGAGCCTGCTCGATGCCGGGCGCGATGTGGTCGGCCGCATCGCGAGGGACGGCATCATCCCGCTGTCGATGACGATCGGGCGGACGCAGCCTGCGGGTCCGAACTTCTTTGCGGTGTTTCGCGACCAGTCGCAGAGCAGGAGCAGCGACGGCGAATTGCGCGACGCGCGGCGCATGGCCGAGCGTGCGACAGCGGCCAAAACCGACATGCTGGCGCGGATCAGCCACGAGGTTCGCACCCCGCTCAACGCCATCATCGGCTTTGCCGAGGTGATGGTCGGCGAACGTTTCGGGCCGCTCGGCAACGAACGCTATCTCGAATATCTGAAGGACATCCGCGCCTCGGGCGAGCGGGTGATCGCCATCATCGACGAGCTCACCGAACTCTCGCGGATCGAGACCGGCAAGATCGAGCTCGCCTTCACCAGCCAGAACCTCAACGAGCTCGTCGAAAACTGCGTCTCCGTGATGCAGCCGCAGGCCAACCGCGAGCGCATCATCATCCGCACCTCGCTCGCGCATCTGTTGCCGCCGGTGGTCGCGGACGCCCGCTCGCTCAGGCAGATCACCATGAACCTGATCGGCAACTCGATCCATTTGGCCAATCCCGGCGGCCAGGTGATCGTCTCCACCGCGCTGTCGGACCGTGGCGAGGTGATCTTGCGCGTACGCGACACCGGTCACGGCCTCAACGACAACGAAGTCGCGGCCGCGCTGGAGCCGTTCCGCACCCAGCCGCCTTCGGACAAGGCGAGCGACAATTCGGCGGTGAGCCTGTCGCTCACCAAAGCGCTGGTCGAAGCCAATCGCGCACAATTCCACATCAAGACCGGCGGACGCTCCGGCACGCTGGTGGAAGTGGTGTTCGCCCGCGCCCTGGCCCGGGCTTAAAGACCGGTCGCGAGACCGGTCCCTATGCCTGCCGGCCGAAACGCCTACTCTACTCCGGGCGGCCGATCTGAATGAATCGAGGAAACGCGCACTCAACCTCCAGCGTCATTGCGAGCGCAAGCGAAGCAATCCAGACTTTCTCCGCGGATATAGTCTGGATTGCTTCCT
>JBLMWS010000237.1:0-18447 GCA_050257355.1 Gemmatimonas sp.
AAACGAAGATGATCGTCAGGCCCGCAAGCAGGATGTTGAGTGCGATTTCGTTCGGCGTCTTCTGACGTTCGGCACCCTCGACCAGTTTGATCATGCGGTCGATAAAGGTCGAGCCCTGCTCAGCCGTGATGCGGACGCGGATCCAGTCCGACAGCACTTGAGTGCCGCCGGTGACCGCCGAACGATCACCGCCGGATTCCCGGATCACAGGCGCGGATTCGCCGGTGATGGCCGCTTCATTGACAGAGGCGACGCCTTCGATGACTTCGCCATCCGAAGGGATTGTGTCGCCGGCCTCGACGAGAACGACGTCGCCGACCTTGGCACTGGTGCCAGGAACCAGCCTGAAGTTGCGGTCGGAGCCGGACAGCAGCTTCGCCTGGCTTTCCGTACGGGTTTTTCGCAGCGACTCGGCGTGGGCCTTGCCGCGGCCCTCCGCCACGGCTTCGGCGAAATTGGCGAACAGTACCGTGAACCAGAGCCAGAGAATGATCTGGAATGTGAAGCCGATATTTGCGCCACCCCAGGCGAGGTCACGCAGGAAGATCACGGTGGTCAAGGCGGCCACGATCTCGACCACGAACATCACCGGATTCTTCATCATCAGCCGCGGATCGAGCTTGACGAAAGAGGCCCTGATCGCAGGCACCATGACCTTCGGGTCGAGCATGGTGGCGACCGGCATCCGCTTGTTCATCTTAACGACGGGTTCCATTGACCTAACTCCGAATGGCTCGCTCAGAACAGGGTGCCTGCGGTCATCGCGAGGTGTTCGACGATGGGGCCGAGCGCGAGCGCCGGGAAAAACGTGAGGCCACCCACGATCAGGATCACGCCGACCACAAGACCGACGAACAGGCCGCCCGTCGTCGGGAAAGTGCCCATCGATGGCGGGATCGACTTCTTGCCGGCCAAGGATCCGGCAATCGCCATGGCGGGAATGATCATGAAAAAGCGGCCCACGAACATCGCGACGGCGCCGGTGATATTGTAGAATGGAATGTTTCCGCCGAGACCTGCGAAGGCCGAACCGTTGTTACCTGTCTGCGAGGAATAGGCATACAACGCCTCCGAAAAGCCGTGCGGGCCAGCATTGTTCATTGCTGCGACCGGTCCCGGGAGTACCACTGCGACCGCAGTCCAGCCCAGGATCATCAGCGGCAGCACCAGGATGGCAAGCATCGCCATCTTGACTTCCCGCGCTTCGATCTTCTTGCCGACATATTCCGGCGTGCGGCCAACCATCAATCCGGCGACGAAGATCGCCAAAATCACGAACAGCAGCATGCCGTACAGGCCCGCACCGACGCCGCCGATGATGATCTCGCCGAGTTGGATATTGATCAGCGGGATCATGCCGCCGAGCGCGGTAAAGCTGTCATGCATGGCGTTGACCGCACCACAGGAGGCGGCAGTCGTGATGACGGCAAACAGCGAGGAGGCAACGATGCCGAAGCGAACCTCCTTGCCCTCCATGTTGCCGCCGGTCAGGCCCAGCGCATGCATCATCGTGGTGCCATTCGCTTCCGCCCAGTAGCAGACGGTGACGCCGGCAAGGAACAGCACGCCCATCACCGCCAGGATAGCCCAGCCCTGGCGCTGATTGCCGACCATGCGGCCGAACACATTGGTGAGCGCAGCGCCCAGCGCGAAGATCGAGATCATCTGCACGAAATTCGAGAGCGCGGTCGGGTTCTCGAATGGATGGGCCGCATTGGCGTTGAAGAAGCCGCCCCCATTGGTGCCCAGCATCTTGATCGCGACCTGTGAGGCGACCGGACCGACCGCAATGGTCTGTTTGGCGCCTTCCAGCGTGGTCGCCTCGACGTAGGGTCCGAGCGTCTGCGGCATGCCCTGCCAGACCAAGAACAGCGTGTAGACGATGCAGATCGGCAGCAGCACATAAAGCGTGCAACGGGTGACATCGACCCAGAAATTGCCCACCGTGCGCATCGAGGCGCGGGCAAAGCCACGGATCAAGGCGACCGCGAGCACGATGCCGGTTGCCGCTGACAGGAAATTCTGATGCGTCAGACCGAGCATCTGCACCAAATAAGAGAGCGTGCTCTCACCACCGTAGTTCTGCCAGTTGGTGTTGGTGATGAAACTGATGGCGGTGTTGAAGGACAGATCCTCTGCAACCGCCGACTGGCCGGCCGGATTGAACGGCAAAAACGCTTGCAGCCGCATCAGGGCGTAGATGATCAGGACACCGCCGACGTGGAACAGGAGCATGGCGACCGTATATGTCAGCCAATGCTGCTCGCGCCGCTCATCCACGCCGCCGATCCAGTAAATGCCGGCCTCGACCGGACGCAGCACCGGCGAGAGGAACGTACGCTCGCCATTGAACACGCGAGTCATGTACCAGCCGAGCGGCTTGACCAGCGCGAGGATGACGACGCAATAGAGAATGATTTGAAGCCAACCGATCGCGGTCATGGGAGTAAGCCTCTGGGAAAAGCGCGCGCGAGCGCCGGCGAGCGAATTAGAACCGCTCCGGCCGCAGCAGCGCGTAAGTCAGGTAGATCAACAGGCCGAGCGAGACGAGGCCGGCGAGCGAATAGTCGAAGATCATGGGTTCGCTCCGTTACAATCGCTCGCACGCGTAGGTGTAGCCGATCGCGGCTGCGAAAAATAAGAACGCCAGCGCCAGCATGAGAACATCCATCATGGCTTGCTCCTTGATCGGTCTGGTTGTGCTGACGTGAGGTGCCATCCTGCGCATATGTTTTCGAGACGGCCGGAGTGCTCTCGTTATAGGAATCTCATAAGCGCGGGCGCAGTGAGCCTTTCACGTTTTGGTTTTTCATATTCATATTATCGACCTATGATTGCAATTTGTGGCGAGCGCGCGGGCGAAAGTATCGGGAGGCGATGTTCTTATTCCCGGCTCATTTCAAAAAATCTTTGCGGTTTTGCGAAACCAAATTGCTTCAGGCGATACTCAATGAATGATGTTGGAAGTCGTACTGACGAAGCGCGGCAGGGCGCGATGGGAATGGCGGGTCTGTGTCTGTGACTCGTCCGGCAAGACCATCATGGGCGCCTCGGAAACCAGCCGCCCCGAAGCCAAATACCAGGGCGAACGCGCCCTGTTTCTGCTGCTCATGACCACGGCCAGGACCCGCGATCCTGCCGGGGTCTCCGAGCACTCCCACCCGGCCGTCCCACGCCAGACCCGGCCGAAACGGGACCGCGATGTCGGCAACACCGAAAGCCGACCGCCCCACCTGTAGCAGGCGCACCGGCCACCACAGGCTATTCCGCCGCAGTCCTAATCTCGACCGGCTCCACCCGCGCCGCGCAGAACTTGAATTCCGGAATCTTTCCGAACGGGTCGAGCGCGGGGTTGGTCAGGAGGTTGGCGGCGGCCTCGGCGTAGCAGAACGGCATGAACACCATGTTCTGCGGCACGTCGCTGTCGGCGCGTACTTTCACTTCGACCGCGCCGCGACGCGTTTCCAGCCGAATGAAGTCGCCGGGCGAAAGCTGCATGCGCCGCATGTCCTTCGGCGACATGAAGGCAACCGCCTCAGGTTCGATCTCGTCGAGCACGCTCGCCCGCCGCGTCATCGCCCCCGTGTGCCAATGTTCGAGCACGCGGCCCGTCGACAGCACCATCGGATATTCGTCGTCGGGCAATTCGTCCGGCGGCAGCACGCGCGCCGGCACGATCTTGCCGCGCCCGCTCTCGGTGGGGAAACCGGCGGTGAAGATGATTTCGTTGCCAGGCTTCGCCGGATCGTCGGCCGGATAGGTCACCGCACCTTCGCGCACCAGCCGTTCCCAGCTGATGTTGTCGAGCGAGGGCATCAGCTGAGCCATCTCGGCGTAGACGTCCGCCGCGCCGTTGTAATTCCACGACAGCCCCATGCGGCGGGCGATCTCCTGGATGATCCAGAGATCCTGCCGCGCCTCGCCCGGCGGCTTGATCACCTGGCGCGCGAGCTGGACGCGGCGGTCGGTGTTGGTGAAGGTGCCTTCCTTCTCGGCGAAGGCGGAGGCCGGCAGGATCACGTCGGCATGGAAGGCGGTCTCGGTAACGAACAGATCCTGCACGACGAGATGGTCGAGCTTCGCCAGCGCCTCGCGCGCATGCTGCAGGTCGGGATCCGACATCGCTGGGTTTTCGCCCTCGATATACATGCCGTTGATCTCGCCGGCGTGGATCGCATTCATGATCTCGACCACGGTGAGCCCGCGCACGGGATCGAGATCCTGCTTCCACAGCCGCTCGAACGCGCCGCGCAGATCATCGCGGCCGACCGGCTGGTAATCCGGCAGAAACATCGGAATGAGGCCGGCATCGGAGGCGCCCTGCACGTTGTTCTGACCGCGTAGCGGATGCAAGCCGGTGCCGGGACGCCCGACCTGCCCGGTAATCAGCGCAAGCGCGATCAGGCAGCGCGCATTGTCGGTACCGTGCACATGCTGGCTGATGCCCATGCCCCAGAAGATGATGGAGGCGCGCGAGCGCGCGTAGAGCCGCGCCACCTCGCGCAGCGTCTCCGCCGGGATGCCGCAGATCGGAGCCATCTTCTCCGGCGTGAAATCCTTGATCTTGGCCTTCAGCTCCTCGAAGCCTTCGGTGTAGCCGGCGATGTACTGATCGTCCGTCAATCCTTCGGTGATGATGGTGTTGATCATCGCGTTCAGGAGCGCGACGTCGCTGCCGGGCTTGAAAGCGAGATGCTTGTAGGCGTGGCGCGACAGCATCTGCCGCCGCGGATCCATCACGATCAGCTTGGCGCCGCGTTTGGCCGCATTCTTGATGAAGGTCGCCGCAACCGGGTGGTTCACGGTCGGGTTGGCACCGATGACGATGATCACCTCGGCATCGAGCGCGGCCGAGAACGGTGCCGACACCGCGCCCGAGTTCAGCCCTTCCGTCAGCGCCGCCACCGAGGAGGCGTGACACAGCCGCGTGCAATGGTCGACGTTGTTGGAGCCGAAGCCGGTGCGCACCAGCTTCTGGAACAGATAGGCCTCTTCGTTGGAGCCCTTGGCCGAACCGAAACCGGCGAGCGCCTTCGGCCCCTTCTCGTCACGGATCTTGACCAAGCCTTGCGCCGCGATGTCGAGCGCCTCTTCCCAGCTCGCCTCGCGGAAATGCGTGAACGGATTGGCGGGATCGACCTGGTCGTTGGCATCCTTCTTCGCATTCGGCAGCCGCACCAGCGGCTTGGTCAGGCGATGCGGGTGATGGATGTAGTCGAAGCCGAAGCGGCCTTTGACGCAAAGGCGATTGTGATTGGCCGGACCGTCGCGACCCTCGGCATAGATCACCTTCTCGCCCTTGACGTCATAGGTGACCTGGCAGCCGACACCGCAATAGGGACAGAGCGAATCGACCTTGCGATCGGGATAGACCACGCGGGTCTGCTTCTCATCCAACATCACGGCCGGCATCAGCGCGCCGGTCGGGCAGGCCTGCACGCATTCACCGCAGCCGACGCAGGTCGATTCTCCCATGGGATCGTCGAAATCGAATACGACCTTGGCGCCGTTGTTGCGATAAGCCATGCCGATGACGTCGTTGACCTGGACCTCGCGGCAGGCGCGCACGCAAAGCCCGCACTGGATGCAGGCATCGAGATTGACGCGCATCGCCGAATGGCTGCTGTCCGGCTTCCAGCGCTCGGCGGACGGAAAGCGGCTTGCGGCGACACCGGTCTTCTCGGCCCAGCGCCAGAATTTCGAATCGGGATCGTGAGACGTCTCGCGCTCGGGCTGGTCGGCGACCAGGAGCTCCATCACCATCTTCTGCGCCGCAGCCGCACGCGGGCTGGCGGTCTTCACCTTCATGCCGACGGTCGGCGTGCGCATGCAGGAAGCTGCGAGCACGCGCTCGCCCTCGATCTCGACCATGCAGGCGCGGCAATTGCCGTCCGGCCGATAATCCGGCGCCGGAGAGTAGCAGAGATGCGGAATCTCCTGCCCCTGGCGCTTGGCCACCTGCCAGATGGTTTCGCCTGGCTTGGCTTCGACTTGTTTGCCGTCGAGCTCGAACTGGATCTTGGTCATTCGGCTGCGTCCCTGAACTCGTCGGGAAAGTATTTGATCACGGAGGTCAGCGGATTGGAGGCCGCCTGGCCCAGCCCGCAGATCGAGGCATCCCGCATCGCCTGGCTCAATTCTTCGAGCAATTGCCGGTTCCAGACCGGCCGCTCCATCAGCTGCGCCGCCTTCTGCGTGCCGATGCGGCACGGCGTACACTGCCCGCAGCTTTCATCTTCGAAGAAGCGCATCAGGTTCAGCGCCGCCGCCCTCACGCTGTCCTGTTGCGACAGGATGACGATCGCCGCCGAGCCGATGAAGCAGCCGTATTTTTCCAAAGTGCCGAAATCGAGCGGAATGTCCCCCATCGAAGCCGGCAGGATGCCGCCCGACGCGCCGCCGGGCAGATAGGCATAGAAATTATGGCCATCGGCCATGCCGCCGCAGAACTCCTCGATCAATTCGCGCGCGGTGATGCCGGCCGGCGCCAGTTTCACCCCGGGATCTTTGACGCGGCCCGAAACCGAGTAGCTGCGCAGGCCGACGCGGCCATTACGACCGTGGCTCTTCCACCAACCGGCGCCCTTCTCGACGATGTCGCGCACCCACCACAGCGTCTCGACATTGTTGATCAGCGTTGGCAGGCCGAACAGGCCTACCTGGAACGGATAAGGCGGCTTGTGGCGCGGCAAACCGCGCTTGCCTTCGATGCTCTCGAGCAGCGAGGACTCCTCGCCGCAGATATAAGCGCCGGCACCGCGGCGCAGATGCAGCACCGGCCCGCCCGGCGGCAGTTTTGCGATCTCGCGATCGAGGATGTCGCGACAGGCGGGATATTCGTCGCGGACGTAGATGTAGACGTCGGACGCTTCGACGACGTGGGCGCCGATCAGCGTACCCTCGAGGAAACGATGCGGATCGCGCTCGAGATAATAGCGGTCCTTGAAGGTGCCCGGCTCGCCCTCATCACCGTTCACCGCCATCAGCCGCGGGCCAGGCTCGCCCAGCACCGCGCGCCATTTGCGCCCCGTGGGAAAGCCGGCACCGCCGAGCCCGCGCAGGCTCGCATCATCGAGCTGCTTCAGCACGTCCTCTTTGGACAATTCGCCCGCACGCAAGCGCTGCAGCAGCTTATAGCCGCCATCCGCGACATAGGCTTCGTAGCCGACATAGTCGGGCAGATGGACGTGGGTGTCGCCGGCCTTGGCTGCCGCGAGCACATTGTCGACGGCCGCTCGGTCGACGAAGTTGTGGCCGACCTCGGCCGCGGGCGCGGTGTCGCAGCGGCCGACGCAAGGCGCGCGCAGGACGCGAATGCCGGGGCCCGATCGGCTCTGCAAGTCCTGCAGCAATTTTTCCCCGCCCAACATTGCGCAGGTCAGGGAGTCACAGACCCGGACGGTCAGTGGAGGTACGTCCGGCTCGCCCTCCTTCACCACATCGAAATGCGCGTAGAAGGTCGCCGTCTCGAACACTTCGGCGAAAGACAGCCGCATCGCTTCGGCAAGCGCCGCGAGATGGGCCGCGGAAATCTGCCCGTAGGTATCCTGGATCAGATGCAGATGCTCGATCAGAAGATCGCGCCGCCGCGGCCGCTCGGCAAGCAACACCTCGATGTCGTGCGCGGCGGTCGGATCGATCTGGCGGCCCTTCGGCGTCGCCTTCGCCCGCTTGCGTCCTTGCCCCGGATGCTCGAACGAGCGGACCTGATGCACGTCATGAACCATGGATACGTCTCGTTCCCTCACGACTATTAAGAGCGACTCTAACTTCTGGCATGCCAGATGCCAATAGAAGATTCGATTGTCTAAATAACGATTTAGGGGGCACGCAGCGCCGCTGCCATGCCCCCCACTTCTCGCATCTGCCACGGCCGCCGGGTTCCGCTGCTCCTTGCGTTTTGAGCATCAAAGACCTGTGTCAGCGGACATTGATCAACTTGCCCATCCGGCCCTTGCGAGGCCCCGATGGGCGCCTCGCAAGGTCCTGCGGGCTAGTGGAACAGCTTCATGGCGTTGCTGATGGTTTGGATCACACCCCATGCCAGGGGAATTCCGACGAATCCCCATGCCAAGGCCACCTTCACCTTCATCGAGCTCTCGGTCTGTGTTGCCATTGCCATTCTCCCTCAAGCGCTCGCACCGGCCGGTTGAGCTTTCGTTTTAGTCCGCGCTGCGGCCGCGGCGTCGTGCGCGCGAACGTCATCTTCGGACATGTGATAACGCTCGTGTACGGCCTTGATGAAGAAGTTGCAGATGAAGCCGATCACCAGAAGCCCAGCCATGATGTACATGGTCGTGTTATAGGCCTGCGCCTTCGCCACGCCGTGGTCGATTTGATACTGGCGGATGTAGTTCACCAGGACCGGACCGAACACGCCGGCCGCCGACCACGCCGTGATCAGCCAGCCGTGGATGGCGCCGACATAGCGCGTGCCGAACATGTCCTTCAGATAAGCGGGCACGGTGGCAAAACCGCCGCCATACATGCTGATGATCACCACGAAACACAGAACGAACAGCGCCACGCTTCCGATCGAACCGGTCCACGGCACCGCTATGTAGAGCAGCGTTCCGAGCACGAAGAAGCAGAAATAGGTGTTCTTGCGCCCAATGACGTCGGATGTTGATGCCCAGATGAAGCGCCCGGCCATGTTGAACAGGCTGAGCAGCCCCACGAAGCCGGCAGCCGCGACCGCGGAAACCTTGCCAGGGAACATTTCCTGGGTCATCGCCGAGGCCTGTCCGAGCACGCCGATTCCGGCGGTCACGTTCAAGCACAGCACCCACCAGATCAGCCAGAACTGCGGGGTCTTAATTGCGTCGTAGACGTAAACGTCATTCTTCGTGACAAGTTTTTTCGGCACCGCCGGCGGCGTGTAGCCTTCCGGCCTCCAGCCCGGTGCCGGAATGCGGACAATGGCCGCGCCGACCCACATAAAGGCCAGGTAGACCACGCCGAGCACGATGAAGGTTTCGGCGACACCGACGTGGGTCGGAGTCGAGAACCTTTGCATCAGCCAGACCGACAGCGGCGAGGCGATGAAGGCGCCGCCGCCGAAGCCCATGATCGCCATGCCGGTCGCCATGCCGGGCCGGTCAGGAAACCATTTGATCAGCGTGGAAACCGGCGAAATGTACCCCAGTCCCAGACCGACGCCGCCAAGGACGCCGTAGCCGAGATAGATGAGCCAGATGTTGTGAGCATAGACGCCGAACGCAGAAACCAAAAAGCCGCCGGACCAGCACAGGCCGGCCGCAAACATGGCGCGACGAGGACCACCTTCCTCCACCCAGCGTCCGAAGACCGCAGCAGAGAGTCCCAGAAAGAAGATGGCGATCGAGAAGATCCAGCCGAGATCGGTCAGCTTCCAATCGTCCGGCGCCGACTTGGTGATGCCGATCAACTTGGTCATCGGGAGGTTGAAGACGCTGAACGCGTAGGCCTGACCGATGCACAGGTGAATACAAAGTGCCGCGGGCGGCACCATCCATCGGCTGAAACCTGGTTCGGCGACCGTGTGCTCGCGGTCAAGGAACGATAAGACAGTCATTTTCGCGTTTCCTTCCCCTATGGTTAGCCGCCTTCTCGGAAAGCGGCCTGCCCGACGATCCCGTCCTCAGCCCGTAACGCGTGCGAGTCAGCGCCCTTCCCGTCTCGCACTTCTGAGATGCGCTGGGATCGAGAAAGCGCATCCAGAAACTCCGACGCCTGCCCGGCGCTCTCAATCGTGCTCGGCCCTCATGCCGAGGCGCAATTTGCTCTTCGCCGCCGCCGACGAACTCACGTGTTCCGACCAGTCGGCGACATCGCCCTGCACGCCGACCGCGTTCTCCGACGCCATGAGTCAACCTACGCGGCGGAACTGAGTCAATCAATTGGGACAAAGGATCACGCGCGTATCGATAGATAAAAGGTAGCGAAAGGTCAAAGACGCAGTGCAGCAAATTCCCGCACTGCAGTCCGATCCGCTCACGGCGCAGCGAAGCTTGCCGATCCAACCGCGCCTGATGCGCACAGTGTGATTGGCCGTTGCAATCGTCCAATTCGATTTTCAAATCGAGAGCGCGACGGCACAGTCTCGCGGCGCCGCTCGCGCCCGAGGTGTTGACCGAAAAACGCCGCCGCTCCGAGAACAGAGGGCGCAGGGAAGGCCGAGTGACCGCTGCACCCGGGACCGCCGCGCCAACTTGTGTTGCGCAAACGGCGCGTGACCACAGGTACAGGCGGAATCACACCGGCCTTCCCTGCGCGAGTGGTTTACGGCTTATTTCGAGCTCTCCCCGGTGAACCAGCTTGTTGCCACCGTCGCAGGCCACGATGCGTTGAGCATCGCCGCCAACTTGGCGCCTGCATGGGCGCGCCAGGACCACACGACTTCGCCGTCCGCAAAACGTCGCCGTTCGTCTGTTCGGCACGTCTCGCGTCCACCGCATCCCCGCCTCACGTGTCGTGACGATCGCGATACGTCCCTCTGCATCGAGGCGGGATAGCGCGCAGCATACGACTGATTCTGGCTTCTGAAAAACAGAAATGTTTTTGCGCGTGAGGGTTGACAGGAATTTTGGAACGCTGCCTGTCGGGCAAATCAATAGACTCCGCCGTCATTCGGGGCGGTGCGCCAGCACCGAACCCTGATGCGCAATTGCACATCCGAGAACCGCGAGATTTCCGAGTGCGCTCGCTGGAGCGAACGCGGAATTCTCCGCGTCATTGCGAGCGTAAGCGAAGCAATCCAGGCTTTCTCAGCGGATGCGATCTGGATTGCTTCGTCGCTTCGCTCCTCGCAATGACGGCGCTTGCAGCTGATCGGCGGATGCTCTCGTCTAGCTCGTCGCCTTGGTCCCGTATTGCAGCACCTGGACCTTTTCCAGCGTGATCAAGCCGCTCGACATCATCGCATCGAGCGAGGGCAGGAAAGCGTTGATCTTGTCCTCGGCATCGACGATCTCGATCAGCAGCGGCAGATCCTCGGAGAGGCGCAGGATCTTCGTGGTGTGCAGCCGGCTCGATGCACCAAAACCCATCGGTCCGCGCAGGACGGTGGCGCCGGCGAGATGCATCTCGCGCGCCTTCAGCACGATCGCCTCGTACAGTGGCGAGCCGCCGAATTGATCGTTCTCGCCGATAAAGATCCGGAGCAGTAACGCCTGTTTGGGAATTTGCATCGTCAGCTCCCTTTCAAACGATTGAGGCGGTTCGCCAGCATAGATCCAAGCCACACGGCGACAAGCCAGGTCACGACCGAGACCGCGATATAGATCGAGGCGGTCCGCGTGAAGCCCGACTGCAGCAGCCTGACGGTTTCGAGACTGAACGACGAAAACGTGGTGTAGCCGCCGCAAAATCCGGTCATCACGAACTGCCGCTGCCTGACGCCCGCGAACAGGCGGCCGTCCGGCCCGCTCAAGGTGCTGTAGAATCCGATGATGAAGGATCCGGTAATGTTGACGAACAAGGTGGGCCACGGAAAGCCAGACACCACCGGGATAAGCAGCGCGACAAGGTAACGCGACAGGCTGCCCAGCAAGCCGCCGGCCGCCACCGATGCATACAGAAGGGCAGTGTTTCGCGTCGTCGAGGTGGTCTTGCCGGGGGTCATTGCCTTGGCCGTCGCTTCATTTCAAGGCGCCGACCAGGGCAAAGCCCAGCGCCGCGGCCGCAAGCGACAAGGCGACGGAAACGACGGCATAGCCCGCGGCACGACCGTCCTCCCCGTCGCGCGCGAGCGCCAGCGTCTGCAGGCTGAAGGAGGAAACCGTGGTGTAGGCGCCCAGAAAACCGGTCACCGCAAACAACCACGAATCGGGCGCAGCAAGCAGCGAGGCCGGATCGCGCGCCAGCCCCCCAAAGATGCCGATCACAAAGGCGCCGCTGACATTGATCAGCAGCGTGCCCCAGGGAAACGTCTCGCCGACCCGCCTGGCCACGAAGCCGGACACGAAGTAGCGCGCCATCGCGCCGAGCATGCTGCCCAAGGTGACGCTGATGAATCCGCTCATGACGATCCAATGCGTTGGTTCAAGATAAGCGTGACCGACCGAGAATGGATGATCTGCACGAGCATAGGCCGACCGCTATTGCTTACACCAGCAACGACTTCACGCATCGATCCTGCAAGGCCGGTCGAGTGCAAACGAAACCCACCGTGTTTGCCGATGCGAATGCGGCTGGTTTCGCTGCGCTCGACCCACCCTGCGATCCGTCTCATCTCTCACATCTCCCTTGCGGCCCGATCCGCAAGACCTCGACGCGGCAGAGCACATCAGCCCCGACGCGCGGCCTCTCCGCACGCCGTCCCTTCCGGGACGACGCTGATCAAGACCAGTTGCCAACCGTGGAGGAGTTTTGGACACGCTCCTACCGACGCGGAAAGCGCCTGGTAGGAGTCATCAGCCTTGCGGCGGTTGTCGGGGGACCCCATCCCCATCCTGCGATCACGGCAAGACGTTAGTGGAACGGGCAGAGCCGTGCAATAGCCCTTGCCGGAAGGTAAGGCCAATGGCGCTCGCGCCTCACCCCGCATCGGTCGGCTGCGCGTTGGCGCCGCTCGCCGTCTTCTCGATCAGGAATACGATGCGTTCCTGCGTGCGTTCGGTGATCTCGACCTTGTCGCCGGTCTCGCGGATCAGGTTCGGAATGTCGATCACCGACAGCGGATCGGTGCAATGGACTTCGAGGCGGTCGCCGGCCCGCACGGATTTCAGCGCCTTGCGCGTCTTCAACGCGGGAAGCGGACATTTCAGGCCGGTGAGATCGAGCTTTGTCGTCGTCATGGCCGCAACATGGCGAAGCGATCATGTGCCGTCAACGGCGCGACCTGATCCGATTCCATGTCACCGGGGCATGATTCATCAGCCGATCAGATCGGCATAGCCGAGGAAACCGACGCTATCGCCGGGTTCGACCTTGGTCACGGTCTCGCCGAGTTCGACCAAGCCATCGGTTTCGACCAGCGACGACAACAAGCCTGCGCCTTCGCGCGGGAATTTGATCGCCTCCAGAACGCCGCCGTCGCGCCGGCGCAAGAAGCTGCGGACATATTCGCGCCGGCCGATCTTCTTCTTGTAGGTGAAGGCGGCGCGCACCGGCATCGGCACCGGCGGCGAGGCTGCCGCGCCCGAGAGTGCCAGCACCGTCGGCCGCACGACATGGACGAAGGTGACAAAACTCGCGACGGGGTTGCCGGGCAGGCCGATCAGCGGCGTGCCGTCGATGATGCCCATTGCCACCGGGCGCCCGGGCTTGATCGCCATCCGCCACAGCACGAGCTTGCCGACGCTCTCGACCGCCGCCTTGACGTGATCCTCCTCGCCGGTCGACACGCCGCCGGTGGTGAGGATGAGATCATGCTGTGACGCCACCCGCTTCAATCCGCTCGCCAGTGAAGCGCGGTCGTCGCGCAGGATGCCGAGATCGCTGACCTCGCAGCCGAGTCGCTTCAGCATGGCCATCAGCATGAAACGGTTGGAGTCGAAGAGCTGCGGTGCCCCGCGCGTCTCGCCCGGCGAGGCCAATTCATTGCCGGTGGAAAATACCGCAATTCGCAATCGCCGCACCACCTCCAACCGGGTCAGGCCGAACGCGGCGACGAGTGCGACATCCTGGGGGCGCAGCCGCTGACCCGCTTTCAACGCGACATGACCTTGCGGAATGTCCTCGCCGACGGGGCGGACATTGGCGCCGGGCTTCAGGCCGGGCGGCAGCACCACGCACCCTGCCTCGTCGAGCTCTACATCCTCCTGCATGAACACCGTGTCGGCGCCTTCGGGCATCGGCGCGCCGGTGAAGATCCGCACCGCGTGCCCGGTCTTCGCCGCTTGCGCCGGGCTGCCCGCCTGAACGCGTCCGGCGAGCGGAAAGGCCCGGGCCTCGTCACGCGGGAGCTCGCCGCTCGGGACGGCGTAACCGTCGACGGCGGAATTGGTGAAGGGCGGCAGGGCCAAGGGTGCCGCGAGGTCGCGCGCAAGGATGCGGCCGTCGGCCTGATCGAGCGCCACGGCCTCGATCTCCGCCACGCTGCCGATGCGTGCGGCGATGATGGCGACAGCCTCGTCGACCGACATCATCGGCCCACCGAAGGCAAAGCAATCGTCGGAGAGTTGCGCCATGCTGCCTCTAGATGGTTAGGACTGAAGCGAACGCCGATCTCTGACCGTTATCCTGACGCGCCAGCGAGCCTCCAAGGATGAACGGCCCCGCTGCGAGAGCCGCGCCGTCGCCCTTCGAGGCCGCCGTTTCGCGTCGGCACGTCAAGGTGACGGTGATAGTCGGGAGCTCCTGTTGGCCCTGCGCAATCATCGCTATCCCTCGACCGCGTTCATCGCGAGCACCTCGTCGAGCGTGGCAGCCGATCGCCGCATCATGGCGGCAATCGCCGGGATATCGTCGAGATGGGCCACCGGCAGGGTGGTTTCAACTGCGGTATCGCTGGCAATGCCGACGATGGCGCGATCATCGGGAAACAGAAACGGCTTGCCGTTGGCGGCGCGATGCACCTCGATCTTGCGATGCGGCTCGGCCTTGTAGCCCTCGATGACGACGAGATCGACGCGGCTCAGCTTGTTCAAGAGCTCGGGCAACCGGGGCTCGGGCGCCCCGCGCAGTTCATGCATCAGGGCCCAGCGGTTTCCCGAAGACACCAGCACCTCCTCCGCGCCGGCCTCGCGGTGCCGCCAGGAATCCTTGCCGGGCATATCGACGTCGAACTTGTGATGCGCGTGCTTGATCACGGACACAAGCAGGCCCTGCGCCCGGAACAGCGGGATGACGCGCGTCAGCAAGGTGGTCTTGCCAGCGCCGCTCCAGCCTGCAAGTCCGATCACTTTCATTTCACTTAGACTCCATAACCCAACTCGCAGCGAGGGAACCGGCCGCACATTGCGTCATTCCGGGGCGATGCGAAGCATCGAACCCGGAATCTCGAGATTCCGGGTTCGCGCTTTCGGCGCGCCCCGAAATGACGTCGCGGCAAGACTCCGGCTGCTTTGCTCCGCTCGCAATGACGGCTGGGGACGCATTTTGCTCCTCTCCAATCAGCATTATATCGGTGTGCGAGGCTTGTCATGCTAAGCTGATGACCATGATGAAGATCGAGAAAAAGCAGCCCGTTCCCGTGATCCTGCCCAATCCGCAGGACCCGCGGCTGACGCAGGCGGTCGAAGGGATCGACCAGACCGGGGCCAGGGTCGAAACCAGGGTGCCGATGGAACGGCCGCTGACGCTCTACCTCAACACCCAGGAGATCGTCACCATGATGACGATCGGCGACTATCCCGAATATCTGGCGCTGGGCTATCTGCTCAACCAGAACATGCTGAAATATGACGACGTCGTCACCGAGGTCGACTACGACGACGATCTCCAGGTGGTGGTGGTGCGCACCGCGCATCACACCAATTTCGAACAGAAGCTGAAGAAGCGCACCCAGACCTCCGGCTGTGCGCAAGGCACCGCGTTCGGCGATCTGTTGGAGGCGGTGGAGAGCGTCAAGCTGCCGCAAGCGAGCTTGCGCACCTCCTGGCTCTACCAGATGACGCAGACCATCAACACCATGCCCTCGCTCTATCTGGAGGCCGGCGCGATCCACGGTTGCGTGCTGTGCAAGGAAGGCGCGCCGATCTGCTACACCGAGGATGTCGGCCGCCACAACGCCGTGGACAAGATCGCGGGCTGGATGTTCCGCCACGGGGTCGAGGCCGGCGACAAGATCCTCTACACCACGGGACGGCTGACCTCCGAGATGGTGATCAAGACGGTGCGGATGGGGATTCCGATCCTGGTGTCGCGCTCCGGCTTCACGGCCTGGGGCGTCGAGCTCGCACGCCAGGTCGGGCTGACGCTGGTCGGGCGCACGCGCGGCAAGCGCTTCATCGCGCTGTCGGGCGAAGAGCGCATCGCCTACGACCAGAGCCTCGATTATGTCGAGGACGAATCCGCGCGCCATCGGCGCAAGGGCGCAGGCCGCGATGATGAGTAGCGCGACGCCAGGAGCCGCGCCGGGGATTCCAGGCGTGCTGCTCGCCGGCGGGCTTGCGCGGCGGATGGGCGGCGGCGACAAGCCGATGCGTAAAATCGCCGGGCGGACGATTCTGGAGCGGGTGATCGCTCGGCTGGCGCCGCAATGCGACGGCCTGATCCTCAATGCCAATGGCGATCCTGCGCGCTTTGCCGGCTTCGGGCTACCCGTGATCGCCGACGGCGTGCCGGATTTCCCGGGCCCGCTGGCAGGCATTTTGGCCGCGCTCGATTGGGCCGCGGTGAATCGGCCCGAGGTCGCGTTCATGCTGAGCGCGGCGGCGGATTGCCCGTTCCTGCCACGGGACCTGGTGGCGCGCCTTTCGGCCGCACGCCAAGAGCAGGACGCCGCGCTCGCGGTCGCGGCATCGGACGGACAATCGCATCCCGTGATCGGGCTGTGGAGGGTGGCATTGCGCGACGAACTCCGCCACGCGCTGATCGAGGAAGATATCCGCAAGATCGACCGCTGGACCGCCCGCTACAAGCTCGCCACCGTGGCCTGGCCGACCGATCCGGTCGATCCCTTCTTCAACGCCAACACGATCGAGGATGTCGCGGAAGCCGAGCGGCTGGCGGCGTTGGACGGGGGCTGATCCTTGTCCCGGTCAGTCGACTTGTCCGCCGGCGCTTACAGAGTAGCGCCGGGTGCGCTTCTTCTCGCATAACCCTTTCGCCGGTGCGCCGCATGCGCTAAGTGCAGCGCAGCAAATTCTCCTCCACCCTCATTTTCCATGATTCGTCTCGACAGCATCAGCAAACAAAGCGGTCATCAGATCCTCTTCATCGAAGCCTCCGCGGCGCTCCAGAAGGGCGAAAAAATCGGACTTGTCGGCCCCAACGGGTCCGGCAAGACGACGCTGTTCCGCATGATCACGGGCCAGGACCTGCCCGACGACGGCCAGGTTGCCGTCGATCGCGGCGTGACCATCGGCTACTTCAGCCAGGACGTCGGCGAGATGTCCGGCCGCAGCGCGGTTGCCGAGGTAATGGATGGTGCGGGCCCCGTCAGCGCCGTGGCTTCCGAATTGAAGGAGCTGGAAGCTGCGATGGCGGATCCGGAACGCGCCGACGACATGGACGAGATCATCGTCCGCTACGGCGAGGTGCAGGCGCGCTTCGAGGAGCTGGATGGTTATGCGCTGGAGGGCCGCGCGCGCGAAGTGCTGGCCGGCCTGAGTTTCAGCCAGGACATGATGGACGGCGACGTCGGCGCGCTGTCGGGCGGCTGGAAGATGCGCGTGGCGCTGGCGCGAATTCTTCTCATGCGTCCCGACGTCATGCTGCTCGACGAGCCGAGCAACCACCTCGACCTGGAAAGCCTGATCTGGCTGGAGCAGTTCCTGAGGGCCTACGAGGGCGCCCTCCTGATGTCTTCGCACGACCGCGAGTTCATGAACCGCATCGTCACCAAGGTGCTGGAGATCGACGGCGGCGAGCTCACCGCCTATTCCGGCAACTACGAATTCTACGAACAGCAGCGCGCGCTCAACGAGAAGCAACAGCAGGCCCAGTTCGATCGCCAGCAGGCCATGCTGGCCAAGGAGATCAAATTCATCGAGCGCTTTAAGGCGCGCGCCTCGCACGCCGCGCAGGTCCAGAGCCGGGTCAAGAAACTCGAGAAGATCGACCGCGTCGAGCCGCCGAGGCGGCGGCAGACGGTCGATTTCGACTTTCCGCCGGCGCCGCGCTCCGGCGAGGACGTGGCGAGCCTGAAGAACGTGCACAAAGGCTATGGCGCAAGGCGCATCTACGAGGGACTGGATTTCCAGATCAGGCGCAAGGAGCGCTGGTGCGTCATGGGCGTCAACGGCGCCGGCAAGTCCACGCTCTTGAAACTGATAGCGGGCGCCGCCGAGCCCGACGAAGGCACGGCGAGCCTCGGCGGCAGCGTGAAGATGGGTTACTTCGCGCAGCACGCCATGGACCTCCTGGACGGCGAGCGGAGCGTGTTCGAGTCGCTGGAAGACGCGTTCCCGCTCGCCGGGCAAGGCTCCCTGCGTGCGCTCGCCGGCAGCTTCGGCTTTTCCGGCGACGACGTGGAGAAGAAATGCCGGGTGCTGTCCGGCGGCGAGAAGGCGCGCCTCGTCATGGCCAAGATGCTTTACGACCCGCCGAACTTCCTGGTGTTGGACGAGCCGACCAACCATCTCGACATGGCGACCAAGGAGATGCTGATCACGGCGCTATCGAATTTCGAGGGCACGATGCTGTTCGTCTCGCACGACCGGCGCTTCCTCGCCGCGTTGTCGAACAGGGTTCTCGAACTGACGCCCGAGGGCATTCATCAGTACGGTGGCGGCTACACCGAATACGTGGCGCGCACAGGCCAGGAGGCTCCCGGCCTGCACAGCTGAAGGGGGACGACGGCCATCGCCTCCGGCGCGTACTCATGAATGCGGGGCGCAGATCGAAGCCCGGCGGTCCGCA
>JBLMWS010000238.1:0-2843 GCA_050257355.1 Gemmatimonas sp.
GCACATTGATAGTCTCGTTCATGGCGTATCGCTCTCCTTCAGAGGTTCTGGCAGGCCGGACACCCGCCTCGATACGCCGCCTTCTTCAGACCGTCATCACCCAGATTCCGTCATAGCTCCGGAGAGTTGCGCACCCCGCGATGCCGGCAATCGCAGGCTCGCGAAGCGCGAGGATGACCGCACCGGCGTGGCGCGCGACGATCGAAGCGCTGATGCTGCTCGCCAGGGCATAGAAGGGAATCTGTTGCCGAACGTTGTTGTGCGCACGACACAGCCTGCAGGAGACCTACGAAGTATTTGCGCAGGCCTTTGTTGTCCTCGGGTGCCCAGCCAAGATGGTCGTGCAGAGACGCGCGGCCTACTGATGGTGAAGGTGCCGCACCGCGGCCCGCGCCAGGAAGCGCAGCTTTTCGTTGAGCGGAAAGCGGGCAAAATTGGTCTTCACCGTGCCCAAGGTGAAAGCGGTGCGCTTGGAATAATCGATCCGCACCGCGACGATCACCGGCCGGCCCTGGCTCGCGATCTCCTGCGCCTTTCCGATCGCGCCCTCGATCGCGCTGTTGTCGTTCATCGGGAGGTAGGCCGCGCCGGTCGCGAGCGCCACGCCCTCGATGTTGAGCTTGCCGAGCGTGGTGCAGGGCTTGCGGCCGTAGGGAATGGCCTGCGCCTGCCCGATCTGCGCGAGCTCGCCGTCGTTAAAGACGTAATAGACCACCCCCAAGCCGTTGGAGGCCGCGGTCAGGATCTCCATGCAGGTCATCATGAAGGCGCCGTCACCGACGATCGCCTGCACGGCACGATCCGGACAAGCGAGCTTGGCTCCGATCGCCGCCGGCACCGCATAGCCCATGCAGTTGAAATCGGTCGGCAGGATCACGCTTTTCGGGCTGCGGATTTCCATCAGCTCGGCGGTGAGAAAGGTGTGGTTGCCGTCATCGATGGCGAGAACGCCGTCATCCGGCATCTGCCGCCGCAATTCGTCGAAGAAGCGCACCGGATTGACGAGGCCGCCCGCGTCATGCCGATACCAGCTCTCGCGATAGGCGGCCTTGTCTTTCCTGATCTGCTCGCGGATGCCGCTTGCGCGGCGTCCCGGCGCTCTTGCCTGCAATGCCTGCAATAATTGCCGCAGCACGGCACCGGCGTCGCCGGCAATGGCGACCTTGGCCGGATAATTGGCATTGAACACATTCGGATTGATGTCGATGTGAACCAGATTTTCCGGCACGTCCGCGCCATAGCTACCGGTTGCGATCTCGGCAAACCGGGTGCCGATCGCGACCATGCAATCGCAAGCCTTGAAGGCGTTTTGCGCGGCCGGCACCGCGGAGGCGCCGAAGCCGAAGCCGGTGTGCAGCGGATGATTGCCGGGGAATACCGAAAGTCCCTGCAGCGTCGTCGCCACCGGCGCCTCCAGCCATTCGGCAAGCTCGATCAGCTCGGCCGTTGCGTCGCGCGCGCCCCAGCCGGCGAAGATGCAAGGATGCCGGGCCGCTCCCAATAATTCAGCGGCGCGCGTAACGTCGGCCTCTGCTGCGACGGCCGGAGTCTGCACCGCATGAAACTGCGGCAACTCGCCGATTTCTTCCGTCATCAGGAGAATGTTGACGGGCAATTCCACGAACACCGGCCCCGGTTCGCCCGAGGTCGCGATCGTGTAAGCCTCGAACAGCGTCGGCACCAGCTCGTCATGGCGCGTGACGCGGAAGGTCGCTTTGGTGAGGCCACCCATGAATTTGTGGGTGTCCATCTGATGCAGCTGATAACGATGCGCGGTATCGGTACGCGGTCCCCCCGAGAGCACCAGCATCGGCACGCCGTCGAGAAAGGCCTCGCCGATCCCGCTTGCGGCATGGGTGAGCCCCGCCGCCGGCACCACCGTCAGCACGCCGATGAAATCCGTGAGCCGCCCGACGGCGTCGGCCATGAACGAGGCGCCGCCCTCATGCGTGACCAGAACCTGGGTGATGCGGTTGGAATTGTTCAAGGCGTCGTAGAGCTCGGTGGTGTGCACCCCGGGAATGCCGAAGGTGAAGCGCGCGCCGATCTGCTCCAGCGCGTAAGTCGTGAGCCAGGCTCCCGTTCTCTTCATGTCCCCTTACCCCTTCAGAAAGGACGTTCTGTTGTCGATCGCGGCGGCAGCGATGCGGCCGGAGAGAATGCAGCCGCCGAGAAAGGTGCCTTCCAGCGCGCGCAAGCCGTGCATGCCGCCCCCGCCGAAGCCCGCCGCCTCGCCGACCGCATATAGCCCCTCGATCGGCCGGCCTGCGCGATCCAGCACCCGGCTCCCCAGATCGGTCTGGATGCCGCCGAGGCTCTTGCGGCTGATGATGAATTCACGAACCGCGATCAGCGGCAATGCCCTGGCATCGTTGATCGGCTGAAACTTGCACAGGCGGACGCGGTCGCCGCGATAATTGCGCAAGTAAGCGATGCGCCGCAGCTGCTCGTCGTTCATCAGCTTCTCGCCGCGGGCGATGGTCGCATCGTACTGGCCGACCGCATCCTCGACCGCCTCGAGGTCGACCGACCGATCGCCCTGCAGCGCATTCATCTTCTCGACCAGCTCCGGCAGCGAGTTGCCGACGACGAAATCGCGGCAATGACCGGTCATCTCCTCGACCAGCCAATGATTGCCGAACAGAATATCGCGCAAGAATCCGAGCCGGTTCTTCTCCCGGATCGACGGATTGAACTCGGCGCCGGAGACTGCGAGCTCTTTCAGCGCGATCTTGCGGTTCATGAGCTGCCAGGAATATTGCAGCTCTTGCGCGCAGATATCGGTCACCAGCCGCCTTGTATCGAAGCCCGACACCAGCGGCTGCGGCCCGATGCGCCTCCCC
>JBLMWS010000239.1:0-14378 GCA_050257355.1 Gemmatimonas sp.
GGGCCGCGTCACGAGAGACGACTACGTCAGAGTTCTCGTGCCGGCCGTTCAAGGCCTGCTTCGCACCCACGACAAGGTTCGGCTCTATTACGAAACGGCCGCGGATTTCGCCGGCTTCGAGCCAGGCGCGATGTGGGAAGATTTCAAGATCGGCGTCGAGCATCTGACCCGCTGGGACCGGGTCGCCGTCGTGACCGACGTCGACTGGATCGAGAAGGCCGTCCGCTTCTTTGGGTTCCTGGTGCCGGCGACGATCAGGCTGTTCTCACGGTCCGAGGCCGCGCAGGCACGCGCCTGGATTTCGGCCTAAGCTGCACCGACCAGCATGCGGGCTGCCGCCCGTACGGAATTGCAGCGTTGCGATACGCGGAGGGAAGGATGAGTCTTATCCTTGTGGCGATCGATGGATCCGAAGGTTCGGACCGCGCGATTGACTATGCGGCACGTCGCGCAAAAGCAGACGGTGCCGAGCTTCTCCTTGCTAACGTCGTCGGCGGATACGGGCTTCCCGAGACGATATTCGCGGCGTTGACCCACGATCAGAGTCTCTGGCTGAAAGAATTGCTGGAATCGGAATCGGCGAGGACACTGACGATGGGACGCGATCATGCGCTGAAGGCGGGCGCCGGCACGGTCTTGCTTGAATCGCGAACAGGCGAAGTCTCGCGCACGATCATTGAAATCGCGAAGGAGAAGCGCGCCGAAGCCATCGTTGTGGGGAAGAGCGGCTTGGGACACGTGGCCGGAGCACTGCTGGGCAGCGTGGCCCAAAAGCTCGTCGCGCTCTGCACCGTCCCGCTGACGGTGGTGCCGTAGCGCTGCACCGGCAAAAAGGCATCGACCATGGACGAGCCATTGACGTTGGATACCACAACCGTCCCACCGAACACAGCGGCTTCAGCCGGGTTGACTGAAGCCGAGGCGCAGCGCCGGCTGCTGCAATACGGGGAGAATGCGTTAGTCGAACGTCGCATCGGCGTAGTTGAACGACTCGCCCGTTTCTTCTGGGGACCAATCCCTTGGATGATCGAAGTGGCCGCTGTGCTATCCGCCGTCCTCAGGCATTGGGAAGACCTCGGGATCATTCTCGCAATGCTGTTCATCAACGCAGGCGTCGGCTTCTGGCAGGAGTTCAAGGCAGACAACGCCATAGCGCTCCTGAAAGAGCGTCTGGCGTTAAAGGCACGGGTCAAGCGGGGCGGTACGTGGAAGGACATCGAGGCCCGATTCCTGGTGCCCGGGGATCTGGTGCATGTCAAACTCGGCAACGTTATTCCCGCTGACCTCAAGCTCACGGAAGGCGCATACCTCAGTGTCGACCAATCGGCGCTGACGGGAGAATCGCTGCCCGTCGACAAGAAAATCGGCGACGATGCGTATTCCGGCTCGGTGGCAAAGCAGGGCGAGATGGATGGCGTCGTGACCGCGACGGGAATGAACACCTATTTCGGCAAGACGGCCCATCTCGTCCAGGAAGCGAAAACGGTTTCCCATTTTCAGCGAGCCGTTCTTCGCATCGGAAATTTTCTTATCCTGGTAACGATCGGCTTGGTTTTGACGATCGCTTTTGCCGCCCTGTTCCGTCACGATCCCTGGCTCGAAACCCTGCAGTTTGCGCTCATTCTCACCGTTGCTTCCATTCCCGTTGCACTGCCGGCGGTTCTTTCGGTCACCATGGCAGTCGGTGCGGAGCGACTTGCGAAGATGCGGGCGATCGTTTCGCGCCTGGTCTCGATCGAAGAGATGGCCGGCATGGATACGCTCTGCAGCGACAAGACCGGCACGCTGACCAAAAACGAACTGGCGCTCGGCGAGCCGCAGCCCGTTGCGGGCGTCACACGCGACGAATTGATGTTGGCGGCGGTGTTGGCGTCGCGGCGGGATGCTCCGGATGCGATCGATGCGGCGATTCTGACCGGCGCTGGGTCGGGCGCGTCGCCGAAGGGCTATGCGGTCCGTGCCTTTGAGCCTTTCGATCCGGTCAGAAAGCGTGCCGAAGCGGAAATCGAGCACGAAGGACATCGCTTTAATGTCGTGAAGGGAGCGCCACAAGTGATCTTGGCGCTTTGCGCGCCCGATCCCGTAGAGCGAAAAGCAGTCGCCGGGATCGTGGACCAGTTTGCGTCCAAAGGTTTTCGCACGCTGGGCGTAGCCCGCTCCGACGAGAGCGGCCGATGGCGGTTTCTCGGCGTCCTGCCGCTTTCAGATCCGCCGCGAGAGGACTCTGCTGAAACTATCGCCGCGACCCGCGCGATGGGTGTCGACATCAAGATGGTGACCGGTGACCACGAAGCGATCGCCAAGGAAATTGCGCGAGAACTGAAGCTCGGCCAGAACATTATCGCCGCCGAGAAGGCATTCGGATCCGACGGTGCCGGGATAGACGCCTCCCGGATTGCCGCAGCGGACGGTTTCGCTCGCGTCTTCCCGGAACACAAATTCAAGATCGTCAAGGCGTTGCAAGGTGCCGGCCATATCGTCGGGATGACCGGAGACGGCGTCAACGATGCGCCGGCGCTCAAGCAGGCCGATGTCGGCATAGCCGTCAGCGGCGCAACGGATGCCGCCCGTGCAGCCGCCGACCTTGTGCTGACGGCTCCCGGACTTTCCGTCATCACCCGCGCCATCGAGGAAGCGCGGCAGATTTTCGAACGCATGACCGGATATGCAATCTACCGGATCGCCGAAACGACGCGCATCCTGCTGTTCATGACGGCGAGCATCCTGGTCTTTAATTTCTATCCCGTCACGGCCGTGATGGTTGTTCTGCTGGCGCTGCTCAACGACTTGCCGATCATGATGATCGCTTACGACAAAGCACCCGTTGCATTAAGGCCGGTTCGCTGGGATATGGCGCGCGTGTTGACCATCGCGTCGGTCCTCGGCATCTTCGGCGTATTCAGCAGCTTCGGTCTCTTTTGGATCGCCCGCGACTATCTGGCGCTCGCGCCGCCGGTGGTGCAATCGCTGGTGTTCCTGAAACTGCTGGTTGCCGGGCACATGACGATTTATCTCACGCGAAACACGGGCGCCATCTGGGAGCGCCCATGGCCGAGCTGGAAGCTCGTCGTTCCCTGCGAGTTGACGCAGGTCCTCGGTACGCTCGTCGTCGTCTACGGCTGGTTTATGGCTCCGACCGGCTGGCGGCTCGCGCTGATGGTGTGGGCCTATGCGCTCGTCTTCTTCCTACTGGCAAGCGTGATCAAGATGGGCGCCTATCGTCTTCTGGAGCACCGCGCCGCACATCACGTTCGGCATTTGTCGCGCATTGAAAGCCATGTGGCGGCCCAGCCGTGAAGAACGTTCAACATGCCAGGCCCGATGCCGACCGCACTCCGGCGACTTCGTTCGATGGCGATGGCTTCGGTCCGCCTCGGAGCGCGCCGCGCTCCGCGGCTGAGGCCCGCAAGGTCAAGCCGTAGCGGTGCGCAACTCTTTGCCGGGACAGAGCGCCGGCTCGAATGAACTCGGCCGCGGCCCCGGCGAAAACTCGGCCCCAAAGACCCCGGGGCAGCGGCTTGCTATTTCCCGTCTCTTCCATGTAAGCCCTAGCCGGCACCGTTTCTCCGCCGACGCGGATCGAAAACGGAAATATTCAGCCTGGCATGGGTCAGGCCGGAGGAAATACGTCTAGCAGCCGAGTGAAGAGGGAACATGGCGCGCAACATTCTGATCCTCGGAGCCTCGTACGGCTCCCTGCTGGGGACGAAGCTCTTGATGGCCGGTCACAACGTGACCCTGGTTTGCCGGAAGAAGACGGCAGAGCTCATCAATCGCGACGGTACCCAAGTCCGTATCAAGCTGCGCGATGAACCGATGCATCGCTCGATCCTCTCCCGCGACCTGCCGGGGAGGTTGGACGCGACGACGCCCGCGGACCTCGACGTTTCCCGCTACGATCTGGTTGCGCTCGCCATGCAGGAGCCGCAATACGCCAACCATACGGTGCGCGTTCTGATGGTCAAAATCGCGGAGGCCGGGCTGCCGTGTCTTTCGATCATGAACATGCCGCCCTTGCCCTATCTCAAGCGGATCCCGGCACTGGCGGACATGGACCTCGAGGAGGCCTATACGAATGCGCAGGTGTGGGAGCGCTTCAAGCCGGGACTGGTGACGCTGTGCTCGCCTGATCCGCAAGCCTTCCGCCCGCCGGAAGAGGCGGCCAACGTGCTTCACGTCGGGCTGCCGACCAACTTCAAGGCGGCGATCTTCGAAGACGAGCGCCACAACAAGGTGCTTCGGGAGCTGGAAGCGGACATCGACGCGGTGACGTTGGACGGTCATGACGTGCCGGTGAAGCTCAAGGTGTTCGATTCCCTGTTCGTCCCATTGGCCAAATGGTCGATGCTGCTGACCGGGAATTACCGCTGCATCACGCTGCATGAACCGCAGTCGATCCGGGATGCCGTGCACGGCGATCTGAAGCTGTCGAAGTCCATCTACGAGCATGTCGATGCCGTCGCCCGGCGTCTGGGCGCGGACCCGCAAGATCAGGTTCCTTTCGAGAAATATGCCAAGGCCGCCGAAAGTCTGCTCAAGCCGTCATCGGCAGCGCGGGCGGTGGCCGGTGGCGCGCCCTTCATCGAGCGCGTCGATCTTCTGGTGAAACTGATCTCGCATCAGCTCGGCATGCCCAATGCCGAGATCGACCGCACGGTGGAGATCGTCGATCAGAAATTGAACGAGCGGATCGTGCCGGGCGGATCCGGCTCGTTGTGAGATGCGGGTCGCTGGTCAGGCGATCGCGACGTTGACATTACACGTACGCATCTGAACGCTCAAAGCCCGAACAACGTCTCCGCGTTGCCGTGCGCGATCCGCGCGCGGTCGGCGGCAGAAACCGGAATCTGCTCCAGAAACGCGCGAGCCTTGGCCATCGAGGCGTAAGGATCGTCGGCCGAGAACATGATCCGGTCGACGCCGATCTCGAGCAACAGGTCCAGGAATGTCGGCGGAAAATTGAAGCCTGAAAAGGTGTAGTGCAGGTTCTCGCGCAGATAGTCGCTGACCGGGCGCTTGAGCTGTGTCAGTTCGACCGGCATGACGTCGACCCGTTGCATGAAGAACGGCAGACCTTCGCCCATGTGGCCGATCACGACCTGCAGCTTGGGGAAGCGGTCGAATACGCCGCCGAGCACCATGCGCAGCACGTGCACCGCAGTCTCGATGTGCCAGCCGAAGCCCGGCCCCGCCAACATTTCCGTGACGAGCGGTGCGAAGCCGCCGAACGAAGTTTCGATCACCGTCTTGGGCGGCCTGGTGGGATGCAGATAGATCGGCGCGCCGAGCGATTCGGCGGCCTCCAGCACCGGCCAGAAGAACTTGTCGTCGAGATAGCGGCCGCGCTGATGGCCGTTGATGACGGCGCCGCAGAAGGATTGACCGTGGCAGCGGCGTTCGAGCTCCTTGGCCGCCTGGTCGGGTGCCGCAATCGGCAGCGCGGCGAAGCCCGACAGTCGTTTCGGGTGGTTGGCGATCGCTTCGGCCAGCGCGTCGTTGGTGTCACGCGCAAGCACCACCGCGTCGGCAGCTTCCAACTGTTCGACGCCTGGCGCGGTCAGCGAGAGGACCTGCATATCGATGCCGGCCGCATCCATCCGGGCGATCCGCCCTTCGCCGACATCGCACAGGTCGCGCATCAATTGCTCGGCGCGGCTGCCGACCTGGCGCGCCTGCTCCTTGAGGTCGCGGCCGGGGCCATCGAGAAAACCCGGCGTGGCGAAATGCTCTTCGAGCGTGATGGTGCGCATGTCCTGATGTTCCGCTGTCGTCCGATGTCGGCCCTCGGCCGCAATGTCCCGGATGACGCCGATGCTTGGCGTGAATGGTGGCGATTTTCCGCGCGATCCGGAGGCTGTTGCAACTGTGTCTGCGCTAGCCCGGCGGTCGCGGCGGCCGTGATCAAGGCTGGCAGTCGTTTTCCTCGGCCGCAACCAACTCTCCCGCGGGCGAGCAGTCATGACCTCGGAGGTCATTGCCTGACCTACCGGCTCCGTTCATGCTGTCGCGCCAAAGCCTATCGGCCAATCGGGAGGACGCATGACGCCGCTGGAAAAAATCAATTCGTTGAAGATGCCGTTTGCGGAATTCAAGGGCGTCACCTTCACCGAGGCGAGCGAGGAGAAGGTGGTGGCGCGCATGCTGGTGCGTCCCGAACTCTGCACCCTCGGCCATATCCTTCACGGCGGCGCGGTCATGGCGCTGGCCGATTCCGTCGGGGCGGCAGCGACCGTGGTCAACCTGCCGGAAGAGGCTAAGGGCACCACCACCATCGAAAGCAAGACCAATTTCATCGGCCCGGCCAAAGAGGGTACGACGGTGATCGCCACCGCAACCCCGGTGCATCGCGGTCGCCGCACGCAAGTCTGGCAAACGCGGCTGGAGACGGAGGAGGGAAAGCTGGTTGCCGTCGTCACCCAGACCCAGATGGTGCTCATCTGATCGCGCGCAGGGGGATTCGCTAAAACATGGGCTGCTGTTGATCGCCGGATTTTGAGGCCGGGCGCGGTCTTGAATTTCATGGTGCGATGCACAATATCCCGAGACCTAGGGATTCGACGCCTCCTCGAGGGCTTCCAAGAGGAGTTTGAAGTGTCATACGAAGATACCTATCGTTCGCGGCCGGGCTTCGGCTATGTGCGGACGTTGAGCCAACGGGACGAATTGCCGCTGCTGCGCGATCACCTGCTGCGGCTCGACCCGGAAAGCCGGCACGATCGCTTCAACGGCTTTTTGGACGACAGTTTTGTCGAACGCTACGCCGCTCGATGCGCCGACGATGGCACCATCATCGTTGCCTATATGGAAAACGGCGTGGTCCGCGGTGCAGCCGAGCTGCATCCGCCGCAGCAATCCGAGGATGGGCTGCCGGAGGTCGCGTTCAGTGTCGAACGCTGCGTGCGCCGGCAGGGCGTCGGCAGCATCTTGTTCCGGCGGCTGATCTCGGAGGCGCAGTGGAAAGGCTATCGCCGGCTGCGCATCACCACCGGTGCGCAGAACCACGCCATGCGCGCGCTCGCCGCGAAATTCGGCGCCCGTCTCGTGTTCCGGCGCGGCGAATCCACCGGCACGATCGATGTGACGCCGCAGCCGCAGGCGGAGTTCGCGAAACTCGCGATCGATACGCCACTGATGGCCGCCCGCGCGATGATGAATTTGAATCGCGCCTGCTGGAAGCTGCTGTCGAGGATGTACGGCACCGGTCGCGCGGCTTGAGCCGCGCCCCGGTTTGATCTGATCATACAGACTGAATAGACGCCGCGCGTGTTTGCGCGGGGCGAGGGGCTCAGGTCCCGGTTCGCTTGGTTGTCAGGCGTCTCACCACGCGGCGCTCGACCACCACGGCGCGTTGCGCGCCTTGCTCGCCGGCGATGACCCGGGTGACGCCGCCGCTGCGCGCGGCCACGCGGCTCTGTTTCTTCACTTCGGCCTGAACCACGTCGAGCGGCATTCCCATCAGAGCCGCCGCGATCTCCGCCTGCGCCTCCAGCTCGTCGGTGATGCCGGCCGCAGCGAAGATGGCTTCTTCCAGGGTGGGCGGATCGCGCCTGACGCGCCGCGGTCCATATTTGGTATTCCAGTCTTCGCTCATTGGAGCCTCTCGTTTGATCCGGGATACCTAGAAGCCGACTTGTTGCATTGCAATATGAAAATGAGATGGCAATCCAGCCATGCACCGGCGGAATCCCCAGCCAATTCGCGCCTCACACATAGCCATCGCTGAGCGCCGGACCAGGGCGGTGGGCCGGTTGCGGCCAGCGCTGCAGCGCCGCGCGGCCCGCGTCGGTCAGCACGTAGACGCCGCGCTCGGCACGGTCGAACCAGCCATAGACATTGTGCAGCAGGATCTTCGGCGCGTCGGGAATCCCGGGCTTGAGGTCGCGGACACGACGCGGCCCGTCCTTGAGCGCCGACGCGCAGGCGAGCGCCTGCTGCCGGTACGCCGTCATGATCGGCGCGCGCGTGGAGCCGCCCTGCACCGGATCGCCTTGGCGCCGCCGGTGTTCAGCCACCAGGCGGGAGCGCTTCCTGGGATCGCGTCGCGGACTTGTCGTCGGCGGCTTGACCAGTACCTCGACATCGCCGCTCGCAGTGACGCCGAGCATGCCGAAGCCGAGCCGGCGACAGAGGTTGCGGTAGCGCGCGTCGCTCTCGCGCCCCTTGCCGCGCACCGACATCCTGGCCGCGAGCCAAACCTCGTCGCAGGCACTGGCACGATCCACGGCCTGCAGCACAAGTTCCAGATTGAACGACAGCTTCAGCTCGCCGATAACGACGATGGGTGGATCGTCACCGTTGAGCGCGACCAGGTCGCAGCCGCCAATTTCGCCTTTGACCGAAAAGCCGAGCTTTTCGAGAAAGCGTTTGACGGGAAGATAAAGCGCGGTCTCCAATTCGGCTCCGGAGGGGTAACGACTCAGCTGGCGTCAGTCTAACAGGCCGCGCTCGGCGCCAGGGACGGATTTCATCCCACAGCCAAAACGCCTGTTTGAGGCTGCAGCTCAGACCCGTCCGGTCACCGGGATCAGCGCGCCGGTCACGGCGCTGGCCGCGTCGCTCGCAAGAAACAGTATGACCTCGGCGAGTTCCCGCGGCTGGACCCATTTCGAGACGTCCGCCTTGGGCATGCTGGCGCGATTGGCCTCGGTGTCGATGATCGATGGCAGCACGGCATTCACGGTGAGTTTGCCTTTCCATTCCGCGGCCAGCGCTTCGGTCAGGCGGTGCACGCCGGATTTCGAGGCCGCATAGGGACCCATGCTGGCGCCCGCCTGCAGCGCGCCCAGCGCGCCGACATTGACGATGCGCCCCGCGCTGGATTTGGACAGATGAGGCAGTGCGGCGCGCGACGCATTGACCGCCGTCAGCACGTTGATCGCATACATCCGCTGCCAGTTCTTGCCGTCGCCCTCGGCAACCGGCTCGTAGGCAAAGCCGCCGGCGATATTGATCAGCGCGTCGAGCCGCCCGAAATGGGCGGCCGCCGCATCGACCGCCTTGCCGGCTTGCGCCGCATCGGTGAGGTCGACGCCGCCGAGTTCAATTCGATCTGGCGTCGGCTGCATCTGCGAGGCGGGGGCGTGATCGATACCGGCCACGCGTGCGCCGCGCGCCAGCGCCGTCGTCGCAACGACTTGGCCGAGCGCGCCCAGCGCACCCGTGATGATGAGCACTTTTCCGTCCATCCGCTTGTCTCCTCGATCTGGCGCGAGCCGCCCAACCCTAGTGCCGTCCTCCACGGGCTGCCAGTGCGGCATGCCCGTCGGGTTCAGGCGGCTGCTTGCGCGGGTCGTTGTCTAAAATTATCCGGAGCTTCGTAAGTGGATCGCCAGAACCCTCCGCCTATCCTGAGACCTCGTTCCAACCCGGGGCTGGAGTTCGTCATGCGAGATCTGCCTGACCACGGTCTACCACTCGTTCAGCTCAAGGAGCAGCGGCGCGATCTCGTCGTTGCCTTGCAGAACCGCAATGCTCCGATCAGCGGCTGGGAGTTGATGCAGATTGCTGCGGTTCAGCAAGCGATCACGGCTTTCGAGGAGGTGATCGCCGATCTCGACGCCGAAGCCGATATGGATGCCGCGGCGTAAGTCTCGAGGCGCCACGGCTCACGCCAGATAGCGCGCCCTGAACACGGCACGCTCCCGTTCACCCATGCCGAGACCTTCCGCGAAATAGGTTTCGAGATCGCGGTAGTCGGCGCGGATCGCATCAAAGCCCGCGGCGAGAAACGATGCCTCGACCGATCCGATAGCCTGTCCGACGTCGTCAGGCAGATCGGGTGCGGAAGCAGGGTCGCGCCGGTAAAGACGGTTGGTCAGCAGATAATCTTCGGCAATCACCTCGTCGGGCACGCCGAGGGCGTGCAGCACCAGCGCGCAGGCAAAGCCGGTGCGGTCCTTTCCGGCCGTGCAGTGGATCACCAGCGGCGCGTGGTCGCCCAGAAGATGCGCGAACAGAGCCCGGAAGCTGTGCGTGTTGAGCCGCACATAATTGCGATAGGACTCGCGCATGATCTCGCGGGCGTCGGCAGCGGACAGCGAGCCGGCGCAAAGCTTCGCGCGCAAGGCGGCAACGACCGTCGGCTCGATCGGCAGCGAATGGACGGCGATTTCCTTCACGCCGCAGATCGCGCCGGCGCGCTCTTGCAATCCGCGAAAATCGAACGCGCTTTTCACGCCGAGTGCGCGGACGATGTCGATGTCGGCCGCGGTGAGGTGGCCCAGATGGTTGGAGCGGAAGATCCGGCGCCAGCGGACCGTGCGGCCGTCACGCGTCAGATAGCCGCCGAGATCGCGAAAATTGCTGGCGCCTTGCAGATTGAAAAAGCGGGCCGGGACGTCTGGCATGGGTGCAGCGTTGGCCATCAGTTGCGGCGGAAGCGTGGTATCGGGTCCATGGTGCCGGAAGCGGTGGCTCGCGTCTATACGTCAGGGGTTGAGGACGAAGGCGGCAACCATCGCGCGCCGGCGGGATCTGGCGCGTCAGTCCTTTCAAACGAAGAAGGCCGAAACAGCGTCGTTTCGGACTTCTTCAGATCGTGCTGCCCGGATCTCGGTGCCTGCACGCTGTCGCACATGCACCACGCATCACTGTTCCCATGATGGGTTGGCTTCCCGGATCGCCTCTTCGTGATACCAGCTGCCGCTGCAGACGGTTTCGGCGGCGCCGGGCATCTTCTGCTCGATCGCGGCCTTGCTCTCGCCGTAACGCCGGCCGCCGAGAGCCGCGCGGCCCCCGACCGGGAATTGATAGATCTTCGCAGATCCGTGGCTCGGACTTGTCGTCATCAGCATCCTCCTGGGCCGATGCGCTTGGCCTCAATCATGCGCCCGACGCGTTCGGTTGTGGTTACCTGTTTCGATATCGGCGGGTGCTCCCGCCGATGCAACGTGCTCAAAGAGAAATCATCTGCTGTATATTTTTTGAGCAATCCTGGTGTTGCTCTCTCGGGGGCAGGGCCGATCCGACCAACGCTGCAACCGTTATAAAGGTTGCCAAAAACTGCCATCGGCCTTGCGCAATGTTGCCGGCGGGTGCTGCGGCTTTGATCGGGGGGCAGGGTGGAGCGCACGGCTGCCGCGGATTCGGGCGCAAATCGGGCACGAATACTGACATTTTTCGCGACTCCGGAAAGTTCCGGCGCGCTGCTATGCCGCACCCTGCGCGCCGAAGGCGAGGGAGCCGCGAGGGGCCGGGCAGGTGCCGGATATCGGCGTCCGAGGCGGACAATTGGCACGCGAAATGCTTTGGAAAATCCGGCCGATCGTGGCCGGGTATTGCGGGTCGCGACCAGTCTTTCCGGTTTTCCCCGCCTTCGAGATTATCAAGAGAGGCTCAATGACGAAGTACAAGCTCGAGTATATATGGCTCGACGGATACACGCCGACGCCGAATTTGCGCGGCAAGACTCAGATCAAGGAATTCGCCTCATTCCCGACGCTGGAACAGCTGCCCCTGTGGGGCTTCGATGGCTCCTCCACCCAGCAGGCTGAGGGCCACAGTTCGGATTGCGTGCTGAAGCCGGTCGCGGTCTATCCGGATGCCGCGCGCACCAATGGCGCGCTGGTGATGTGCGAAGTCATGATGCCCGACGGCAAGACCCCGCATCCCTCCAACAGCCGTGCGACCATCCTCGACGATGCGGACGCGTGGTTCGGCTTCGAGCAGGAATATTTCTTCTATAAGGACGGCCGTCCGCTCGGCTTCCCGGTGAGCGGTTACCCGGCTCCGCAGGGCCCGTACTACACCGGCGTCGGCTACAAGCATGTCGGTGACCTTGCCCGCAAGATGGTCGAAGAGCATCTCGACCTCTGCCTTGCCGCCGGCATCAACCACGAAGGCATCAACGCGGAAGTCGCCAAGGGCCAGTGGGAATTCCAGATTTTCGGCAAGGGCTCCAAGACCGCCGCCGACCAGATGTGGATGGCCCGTTATCTGATGCTGCGCCTGACGGAAAAGTACGGCGTCGACATCGAATTCCACTGCAAGCCGCTCGGTGATACCGACTGGAACGGCTCGGGCATGCACTGCAACTTCTCAACCAAGTACATGCGCGAAGTCGGCGGCAAGGAGTACTTCGAGAAGCTGATGGACGCCTTCAAGGCGGCCCGCGCCGACCACATCGCCGTCTACGGCCCCGACAACCACATGCGCCTGACCGGCAAGCACGAGACGGCTTCAATCGACACCTTCAGCTGGGGCGTGGCCGATCGCGGCGCCTCGATCCGCGTGCCGCACTCCTTCGTCAACAACGGCTACAAGGGTTATCTGGAAGATCGCCGTCCGAACTCGCAGGGCGACCCATACCAGATCGCCTCGCAGGTCCTGAAGACCATTGCCACGGTGCCGACCGGCGCCAAGGCCGCGGCTTAGGACGAAGCATCTGAGGACCGGGTGGGGGCACTCGGTCGACATCCCTGGTCCGCTGGAGCGTGAGCCGCTTCAGCGGACCATCGCTTTTGTGTGACTGGACCGAAGCCTTGAATTTGCCCGCCGCGCGCCGCAACCTCCCACCGTTATGATCAGATGGTTTCACCTCATCCCGTTCGCCATGGCGGCCATTATCTATGCGCCCTCGCTCGCGCATGCCCAATCCGCCGAGCTCGTCCTGTGCGACCGGATCGCGGCCGATCCCTCCGATCCGGATAAGCCGGCCGACACCAAGGGCGTGGCCGAGATTGCGGCCTCCGACGTCGCAACCGCGGTGAAGTTTTGCAGGCAAGCGGCACCGCACTCGCGGCGCGCGATGTATGAGCTCGGCCGCGCCTATGCGGCCAACAAGCAGACGCAGGAAGCAATCGCTGCCTGGCACAAGGCGGCCGACAAAGGCTCGACCTCGGCAATGGTCGAACTCGGCGTGCTCTACGCCACGGGCGCCGGCGTTGCCAAGGACGAGGCTCAGGCTCGCAAGCTGTTCGAGCGCGCCGCCGAGGGCGGCAATCCGCGCGGCGTCTCCAATCTGGCCGCGCTTGGCGGCGGCACGACGGCGGCCGATCCAGCCCGTTCGCGCGAACTCTTGGCGAAGGCCGCCGAGACCAATGCGGAGGCGCAGTATCAACTCGGCCTGATGCTGGCCGACGGCACCGGCGGGCCCAAGGATGACGTGCAAGCACGCGCCTTGTTCGAGAAGGCGGCAGCGCAAAACCACGCCGGCGCGCTCGAGCGGCTAGGCGCCTTCGCGCAAGAGGGCCGTGGCGGGCCAAAGGACGTCGACGCCGCCAAGACCTACTATCAGAGAGCGGCCGATCTCGGCGACGAGAACGCCAAAGCGGCCTTGAAGCGGCTGCAATGTCCGATTGCGATCAAGGACAAGCGCGGCAACCTGGTGACCAATCTGTGCTTCTAAAGCGCGATGAGATTGGGTTGAATCATCATCGCGCTTTAGCTCCTTGATTGAGCATGATCTTTTCGGAAAACTGCTCCACACTTTTCCGGATCATGCTCCAGCCGCGCCGGTGCTGCGCGCGAGATTACTATCTTGATCAAGCGCAATATGGTTTGCTTCGGCGCAGGCTACAGGAGACCGGCGTGCCGGAAGGCCGCCGGTTTGCCGAGAGGCGCTGCCGTGACAACACGAAAGAAGGTTGGAGAGATCGGATGATACATCGCGGATGGATATTCGCTGCGGTGCTTGCGTGCGCGTCGGTGCCCCTGGCAATCGCCCAATTTGGCCCGGCTGTCGCAGCTGGTGAGCAATATGTCCCGCAGCTCGGCGATATCATGAATGCGGCGCAGACCCGGCACATCAAGCTTTATTTTGCCGGCAAAGCGCAGAACTGGGATTTGGCCGATTACGAATTGCAGAAATTGCGGACCAATCTCGCCGAGGCCGCCGTGCTCTATGAGGGCATTCCCGTGAACAATGTCACGATGATGGTCGAGCCTTTGAAGGCGGTCGAGGACGCCATCAAGGCCAAGGATGCCCGGCGGTTCGCCTCGACGGTCGGTGAACTGACCGACGGCTGCAACACCTGCCACCGCTCGATGAACCGCAACTTCATCACCATTCGCCAGCCGACCGAGCAGCCGTTCAGCGACCAGAGCTTTGCGCCGCCGGGCAAGAAGTAGCGGAGCGGCAAGCGCGGGGGAACATGCGAAGGGCGATTGCGGTTTGGTGAGAAAGGAAGGAGACGACGCCATGATCCGCAAATTGTCGTCAGGCCAGTACCGGCTCTATTCCCGCAAGATCAACCCGAAGACCGGAAAGCGGCGCAATCTCGGTACGTTCAAGACGCGCGCCGCGGCGGAAAAGCACGAGCGCGAGGTGCAATATTTCAAGCGGCACGCATAGCAGTTCTGCCGTGCCGGGTGCCTTGAAGCCGCACTGTCCTCCCGATACGCTTCCGCAAAAATCGGGAGGATGCAATGAAGCAGATCAG
>JBLMWS010000240.1:0-25957 GCA_050257355.1 Gemmatimonas sp.
ACGTTCCAGATTTCCTCGGCATATTCGCGGATGGTGCGATCGGACGAGAACCAGGCCATCCGTGCCACGTTGAGGATGGAAGCGCGCGTCCAGGCCGGAATGACCTGCCAGCGCGCGTCGATGCCGCGCTGCGCCTCGTAATAGGAATCGAAATCCGCGCTCACCATGTAGTGATCGAGATAGCGCAGCGCGTGCGCGATGGACTCGAACCGGCCGGGATCGCCGGGCGAGAACTCACCGCTGCCGATCGCATTGATGGCGCGGGCAAGCTGCGGCGACTTGCGGATCACGTCAGTCGCGTCCAGCCCCTGCTTGCGCCGGACCAGCACGTCCATCGCCTCCATGCCGAAGATCGCGATGTTTTCCGGACCGACGTGCTCGCGGATTTCGATATTGGCGCCATCCAGCGTGCCGATGGTCAAGGCGCCGTTCAGCGCCAGCTTCATGTTGCCGGTGCCGGAGGCTTCCATGCCGGCGGTCGAGATCTGCTCGGAGAGGTCGGCGGCCGGGATGATGACCTCCGCCAGGCTGACATTGTAGTCGGGCAGGAAGGCAACCTTCAGCCGATCCGCGATCGCCGGGTCGTTGTTGACGACCTCGGCCACGTCGTTGATCAGCTTGATGATCAGCTTGGCGTAGCGATAGCTCGCGGCGGCCTTGCCGGCGAAGATCTTGACCCGAGGCACCCAATTGCCTTGCGGATCGTCCTTGATCGCGTGATAGAGCGCCACCGTTTCGAGGATGTTGAGCAGCTGGCGCTTGTATTCGTGGATGCGCTTGATCTGAACGTCGAACAGCGCCGCAGGATCGACCCTGACGCCGAGCTTCTCGCCGATCAGCCGGGCCAGCGCCAATTTGTTGTGGTGCTTCACTTTCCGGAATTGCTGCTGGAAAGTGTTGTCGCTGGCGCGCGCCTCCAGCAGCTCCAACCGGCCGGGATCGTCGAGCACGGCCTCGCCGCACACTTCGCGCAAGAGGTCGGTCAGCTTGGGATTGGCCAGCATCAGCCAGCGGCGGAAGGTGATGCCGTTGGTCTTGTTGGTGATACGTCCCGGATAAAGATGGTTGAGATCGTGGAACACGGTCTCGCGCATCAGGTCCGAATGCATCGCCGACACGCCGTTGATGCGGTGCGAGCCGACAAAAGCGAGCTGCCCCATCCGCACCCTGCGGCCGCTCTTTTCGTCGATCAGCGAAACCGAGGCGCGGAAATCGATGTCGCCGGGGCAGCGGTGCTCGGCCAATGCCAAATGCTGGCTGTTGATGCGGTAGATGATCTCGAGATGGCGCGGCAACAAGCGCTCGAACAATTCGACCGGCCAGGTCTCGAGCGCTTCCGGCAACAGCGTGTGGTTGGTGTAGGACAGCGTGTTGACCGTGATCTTCCACGCCTCGTCCCAGCGGAAATTGTGCAGGTCGACGAGGATGCGCATCAGCTCGGCAACGGCGAGCGAGGGATGGGTGTCGTTGAGTTGCACCGCGACCTTCATCGCGAGGCTCCGCAGCTGGCCGTCGGAGCCGAGGTGTCGGTTGACCAGGTCCTGCAGCGACGCCGAGACGAAGAAATATTCCTGCCGCAGCCGCAGTTCGCGCCCCGCCGGGCTTTCGTCGTTCGGGTAGAGGAATTTGCAGATCGCTTCCGCGCGCGCCTGCTCGGCGCTGGCGCTGACATAGTCGCCGCTGTTGAACACGTCGAGCTTGAGCGGATCAGGCGCGCGCGCCGACCATAAACGCAGCGCATTCACATGCTGGCCGCGCCAGCCGACGATCGGCGTGTCGTAGGCGACCGCCTGCACCGTTTCCGCCGGGTGCCAGATCGCGCGGTCTCTGCCCTTGTCGTCGACATGCTCGACATCGCCGCCGAAATGGATGTGATAGACCACCTCCGGCCGCTGCAGCTCCCAGGGATTGCCGAAGGAAAGCCACTCGTCGGGATATTCCTGTTGCCAGCCGTTGTTGATGATCTGCCGGAACAGGCCATAGTCGTAGCGGATGCCGTAGCCGATCGCGGGGATGGAGAGCGTAGCCATGCTCTCCATGAAACAGGCGGCGAGCCGTCCCAGGCCGCCATTGCCGAGCGCGGCGTCAGGTTCGCATTTGCGCAAATCCTCGAGGCCGACGCCGAGATCGCCGAGCGCGGTCTCGAACAGCTGCAGCAGCCCCATATTGTTGAGCGCATCGGTGAAGAGACGGCCGATCAGGAACTCGAGCGAGAGATAGTACACTCGCTTGCGACCCTCGTCGTAGCTCTGCTTCTCGGCCGTCAGCCAGCGATGCACGATGCGATCGCGCAACGCCAGCGCCGCGGCCTTGTACCAATCGTGCCTGGTCGCCATGCCGGCGTCCTTGCCGATCGCAAGGCGAAGCTTTGCGAGGATGGCACTCTTGATCTCGGCCAGCGCGAGTTCGTCGACCGGCTGGCCGGGCGCGGGATAGTGGAAGGTCTGGTCCGCCAACTTCAATTCCTGACAGTGAGACTCACCGAAATGATAAGCACGTTGCGCGCGGCCTGTAACCCGGAAGGGTACCTGTTTGTGCGACGCATGCATGCTTTTTATGCAAAGACCGGGCCGATTTGCGCGGCAGCAGTTCCGCCGCTTTCGGTGCGTTGATCAGCGACGGCCTTGGAACAGCCTCCGAAAGGACGCGTGCCATGCGTCTGATCGTCGAGACGATAGCCGCATTGCTTCTTGTGTTCTGCGTCAGCGCAACCAGTGCTGTCTTTGCCGCGGGCGATTTGGGCCGCAGCGCCGAGCCTTAAGCTGCGCTTTCAGCGTGCCGCGGAACGCGTCGCCGATCCGCGCGCTGTGCTGCGATCCGGAAACAATGCGGCGTGACGTTTTACGCCAGTTACTGTGGCGACAAGATGCTCTCGGAACCGTAGCGGGCCGCAGCGACCCGGTTTCCCAGGACAACTATTCGATAGGCTGGAACAAATTAAGAACACTTTAGCAAGTCTTTGATATATCATGGCGATTCGGTGCATTGCCGACACAACATCTATGGTCTGCCAGAGCCTGCGAGGACTACATGTCCACTATCGCCTTCGATCAATTCGCGCTGACCCGCATTGCCGATTTCGCCCGCACGCTGTCGCGGCTGCATCAAGCCTCGCGGCACAGATTTGTCGATGACGATGAGATCGACCGCGAGTTCAACGCGGTCTGCCGCTCGATCTGGGGCTACACCATCGACGACGTCAGCGATGAGCTGTTTTCACCCGCAGACCACGCTTTCCTCGACACGCTGGATGAGGCAGAGGCGCGCATTTTTGCAGCCCAAGCGGGCTATGATCTCGTCGACGACAACGGCATGCTCACGGATTGGTGGGGCTATTGCTGGATGATTTTGGCGGAGAAACGCGGCTTGCTCACGCCGGAGAATCGCGCTTCCGCCCGGGCGGCGATCGAGGAGAAGTATCTGGCCGCACCGAACGTAATCGGGGTGATCGTGGGGCGCTGACATTCCTCCGTCATCCCGGGGCGCACGTTTCACGGGCGTCCTGGAACGACAGTGCCAAAGCCAAGCTAATTCGCTTCCGCCCGCTTGCCCTGCGGCGTCTTCGGGGGCTGCGGCGTGCGAGCCGGATCGGCATTCGGCGCATCATTGGCCGCCGCGTCCGCCCGCGCCGGCGCGACCTTCATTTCGTTCAGCCGCGCCCGCACCTCCGCGGTCAATCCGGGAAACGACGCCACGGGTGTGAGCTCCGGAGTCTGGTCGTTGCCGACCCGCACCCCCGAATAGGCGACGAGCCCGTCGCCGGTGGCGATGACATCGCCGGGACGCAGTGAGGCGTCGGCTGCGAGGTCGACCGGTGCCAGTCCGGCCGGATCGCGGCCGTTGCAGGTGCAGTCGGCACGGAGCGCCTTGCGATAGGCATAGGCGTTCTCGCTGTCGGCGTAGCGCTCACCGCCCGCGGTATAAGCGTTGTCGATGTTGGAGCCGAAATACACCTTGGTCGGGCTTGCGGGACAGAAGGCCTGGCACATCTGCACCGCCGAAGCGCCGCCGCGGGTCAGCGGAAAATAGCGTCCGTCGCAACTCCGCACGCAATAGGCTGGTCCCGAGCTTGCGATCACCGGCCGTGGCGGCGCCGGTTGCGCGTTGTTGTTGAAGGGATCGAATGAATTGGTTTCCGGAGCAACCTGGCGCTGCAGTCTCTGCAAGCCGCCGAAAAAGAAATCGAAAAGCCCTTCGGCAGAGGCCATCTGCGGTGCCAGCGCAAGTGAGCCGGCGATGCCGCCTGCGACAACGATGCGACGTAATTTGCGCTGAAAGGAGATTTCGGTACGCATGCCCACTCCACCCGACGCAACGAACCTTGCCTGCAGCGCAACACGCGCCGTGAGGTCGGATTCACCGTAATCCTGGATGGTAAATGAGCTCTAAGCGTGGCGCAGGGAAGGAAAAGAAATGGAGAGCGCTGTTTCTCTCGACCTCGTCCTGCCTGCCGCGGAGCGAGAGCAGGGTCCTCACTCGTTCAAGAATTCCGATGCCTTGTAAATCGAGCGGAACGGCAGGCCGGCCTGCGCAAACGCGTCGCTGGCGCCTTCCTCGCGGTCGACCATGGTCAGCACCAATGCCACGTCGGCGCCGGCCTCGCGCAGCGCTTCGACCGCCTTCATGGCCGAGCCGCCGGTGGTGGTGACGTCCTCGACCACGACGATGCGCTTGCCTTGCAGGCTTTCGCCCTTGGCAAGCCCCTCGATTGCGAGCCGCGCGCCATGTTCCTTCGGCTTCTTGCGCACGAAGAAGGCCGCGATCGGATGGCCTTTGAGCCATGACAGTTGCGCGATCGCGCCGGCCAGCGGCACGGCGCCCATCTCCAGGCCGCCGATATAATCGAGCTGGTCGTCCTTCAGCGCCTCATAGGTCAGCTCCGCGAGCAATGCGGCGCCCTCGGGATCGAGCATGGTCGGCTTCAGGTTGAAATAGAAATCGCTCTTGCGGCCCGAAGCCAGCGTGACCTCGCCGCGGCCGAACGAGCGGCGGCGGATGATGTCATGAAGGCGGGCACGGGACGCTGATTTGGACAAGGTGTTTCTCGCTCGTTCGGCCGCGGGCAATCTATCGGCGGCATTCGGCACATGCCAGAGCCGGCATCGGCCCGTCAACAGCGAGAAATGGCCGCCGCGGTCCCGCTGTGGTCGCAAGCCTGGTGCGACAGGGACCCGTTTTGCTCAACTGTAGGGCCGATGCTACAGAGGCGCGTCTGAACAAGAGCTGAAGGGCGGCCAAAGGGGAGCGAATGACCATCGAATTTCACACCTGGAACACGCCAAACGGCCGCAAGATTTCTGTGGCGCTGGAGGAAATGGGCTGCCCTACAAGGTGATCCCGGTGAACATCACCAAAGGCGAGCAGATGGCGCCGGATTTCCTCGCGATCAGCCCCAACAACAAGATCCCGGCCATCGTCGATCCCGACGGGCCCGATGGTAAGCCGGTCAGCGTGTTCGAGTCCGGCGCGATCCTGCTTTATCTGGGCGAGAAGACCGGCAAGTTCCTGCCCAGGCCGCTGGCCGACCGCATCCCGGTGTACGAATGGCTGATGTGGCAGATGGGCGGCTTCGGGCCGATGCCCGGCCAGGTGCATCACTTCATTGCACTGGAAAACGAGCAGGACCGCGCCTACGGCCTGAAGCGCTTTATGACGGAGACACGGAGACTTTACGGCGTGTTGGACCGCCGGCTCGCTAGGCGCGACTATGTGGCCGGCGAGCTCTCGGTTGCGGATTTTGCGATCCTCGGCTGGGCCTGGCGCCATCCGCGCCACAAGGTGGAGCTATCCGATTTCCCCAATGTCGAGCGCTGGTACAACGCGCTGATGGCGCGTCCAGGCGTCAAGCGCGGCATGGAAGCGAAGCTGGATTGACGCCTCATCTCCCTCGTCCCGCTCTTCGCGGGGAGAGGGAGGAAAATATCACGCCCGCCTCGCCTCGAATGCCATGCGCACAGCAAGGCCCGCGAGCACGGTGCCCATCAGGTAGCGCTGCGCGCGCATCCAGCTCGGACGCGTCGACAGAAACAGCGAGATCGAGCCGGCGGACAGCGCGATCATCGCATTGACGCTGACGCTGATGCAGATCTGGATCGCGCCGATCGCCAGCGATTGCGTGAGCACGCTGCCTGCGGCCGGATCGATGAACTGCGGCAACAGCGCCAAATACAGCATCGCGATCTTCGGGTTGAGCAGGTTGGTGACGAGACCCATCACGAACAGCTTGCGCGGGCTGTCCACCGCGAGCTTCCTGACCTGAAACGGCGAGCGACCGTTCGGCTTCACCGCCTGCCAGGCGAGATAGAGCAGATAGGCTGCGCCGGCGAAGCGCAGCCCGTCATAAGCGTAAGGCACCGCGAACAACAGCGCGGTGATGCCGAACGTCGCGCACAGCATGTAGAAGACAAAGCCGAGCGCGACGCCGCCGAGCGAGACGATGCCCGCCGCCGGTCCTTGCGTGATGGAGCGTGAGATTAAATAGATCATGTTCGGTCCCGGCGTCAGCACGAGGCCGAAGGCGATCATGGCAAAGCCGAGCAGGGCGGAGGTGGCGGGCATGTCGGGACTCGCGGGGGAGTTGCCCGTGTTTTCTAACGTGCGATACGCGGCGAGACCATTGCGCAATTGCACTGATGTGAGGCGCTCAGCTCGGAGCAATGGAGTCGCAGCGTGGGTTTCGTTCCGCTGAACCCGCTCTGCGACTTGGTCAATGCGCCTCGTCCCAATTGCCGGCGGCGCGGGCGTCGACGTGCAGCGGCACCGAGAGCAGCACCGCCGGGAACGGCGCGTCCTGCATTACGTGCTGCACGACGGGCAATGTCGCCGCGACCTCGTCGTCCGGCACCTCGAAGATCAATTCGTCATGCACCTGCAACAGCATCTGCGCCGAAAGCTTCTTCTCGGCCAGCGCATCCTCCACGCGCACCATGGCGCGCCGGATGATGTCGGCCGCCGTCCCCTGCAAGCGTGCGTTGATCGCGGCGCGCTCGTTGAAGGAGCGCACCGAGGCGTTGCTCGCCTTGATGTCGGGGTAGTGGCACTTGCGTCCGAACAGCGTGGTGACGTAGCCGTACTTCCGGCAGAACTCCTTGGTCTCGTCCATATAGGCGCGGATGCCCGGGAAGCGCTCGAAATATTTCCTGATGTAGGCGGACGCTTCGTCGCGGCCGATGCCGAGCTGGTTGGCGAGGCCAAAGGCGGAAATGCCGTAGATGATGCCGAAATTGATCGCTTTCGCGCGCCGCCGCACCTCGCTCGGCATGTCCTTGATCGGTACGCCGAACATCTCCGACGCCGTCATGGCGTGAATGTCGAGCCCGTCGCGGAAGGCCTGCTTCAGCACAGGAATGTCGGCGATCTCGGCCAGGAGCCGCAGCTCGATCTGCGAATAGTCCGCCGAGACCAGCTTGTGGCCCGGCGTCGCGATGAAGGCGCGCCGAATCTTGCGCCCGTCCTCGGTGCGGATCGGAATGTTCTGCAGGTTCGGCTCGTTCGACGACAACCGCCCCGTCGTCGTCGCCGCCAGCGCGTAAGTGGTATGCACCCGATGCGTCTGCGGATTGACGTAATTCGGCAGCGCGTCGGTATAGGTCGACTTCAGCTTGGAGACCTGGCGCCATTCCAGGATCTTCTTCGGAAACTCGTAGCCCTGCTCGGCGAGGTCGTCCAGCACCTGCGCCGACGTCGACCAGGCCCCGGTCTTGGTCTTGCTGCCGCCCGGTAAACCCATCTTGCCGAAGATGATGTCGCCGATCTGCTTGGGGCTGCCGACGTTGATCGGCTCGCCCGCAAGCTCCTGCAACTCGGCCTCGACCCGGGCCGCGGTCTGCGCGAAGTCGCCGGACAGCCGCGACAGCACCTGGCGGTCGATCGAGATGCCGCGCCGCTCCATCCGCGCCAGCACCGCAACCAGCGGCCGTTCCAGCGTCTCGTAGACGGTGCTCATGCGTTCGGCGACGAGGCGAGGCTTCAGCACGTGCCAGAGCCTCAAGATCACGTCGGCGTCTTCGGCCGAATAGGCGGTGGCCTTGTCGATCGCAACCTGGTCGAACGAAAGCTTGTTCTTGCCGCTGCCGGTCAATTCGCCGAATGTCAGCGTGGCATGACCGAGCCAACGCTCGGACAGCGAATCCAGCCCATGGGCGCCGCGGCCGGCATCGAGCGCATAGGACATCAGCTGCGCATCGTCATAATTGCGCAAGATGATGCCACGTTGCGCGAACATCCCCGCATTGAACTTGATGTTGAATCCGATCTTGAGCAGCCCCGCCGATTCCAACAGCGGCTTCAGCGCGGCGAGCGCGTCTGCCGCCTTGATCTGGCCGGGTGCAAGTCCGGCATCGAACAGGCCGGCGCCGCTGCCGGGCTGCTTGTGCGCGAGGGGCACGTAGCAGGCGTCGTTGGGCGCCAGCGCCAGCGCGATGCCGCAAATCTCCGCCTGCAACGGATCGATGGAATCGGCCTTGGCTTCGATGGCGAAATGGCCGACATCATGGATGCGCGCGAGCCAGGCGTCGAGTTGATCGAGACTCTCGATCATCAGGTATTTGCTGCGATCGAGGCGGGCATTGCGCGCGGCTTCGGCGCGCGCGGTCGCGAGCGTCACCGGCGTGCCCTTGAGGCTTGACGCCTTGTCGCTCTTGTCGGGCGCTGCCCTGTTGGGTCCGGCCGCGTTCGCTCTCGGCCGCTCTTTGCCGCTTGCGGGAGCGGTCAGCGCAGGCGTCCCTCCTTCCGGCAGCACGCGCTCCGCCGAGGACGCCGATGAACCGTTGCCGCTCTTTAGCAGTTCATCGGCCGCGATGTCGGCCGGATCGATATGGGCATATTCGGAGACCCGGCGGGTCAGCGACGAAAATTCCATCGCCTTGAGAAACGCGATCAGCTTGCGCGCGTCCGGCTCATGCACGGCAAGCTCGTCGAGCGGCACGTCCAGAGCGACCTTGTCGTCGAGTAGCACGAGCTGGCGCGAGACCCGCGCCTTCTCCGCATTCTCGATCAGCGCCTCGCGCCGCTTCGGCTGCTTGATCTCGCCCGCGCGCAGCAGCAGGGTTTCGAGATCGCCATAATCGATGATGAGCTGCGCCGCGGTCTTCACGCCGATCCCGGGCACGCCGGGCACGTTGTCGGTGGAATCGCCGGCGAGCGCCTGCACCTCCACCACCTTCTCCGGCCCGACGCCGAACTTCTCGCGCACCTCGGCGATGCCGATGCGGCGGTCCTTCATGGTGTCGTACATGGTGACGCAGTCGGTGACGAGCTGCATCAGGTCCTTGTCGGATGACACGATGGTCGCGGTCGCGCCGCGCTCGCAGGCCTGGCGCACATAAGTGGCGATCAGGTCGTCGGCCTCGTAACCGGACTGCTCGAGGCAGGGCAGGTCGAACGCGCGCACGGCCGAGCGGATCAGCGGAAACTGCGGAATCAGATCGTCGGGCGCAGGCGGCCGGTGCGCCTTGTAGTCGGCATAGATCTTGTTGCGGAAGGTGACTTCCGACTTGTCGAAGACGACGGCCAGATGCGTCGGCCGGTCATCCTCGGGCATTTCCCGCAACAGCTTCCACAGCATGTTGCAGAACCCGAGCACCGCGTTGACCTGCAGGCCGTCGGATTTGCGGTTCAAGGGCGGCAACGCATGATAGGCGCGGAAAATGTAGCCGGAACCGTCGACCAGAAACAGATGGTCGCCCTTGCCGAGCGCTTTCGCGGCAACGGGTTTCGGAGCGGCTGCATTGGTTGCGGCCGACGTTTCGGTGGTCACTTTGGAGGAGGTTTTTGGCATGGCGGCAATGTAGGGATTTTTGCTCCTGTTGACACCCATTCCGATGCTGCCGCGCACCGGAATCTTCGGAAATCATTTTGGCAGTTGCAGGCAGCGGGCCAGGAACTCCATCACGGTTCGGATCGCTGGTGCGCGGCGCAGATCGCGGTGGACCACCAGCCAGACGTCCCGCGCGACCTCTGCAGTCCTGGTCTTGTAGCGTACGAGCTTCGGATCGCGGTCGCCCAGAAAATGTGGCAGCGCCGCCAGCCCCACGCCCGCGCGGGCCGCAGCGGCCTGGTTCTCCAGGTCACCGGTGCGCAGCACGATGTCGCGTTGTCCTGCGACCGCCCTCAGCCAGCGCTGCTGAGGCGCCTCATCCATGCTGGCATCATAGGCGATGAATGCAAAGGCCTGCGGCGGGGTCTCCTTGAGGTAGTTTGGCGCGCCATACAGGCTGAATCCGAACTGGCCGATCTTGCGCGCGACCAGGCCGGGCTCGGTCGGCCGCGACAGCCTCAGCGCCAGATCGGCCTCGCGGCGGCCGAGCGACGCGCTGCGCTTTTCCCCGATCAGTATGATGCGGATACCCGGGTGCTGGCGGCGAAGCTCGATCAGCCGTGGCGCGATCAGGGCATTAGCGAGCGAGGGCGGCGCGCTGATGGAAACCTCGCCCGCGAGACCAGGCTCCGCCGCGCGCGCGGCACGCTCGACCGCGAACGCGGCCTCCTCCATGTGAAAGGCGAGCGCCGCGATGCGCTCACCGTCCGCGGTCAGATGATAGAGGCGGGTGCGCCGGTCGACCAGCTTGAGCCCGCTCGCCGCTTCCAGCGCGGCGATGCGGCGGGCCACCGTCACGTGATCGACGTCGAGCGCGCGGGCTGCGGCCGACAACGTCCCTTCCCGGGCAAGCGCCACGAAATGGCGCAGATCGTCCCAATTCAGCATGTGCGAAAAGTCACAATGGGTGTGAGCATGTGAGCAGTTTCGCATAAGCGCTGCTTGCCGCACAATAGCGCGCATCGATAATTGCAGGGTGAGGCGATGGCTACAATCGTACGACTGAGGGCTCCGGGCGGCGTGGAGCAGCTCGAGATCACGACTATGGAGCTGCCGCCGCCCGCAGCTGGCGAGATCCGGCTGCAGCAGACCGCGATCGGCGTCAACTTTATCGATATCTATCAGCGCAGCGGGCTCTATCCGCTACCGGGGGCTATTCCCGGCGTCGAGGCGGTCGGCGTCGTCACTGCCGTTGGTGCGGATGTCACCACGCCGAAGCTCGGCGATCGCGTGGCCTATGCAGGAGCGCCGATCGGCGCTTACGCAACGGAGCGAAATCTCCCCGCCTGGCGCGCGGTGAAGCTGTCGGACGGTCTGTCCGATGCGACCGTGGCCTCGAGTTTCGTCAAGGGCATCACCGCCCACATGCTGCTGCGTCGAATCTATCCGGTGGAAGCGGGGACGACCATCCTCGTGCACGCCGCGGCAGGCGGTCTCGGGCAGTTGTTGACGCGCTGGGCGAACCGCCTTGGCGCTACCGTGATCGGCACCGTCGGCTCCGAGTCGAAGGCGGCGGTCGCGCGTGCGGCCGGCACGCAGCATGTGGTCGTCGGGCGCGGCGCCGATTTCGTCCGGGTCGTGACCGACGTCACCCAGGGCCGCGGCGTCGATGCAGCCTACGATGGGATTGGCGGCGCCACCTTGCAGCAGACCCTGACCTGCGTCCGGCCCTTCGGCGTCGTCGCAAGCACCGGGCAGACGGGCGGCCCGATCCCGCCGCTCGACGTGGAAGAGCTCGGGCCGCGTCGCAGCCTGATCTTCGCACGGCCAAGTGTGATGGCTTACATGAACGATGCGGACGAATACCGTCGTGCCGCGGATGCCGTGCTTGCCGCGCTGGCGAACGGCGACCTCGAAGCGAGCGGCACGGCCTATCGCTTGAACAACGTCGCGCAAGCGCATGCCGACCTCGAGGCCGGCGCTACCTGCGGTGCGCTATACCTCAAGCCGTGAAGGTCACTCCGCTGCCTGCAAGGCGCGGACCGGCTTTTTCGGCGCGATCCAGAATGCATCCGGTCGCTCGAACAGGAAGTCGGCGTGCGCGGAGAGCGCAAGGCGCCAGATGAGCAAGGCGCCGAGGACACCGATGATGGTGACGACCAGTGAGAGCAGGCCGACGTCGTGGATCACGCCGAGCTTCAAGAGCAGCGTCCGGCTGGCTGCCATCGGCAGGAAGAAGGCGAGATAGATCACGATCGAATGTTCGCCGCAAAAACGCAGGAAGTCGAGCCAGCGGGCGTGCGCTAGCAGCGTGCCGATGGTCACGATGGCGCAGGCGCCTGCAAGTCCGAGCAGCAGCGAGACCACCGGCAGCTCGCTGTAGCCTGCCGCCACGAGGCCGGCATCGATCAGCGCCCACAACGCCAGCGCCGCGACTGCACGTGCCGGATGAGCGCGGGCGCTGCGCGACAATGCGAACACGTGAGCGGCAAACACGTAACCGGAATAAATGTAGACGAATCGCGCGCAGAATTCGTCGATCGCCGTCCACCCGGTTGCGACATGCAGCGTCTCGAGGAGCGCGGCGGCGCTCCAGATCACGAGCGGCGAAACGTTGCGTGTCAGTTTTATGACGACGAAGAAGATCGGCAACAGATAAATGAACCACAAGGTGCCGAACGGGTCGATGAAGGATTCGAGATACAGCACGCCGACCTGTGGCCAGCTCGATTCGGCGGCGAAGGCGGGCGCCTTGAAGCCGAACTGGATGGTCAGCCATAGCGCATAGAAATAGGCGAAGTGCACCACCTTGCGGTCGAGATAGGTGCGCCAGTCGCGGTCGATCACCAATGGCAGGAAAAGCCCGGAGATCAGGAAGAAATCCGGCATCCGGAACGGTCTGGCGAAGGCGACCACAAGATGCATGAAGCCGGTCTGGTCGGTGGCCTTCTCCACACCCAGCACCGAATGCATCATCACCACCATAACGATGCAGATGCCCTTGGCATAATCGACCCAGTCGACGCGTCCGCCATCGTCGCCGGCTGAGCGGCGTGCTGCAGGCCCTGTGCCGGATTTGGTCATTGCTGTCCCTTCGTGAGACGGTATTTTTGCATGATCAGGTGGATCGGTTGCTGTCCTCTTTACTTATACAAATGACATGCCGGATTCTTTTCCTTCCCTTTGCGGCGAAATGCTTTAAGACGCGGTCGCGTTAACCATACGGGTGGTTGTTTCATGCGAATCGCCATGATCGGCACGGGCTATGTGGGGCTGGTTTCCGGCGCCTGCTTCGCGGATTTCGGTCACCACGTCACCTGCGTGGATAAGGACGCGGAGAAGATCGCCTCACTCAAGCGCGGCGAGATTCCGATCTTCGAGCCGGGCCTCGACACGCTGGTCGCAACCAACGTCAAAGCCAAGCGGCTCGATTTCACCACCGACCTGTCGGTTCCGGTGGGCGAGGCCGACGCCGTCTTCATCGCGGTCGGCACGCCCTCGCGGCGCGGCGACGGCCACGCCGATCTCACCTACGTCTATGCCGCTGCACGCGAGATTGCGCGCGTCGTCTCCGGCTTTACCGTGGTGGTCAACAAATCCACCGTGCCGGTTGGCACCGGCGACGAGGTCGAGCGGCTGATCCGCGAAACCAATCCCGATGCCGACGTGGAGGTGGCGTCCAATCCGGAATTCCTGCGCGAGGGGGCGGCGATCCGCGACTTCAAATTTCCCGATCGCATCGTGATCGGCACGGCCGATGAGCGCGCGCAAAAGGTGTTGGCGGAAATCTACCGCCCGCTGTCGCTCAACCAGGGCCCTCTGATGTTCACCGCGCGCCGTACGGCGGAGCTGATCAAATACGCCGCCAACGCCTTCCTGGCCACCAAGATCACGTTCATCAACGAGATCGCCGATCTCTCGGAAAAGGTCGGCGCCGACGTGCAGGAAGTCGCGCGCGGCATCGGGCTCGACAATCGCATCGGCAGCAAATTCCTGCACGCGGGTCCGGGTTACGGCGGCTCCTGCTTTCCCAAGGATACCCGTGCGCTGATCAAGATCGCGCAGGATCACGACGTGCAGCTGCGCATCGTCGAAGCGGTGCTCGGCGTCAACGACATCCGCAAACGCGCGATGGCGCGCAAGGTCGCGGCCGCGGCAGGAGGAACCCTGCGCGGCAAGACGGTCGCCGTCCTCGGGCTGACTTTCAAGCCGGATACCGACGACATGCGCGAGGCGCCCTCGATTCCGCTGGTGACCGGTTTGCTCGACATGGGCGCCAAGGTCCGCGCTCACGATCCGGCCGGCATCGAGCAGGCGCGCAAGGAATTGCCCGACATCGAATATTGCGACGACCCCTACGCTTGCGCCAAGGGCGCCGACGCCATGGTTCTGGTGACCGAGTGGGTGCAATATCGCGCTATGGACCTGGAGCGGCTCAAGCGCGAGATGGCGCAGCCGGTGGTGGTCGACCTGCGCAACATCTACCGTCCCGACGAGATGGCGGCGCATGGCTTTGTTTACGAAAGCGTCGGCCGCCCTTCGGCGAAGGGGCAGTGAGGCTCGAGTTGTCATACCCCGCGCATGCGGGGTATCCAGTACGCCGATCTTCGTGATTGAAATTGCCTGAGTTTACTGGATCGCCCGCCTTCGCGGGCGATGACGGATTCGCGATTTGCCCCGCAGCTTCGATACGCCTCTTCCGATCGATGCAGTTCTGGACGAGCTTTCCGATACGCTCGCCCGGACCAACGCCGCGGTACTGGTCGCGCCGCCCGGCGCAGGCAAGACGACGCGTGTGCCGCTTGCGCTGCTCAATGCGCCCTGGGTGAGGGACAGGAAGATCATCGTGCTGGAGCCGCGCCGGATCGCCGCGCGCGCCAGCGCCGAACGCATGGCGAAAAGCCTTGGCGAGCGCGCCGGCGAAACCGTCGGCTACCGCGTCCGCTTCGGCTCCAAGGTGTCGCGCGCCACGCGCATCGAGGTCGTCACCGAGGGCATCTTCTCGCGGCAGATTCTCGACGATCCCGAACTAGCGGGTGTTGCCGCGGTGTTGTTCGACGAATTTCACGAACGCTCGCTCGATGCCGATCTGGGCCTCGCACTGGCGCGAGACGCGCAAACCGGTTTGCGCGAGGACCTGCGGTTGCTCGTGATGTCGGCCACGCTCGACGGAGCGCGGGTGGCAAAGCTGTTGGGCGATGCGCCCGTCGTCGCCAGCGAAGGCCGCGCCTTCCCGGTCGAGACGCGCTATCTCGGGCGCAAGCCCGACATGCCGCTGGAGCGGCAGATGGCGGATGCGATCGCCGCTGCGCTGCACGCCGATCCCGGCTCGGTGCTTGCCTTCCTGCCCGGCGCGGCCGAAATCCGCCGCACCGAAACCTGGTTGAAGGAGCGCATCCAGGATGCCGCCACCGAAATCGTGCCGCTGTTCGGCGCGTTGGATGCCGCCGTTCAGGACCGCGCCATCGCGCCCGCGCCGAAAGGCTGCCGCAAGGTGGTGCTGGCGACCTCGATTGCGGAAACCTCGCTGACGATTGAAGGCGTGCGCATCGTCGTCGATTCCGGGCTGGCGCGCGTGCCGCGCTATGAGCCGGATATCGGACTGACGCGGCTCGAGACGATGCGTGCCTCGCGCGCCGCGGTCGATCAGCGGCGCGGCCGTGCCGGCCGCACCGAGCCCGGCATCTGCTACCGGCTGTGGGACGAACCGCAGACCGCCTCGCTCGCGCCCTTCACCCAGCCGGAAATCTTGAGCGCCGATCTTTCCTCGCTGGTGCTCGACGCTGCACAATGGGGCGTCAGCGAGCCGACTACGCTTCCGTTTCTCGATCCGCCGCCGCTGCCTGCGTTGAAGGAGGCGAAGGGCCTGTTGCGCGAACTCGGCGCGCTCGATGCCGACGGCCGTATCACCGCGGAGGGAAAGAGCCTGCGCGCGCTGGCGCTGCCGCCGCGGCTCGCGCGCATGATCGTGGACTCCGAACGTTTTGGCGCGGCTAAAGACGCCGCAGAGATCGCCGCCATTCTCACCGAGCGTGGGCTCGGTGGGGACGGCGTCGATCTCGATGCCCGCCTCGACCAATTTCGTCGCGACCGCTCCCCGCGTGGGGTGAGCGCGCGCGAACTCGCCCGCCGCTGGGCAGCCCAGGTTGCATCACAAGTCGCATCCTCGGTCGTGTCGTCTGCGCCGGCTGTTTCGCCGCGCGGCGGTCTTTCAGCGGAAGGCGGGCTTTCGACCGGCGTCATGCTCGCTTTCGCATTTCCCGATCGCATCGCGCGTAACCGGGGCAATGGCAGTTTCGTGCTGGCCAACGGCCGCGGCGCCAGCGTCGATCAGACCTCATCGATGGCACGCGCGTCCTACATCGCGGTCGGCGAACTCGCAGGCACTGCGGCCAGCGGGCGCATCCTGCTGGCGGCGCCAATCACGCAAGCCGACATCGAACTGCATTTCGCCGACCAGATCGAGACGGCCGACGAGATCAGCTTCGATCGCAATGCGCTCGGCTTGCGGGCGCGACGTCGGCGCAGTTTGCATGCTGTCACCCTCTCGGAAGCTCCGCTTCCACTCGAGCCATCGGCGGAAACCGCGCGCGTCTTCGCCGACGGGCTGATTGCGGCAGGCCTCGGCCAATTGCCCTGGTCAAAGGCCGTAAAGCAGTGGCGCGACCGCGTGATGTTCCTGCGCAAAGCCGAAGGCGAGCCCTGGCCGGACCTGTCGGATGCGGCGCTTGCCGCGCGGCGCGAGGACTGGCTCGTCGGCGCGCTCCATGACAAGGCATCGCTGAAGGAGCTTTCGGCCGGTGACCTGTCGGAAGCCTTGATGGCGCTGTTGCCGTGGGAGCTGCGCGGGCGGCTCGAGCGGGAGGCGCCGACCCATTTCGCGGCGCCGACGGGCACCCAGCTTCCAATCGACTATGAGGCCGAGCAGGGCCCGACCATTGCGGTGCGGTTGCAGGAGCTGTTCGGGCTCAACACCCATCCATCGATCGCGGGCGGCGCGGTGCCGCTGGTGTTGGAATTGCTGTCGCCGGCGCAGCGCCCGGTACAGGTCACGCGTGACCTTCCCGGGTTTTGGCGCGGCAGCTACGCCGCTGTACGCTCCGATCTGCGCGGCCGTTATCCCCGCCATCCCTGGCCGGAGGACCCCGCCAATGCCCTGCCGACCCGCCGCGTGAAGCCGCGCGGAACGTGAGGCTTCGTTAACCCTTCGCTCATCCTTTTCGCGAAAATGGCGGCCTCCGACGGTCGCCGTCTTGCGGCCGGCGTGATGAAATCAGGCCGGCTTGAAGCGCGAGTTGTGGCGTCATGCGAAATCTCTTGATGTTTGCTGCGGTCATGGTCGGGCTCGGCATCTTCATGGCCCAGGTGGCGGACAAGATGGCGCCCCAGCCGGCCTCTGCGACCCCGGTCGTCAACAACGCCGTTGCGCTCGCTCCTGCGCTGCAGGGCAGTTCCCACAGCCTTGCGATTGCGCGCGACGGCCGCGGCCATTTTCTGACCGAGGGGCGCGTCAATGGGCAGCGCGTCGATTTCATGATCGACACCGGCGCATCGGTGGTGGCCCTGAACGAGAGCTCGGCCGCCCGCTTCGGGCTGTTTCCGTCCCGCGCCGACTACACTACCAACGTCACCACCGCCAACGGCACCGTCAAGGGGGCGCGCACGCGCCTTGCCACGATCGATGTCGGCGGGCTCGTGGTGCGCGATGTCGACGCGCTGGTGCTGCCGGACGACGCGCTCTCGGAAAACCTGCTCGGGTTATCGTTCCTGTCGCGGCTGAAGCGGTTTGAGTACAGCAACGGGCAAATGGTGCTGCAGCAGTAGGGACTCATCTTCGTTATGTCTCGGCTTTTGACCGAGCATCCGGTACGCTGCCGCCCTTCCGCTAGTGACGAAACCTCTGAATCGCTCGCCTTTGCGGACGTTCGTGGTTGCGTGAACCTCTCGTCTCCGCCCGAATTATAGCCATCACAAACCCCTAATCTTGCCTTCCGCAGCCGCTATCCGTTCGCTATGTCTGCGCTAGACTGAACTTTCATGTTCACGACGAGGTCGAATTTATGTTTCCCAAGCCGAAACCCGTGCTGTTGCCCAACACCTATGCCTTTGAATCCGAGCCGATGGTGAAGCCGACCGGCTTCCGCGAGTACGACGCGCGCTGGCTGTTCAACAAGGAGATCAACCTGATGGGCGTGCAGGCGCTGGGCATGGGCCTGGGCACGCTGATCGCGGAACTCGGCGCCAAGCGGGAGATCGTCACGGGGCACGATTTCCGCAGCTATTCGGCCTCGATCAAATATGCGCTGATTTCCGGGTTGATGGCGGCGGGCTGCAAGGTGCACGATATCGGCCTTGCGCTGACGCCGATGGCGTATTTTGCGCAATTCGAGCTCGACGTGCCTTGCGTCGCCATGGTGACGGCTTCTCATAACGACAACGGCTGGACCGGCGTGAAGATGGGCGCCAACCGTCCGCTCACCTTCGGCCCCGACGAAATGGGACGGCTGAAGGACATCGTGCTCTCGGCCGCATTCAAGAACGAGACCGGCGGCTCCTATCAATTCCATGAGAATTTCCCGGCGCGCTATATCGCCGATCTCACCAAGCGCACCAAGCTGAAACGCAAGCTCAAGGTCATCGCGGCCTGCGGCAACGGCACCGCCGGCGCGTTCGCGCCGCAGGTCTTGGCGGCGATCGGTTGCGAGGTGGTGCCGCTCGACGCCGAGCTCGACTACACCTTCCCGAAATACAATCCGAATCCCGAAGACCTGCACATGCTGCACGCGATCCGCGATGCGGTGCTGGCGCACAAGGCCGATGTCGGCCTCGGCTTCGACGGCGACGGTGACCGCTGCGGCGTTGTCGACAATACGGGCGAGGAGATCTTCGCCGACAAGGTCGGCGTGATGCTGGCGCGCGACATGTCGGCGATCCACAAGGACGCGCAATTTGTGGTGGACGTGAAATCGACCGGGCTTTTCGTCACCGATCCCGTGCTGCAAAAGCAGGGCGCGAAAACCACCTATTGGAAGACCGGCCACTCCTACATGAAGCGCCGCACCAACGAACTCGGCGCGTTGGCAGGTTTCGAGAAGTCCGGCCACTTCTTCTTCAACAAGCCGTTCGGCCGCGGCTACGACGACGGTCTGGTATCGGCGATCGCGATCTGCGAGATGCTCGACCGTGCGCCGGGCAAGTCGATGGCGGACCTGAAGAACGCGCTGCCGAAGACCTGGTCCTCGCCGACCATGTCGCCGCATTGCGCGGACGAAGCGAAATACGGCATCGTCGACGCCGTGGTGAAATATTTCGAGGATCTGCAGAAGATGGGCAAAACCGTTGCGGGCCAGAAGATCCGCGATCTCGTGACCGTCAACGGCGTCCGCGTCACGGTCGAGGACGGCAGCTGGGGTCTCGTGCGTGCATCCTCCAACAAGCCGGAATTGGTGGTCGTGGTCGAAAGCCCGGTCTCCGAGAAGCGCATGCGCGACATGTTCGAGGTCGTCGACAAGGTGCTGCGCACGCATCCCGAAGTGGGCGAGTACAATCAGAAGATTTGAAGGCGCCCCTTCTTTCGTCATCACCCGCGCAGGCGGGTGAACCAGTACTCAAGAGACAGGGGTGCTTGAGCCGAGAAGCCGCGGCGTACTGGGTCACCCGCCTGCGCGGGTGACGACGGTGGAGTGGTGGCTCAAGCCGCCGCGATCGCCGGCACCGGCAGCGCGGTGACCGACTTGATCTTCTCCATCGCAAAGCGGGAGGTGACGTTCTTGAGCGGCACGGTCGCGATCAGCTTCTTGTAGAACACGTCGTAGCTCTGCATGTCCGCGACCACGACGCGGAGCATGTAGTCGACGTCGCCGGCCATCCGGTAGAATTCCATCACCTCGGGCATGGCGCTGACGGCTTCCGCAAACGTCTTCAGCCACGCCTCGGAATGGTCGGAGCTCTCGACCGAGACGAAGACGGTGATCCCGAGCCCGATCTTGTTCTGGTCGACCAGCGCGACCCGGCGCAGGATGATACCGTCGGCTTCCAGGCGCTGGATGCGCTTCCAGCACGGCGTCGACGACAGCCCAACCCGGTCGCCGATCTCGGCGACCGATAGCGACGCATCCTCCTGCAACACCATCAGAATCTTGCGGTCGATGGCATCCAGCCGCCGGCTGGGTTCGTGGGGAATTTGAATGGCGAGTTCGCTCATGAGAAGAAAGTTCCATATATGAGGTGGTTTACCTCCATATAGAGAAAAATCTTCTAAGGCAAGGCTCTCTTTCGCAGTGTTGGAGCCGGGGATGCCTTGCGGCGTCCTGCGTCCCCGGTCTACGCGGGCGCGTCCGCGCCCTCATGCACCCAGCGCCCGAGCAGATGATGCGCGATGGCAAAAGGATGCGGCCCGGCAAGTCCGTCGGGGTGTTTTCGCGTAATCATCAAACGCGCTTCGTCGCGGTCGAACCAGCGTGCATCCTCCAGCTCCACGCGATCGACGACGATGTCGTCGTTGAGGGCGCGCGCGGTGCAGCCGATCATCAGCGACGAGGGATAGGGCCAGGGCTGCGTCATGTAGTAGGCGACATCGGTGCAGCGAATGCCGGCTTCCTCGAACACCTCGCGCTTGACGGCGTCCTCGATGGTCTCGGCGGCTTCGACGAAGCCGGCGAGGCACGAATACATGCCGGTCATGAAACGCGACTGTCGCCCCATCAGGCATTTATCGCCCTTGGTCACGAGCATGATCACCACCGGGTCGGTGCGCGGGAAATGTTCAACCTTGCAGCTGGGGCACTCGCGCTTCCAGCCGCCTTCTCTCATCGCCGTTCGCGTCCCGCAATTGGCACAGAAGCCGTGGCGTTGATGCCAGCTGACGAGCGACTTCGCCGCCGCGACCGCAGAAAGTTGCTCAGGCGGAATCGTTCCCTGCATCGCCATGCCGCGCAATTCGCTGACCGCGACGTCATCGCGTCCGATCAGCTTTTCCGCGGCTTGCGAGCCAATGCCCATCCCGAACACCGGTGCCCCGTCGCGCAGGCCCAGAAACACCGTACCGGGATTGGCGCCGAATTTGAGCGCCTCGTCGATGGTGAGCAGCGTCCGCAACGTCTCGCCGTCCCGCTTCGCCACGAGCGAGTCGCGAGAGATGACGTAGGCCCGCGCTCTTGCGTCGCTTTCCAGCGACAGCAGCTTCTGCTCGTCGGTGCGCAAATGCGCGGCCCGGTCGAGAATGTTACCGACGAAGGCGGGCTTGCCGAGCGGAAAAGAATCGAATGCGGACATGTCTGTTCAACCCAACCAGATCTTGCGCCGGAGCGCGCTGATGAAATGTTGCACTTCCTCGGCGTCATGGGCGAGCGGCGGCACCGCGCCCCAGACCGGACGCGGCCAGGCCGCATCGTTTTGGCGGCGCGCGATCACATGCACGTGCAGCTGCGGCACGACGTTGCCGAGTGCCGCGATGTTGAGCTTGTCGCATTTCGTGATGTCTTTGAGCGCCCGCGCTACGCGGGAGATTTCCGTCATCAGTTGCGCCTGCTCGATCTCGGTGAGGTCGATGACCTCGACCGCCTCCTCGCGCCTGGGCACCAGCAACAGCCAGGGGTAATTGGCGTCCTTGATGACGAGCACCCGGCAGAGCGGCAGGTCGCCGATATCGATGGTGTCTTTTTTCAGCTGGGGATGCAGCGACCAGGCAGATTCGGGCATGCGGGTTCCTGGCGTCCAATCTCGACCCTCGTTATGGCCGGGCTTGTCCCGGCCATCCACGCTTGCCCAACGGCAGAAAGGCGCGGATCTCCGGGCCTTCGCATCGCTGACGGGGCTTCGGCTCCGCAGGCGCGAAAAGCCTGGGCATGAAGGCAACTAAAGCCTTTCTCTGTTCCGGCACAAGCCCTGCGGGACTGCTCCACACCCCGCTTGCTTTCTGCTCCTTTTGGCCCCAAATAGGGACCGGGAGATTGGCGGTGGACGAGCCACTCGCCAACCGGGTCAGGTCCGGAAGGAAGCAGCCCTAACGAGGTCCGGATCGGGTCGCTCGTCAGTCTCCTACCTTAATTTTGAGCGAATCGCGCCGAAAGAGGGGCGAATCTTGCGCGTTCTCGTTCGCTCCCATCCGCAAAGCCGGCAGATCAAAGACACTCAATTGCGGATCGATCGATGACCGACGCTGGCGCCCCTCCCTCGAAGCCCGACAGCGCCGCGTCCGGCAGCCTTGATCTTGCGGTCACCGCAGACGCCAAGCCCTATCGCGTGCTGGCGCGCAAATACCGGCCCTCGAGCTTTGCGGATCTGATCGGCCAGGACGCCGTGGTGCGGACCGTTTCCAACGCATTCGAGACGGGGCGGATCCCGCAGGCCTGGATCCTGACCGGCGTGCGCGGGGTGGGCAAGACCACCACCGCGCGGATTCTCGCGCGCGCGCTGAACTACGAGCTGCCGGACGGCTCCGTGAAGGGGCCGACCATCGACATGCCGACGCTCGGCGTGCACTGCCAGGCGATCATGGAAAGCCGGCACATGGACGTGCTGGAGATGGATGCCGCCTCGCATACCGGTGTCGATGATGTCCGCCAGATCAATGACAGCGTGCGCTACGCGCCGGCGAGCGCCCGCTACAAGGTCTACATCATCGACGAAGTCCATATGCTCTCGACGGCGGCCTTCAACGCGTTCCTGAAAACGCTGGAGGAGCCCCCGGAGCACGCCAAATTCGTCTTCGCCACCACCGAGATCCGCAAGGTCCCGGTGACGGTGTTGTCGCGCTGCCAGCGCTTCGATCTGCGGCGGGTCGAGGCGGACGTGCTGATGAAGCATCTTGCCAACATCGCAGCCAAGGAAGGCGTCGCGATCGAACAGGAAGCGCTCGGCATCATCGCGCGCGCGGCCGAAGGCTCGGTGCGCGATTCGCTGTCGCTGCTCGACCAGGCGATCGCCCATGCCGCGGGCGAGGTGCGCGCGGACGCGGTGCGGCAGATGCTGGGCCTCGCCGACCGCACCCGGGTGATCGATCTCTTCGATTCGCTGGTGCGTGGCGATATCGCCGGCGCCTTCCGTGAATTTCGCGAGCAATATGACACGGGCGCCGATCCGATCGTGGTGCTCTCGGACCTGGCCGAGTTCGTCAACTTCGTCACCCGGGTCAAGATCGTGCCGGCGACCGCCGACAACGTCGCCTATAGCGAGACCGAGCGGCTGCGCGCGCGCGATTTCGCGACCAAGCTATCGATGCGCGTGCTGTCGCGGATGTGGCAGATGCTGCTCAAGGGCATCACCGAAGCGCAAGGCGCGACCCGCCCGGCGGCCGCGGCGGAAATGGTCCTGGTGCGCATCGCCTATGTGGCCGATCTGCCGACGCCGGACGAAGCGATCAGGATGATCGAGCAGAACGGCGGGGCGGGACCGGCGATCGCGCCGGGCGCAGTCCCGCGCGGTCAGCCTGCTTCGACCGTTTCGTCGATATCGGCGTCCGCCGCGCGGCTGCCGTCCGCATCGCGGATGGAAGCCTCGGTCCGGCCGCAACCGCAGATGACGGCCGAGCCGCAAGCCGCGCCGGCGCGCAGGATCACGGGTTTTCCGCAGTTGATCGCGCTCGCCGCCGAAAACCGCGACCTCCTCACCAAGGCGGCCCTCGAGGCCGATGTCCGCCTGGTTCGCATCGAGGACGGGCGACTGGAGATTGCGCTGGAGCCGCAGGCCTCGCGCACCATGGTGACGGAGCTGTCGCGCAAACTCGAACAATGGACCGGACGGCGCTGGACCGTGATCGTCTCCAACGAGGCGGGTCAGCCGACGCTGCGCGAGCAGAACCTGGTCAAGAAGAACGAACGCGAGCGCGCCGCTGAAGCCGATCCGCGGGTGAGGGACGTGCTGGCACGATTTCCGGGGGCGCGCATTGTCGAGGTGCGCCGGCTTGCCGCCGAGGCGCCGGCATCCGATATTGACGCCAATCTCGGTGATGGCGAGTTCGGCGGCGACGACGCGCCCGACAGCGACGATTTTTGAGAAGTATGACCCGGAGCCGGAAGGGCCGCCTTGGCGCAAAGCATGCCGCGCTTCTCGGCGAGGTCATGCTCGAACGGGAACATAGAGGACGCACCGATGGCTGATTTTCTCGGCATGATGAAGCAGGCCGCGCAGCTCCAATCCAAGATGCAGCAGATGCAGGAGGAACTCGGCCAGGTCGAGGTCGAGGGGCTTTCCGGCGGCGGTCTGGTCGCCGTTCGCATGAGCGCGAAGATGGACGTCAAGGGCGTGAAGATCGACCCCTCGCTGATGAAGCCGGAAGAGCGTGAGGTCCTGGAGGACCTGCTGGTCACCGCGTATGCCGATGCGAGGCGCAAGGCCGAGGCGGCGATGCAGGAAAAGATGCAGGCCTTGACCGGCGGCCTCGGCCTGCCGCCCGGATTGTTGGGACTTGGCTCGTAACAGGGCTGGTTCGTAAGACATGCCCGCTGCCGTTGCCGGTCCCGAAATCGAACGTTTGATCCAGCTGCTGGCGCGGCTGCCGGGGCTGGGGCCGCGGTCGGCGCGCCGCGCCGCGCTGCATCTGATCAAGAAGCGTGAGGCGCTGATGGCGCCGCTCGCCGCCGCCTTGCAGGTCGCGATCGAGAAGATCCAGGTCTGCAAGACCTGCGGTAATATCGATACGCAGAACCCCTGCACGGTCTGCACCGATCCGCGCCGCGACGACGCGATCATCGTGGTGGTGGCCGATGTCGCCGATCTCTGGGCGCTGGAGCGGGCCAACGCAACCCAGGGCCGTTATCACGTGCTCGGCGGCACGCTGTCGCCGCTCGATGGTGTCGGCCCGCAGGATCTGACCATCGATACGCTGGTCGCCCGCGCCCACGAGCCGCAGGTGAGCGAAATCATTCTTGCGCTCAACGCCACCGTCGATGGCCAGACCACCGCGCATTACATTACCGACCTGTTGCAGGATGCGAACGTCAAGGTGACGCGTCTTGCCCACGGCGTGCCGGTCGGCGGCGAACTTGATTATCTCGACGAAGGTACGCTATCTGCCGCGATGCGCCAGCGCACGCTGTTCTAGCCGTATACATTGGAAGACTGACGAATGACGAAGCGACGATTCGCCATCGGCCTGGCCTTTGCGTCCATTCTGCTGGCGAGCTTTCAGGCCTCCGCCGGCCGTGCGGAGGAACCTGCCGACGCCCCGCTGAAAGCCGGCAAGCCGATCAAGACCGGTGACGTGCTGTCGGGCGAACTCAATGCGTTGCGCGTGCGTAACCCCAAGAACGGCAAGCGGGTCGCGACCTATCAGATCACCACAGAGCCGCGCCGGCTGCCGCCGCCCAACGGGCTCTGCGATCTCGAGACCGGTCCTGAAACCTTCCAGCTCGTTCCCGCCAGCGGCGCACAGGCAGCGCAGTTGAAGTCGCTTGCAGGGAAGGAGATCTCGGTGAAGGTCGACGAAGTCGCTTGCGCCGAGGACGCCGGCCAGATGAGCGAGGCGGTGATCAAGAAGTGGAGCTTGGTGAGGCATTAGTTCCACCGTCCGGATCGCCCGCTGTCGCGCGTGACGAATATTATCTCGAACTACACCTTCACCGGTGCCAGCGCGTCAAAATGGCCGCGCCGCTGCAACCAGCTCAGCAGCACCAGGCTCGGTATCGCCACGAAAACGCAGATCGCGAAGAACAGCGGCCAACCCGTGGCCTTGGCGATGAAGCCCGCGCCTGAGGACAAATAGGTGCGCCCGACCGCCGCCAGCGCGGTGAGCAAGGCATATTGCGTCGCGGTGTGCAGCGGGTTTTGACACAGTGCAGAGAGATAGGCGACGAAGATCACGGTACCGATCGCGCTGGTGAAATTTTCCGCCGATATGGCCACTGCCAGCGCCCATTGATTGATGCCGATCATGGCGAGCCAGGAGAAGGAGAGGTTGGCAAGCGCCTGCAACAGGCCGCCGATCCATAAACTCGCGGCGAGCGAGTAGCGGCGCGCGACGAAGCCGCCGGCAAAGCCGCCGATCAGGGTCGCGGCGAGGCCGACGCCCTTCACGATCGCCGCGTAGTCGTTGCGGGAAAAGCCGAGGTCGATCACGAAGGGCGCGGTCATGGTGCCGGAGAACGCGTCGGTGAATTTGAACAACACCACGAAGGCCAGCGCGGCCAGGGCATCCTTGCGGCTCAGGAATTCCGTAAAGGCGCCGATCGCGGCATGCAGCACGCGCGCGAAGGCAGTCTC
>JBLMWS010000241.1:0-3292 GCA_050257355.1 Gemmatimonas sp.
TCGTTGCGGCGAGCATCGCTCTCATGACAAATCCCGAACGAGATGATTGAACTTGCGGCAGTTTAGGCACATCTCGTTGGTCGGCAATGAGGGTGCCGGGGTTCAGGAAAACCATTCAGGAAAGCCGTTCAGGGAAACGAGGGAAGGCCTTACCAATGTTTAGCGAGGAGGAACTCGAACGCTACGCCCGCCACATCGTGCTGCGCGAAGTCGGCGGGCCGGGCCAGGCCGCGCTGAAGGAGGCTTCCGTGCTGGTGATCGGCGCCGGCGGCTTGGGTGCGCCGGCACTGATGTACCTGGCGGCAGCCGGCGTGGGCGCGCTGGGCGTCGTGGATGACGACGTGGTCTCGCTGTCCAATCTGCAACGGCAGATCATTCACACCACGCCCGACATCGGCCGTCGCAAGGTCGATACCGCAGCGGAGCGCATCCACGCGCTCAATCCGCACGTCCGTTTCGCCGCGCACGCCACCTGGCTCAATGCGGACAATGCGCTGGACGTGATCGGCGGCTACGATCTCGTGCTGGACGGCTCGGACAATTTTGAAACGCGCTATCTGGTTTCGGATGCCTGCTTCCTGGCGGCAAAGCCGCTGATCACCGCCGCGCTCGGTACGTTCGACGGCTCCCTCACCACGATCCGGGCGCACGAGAAGAACGAGAACGGGGAGTTCAATCCGACCTATCGCTGCCTGTTTCCCGAACCGCCGCCGCCGGGCACCGTTCCGCCTTGTGCCGAGGCCGGGGTCATGGGTGCGCTCGCAGGCATGCTTGGCTCGATGATGGCACTGGAGGCGATCCGCGAGATCGTCGGTTTCGGCGAAGGGCTGGTGGGACGCTTGTTGATGGTGGATGCGCGCGCCATGCGATTCGAGACGCTGCGCTACGCCCGCGATCCGAACAATCCGCTCAACGGCGATGGCCTGACCATCACCGATTTGAGCGCGCATGTGTGAGCAGTGACGACCACTACAGCATGCTCGGCAATACGCGGTCCGGCGGCTTGTGATTGTCGAGGAAGGTGCGGATGTTGATGATCACCTTCTCGCCCATCTCGACGCGACCCTCGATGGTGGCCGAGCCCATATGCGGCAGCAGCGTTACCTTGCCGGCTTTCGCGAGCCGCACCAGCTTCGGGTTGACCGCGGGCTCGTTCTCGAAGACGTCGAGGCCCGCACCGCCGATGTCGCCGGCTTCGATCAGCTTCACCAGCGTGTCCTCGTCGATGATCTCGCCGCGCGCGGTGTTGACGATATAGGCGTCCTTGCGGATCAGCTTGAGGCGCCGCGCCGAGAGCAGGTGAAATGTCGCCGGCGTGTGCGGACAGTTCACCGAGATGATGTCCATCCGCGCCAGCATCTGGTCGAGGCTTTCCCAATAGGTGGCCCCTAACTCCTCGGCAATCCGCGGCGCGACGGGGCGGCGGTTATGATAGTGGATCTGCAGGCCGAAAGCGCGGGCGCGGCGCGCCACCGCCTGGCCGATGCGGCCCATGCCGACAATGCCGAGACGCTTTCCTCCGATGCGATGACCGAGCATCCAGGTCGGCGACCAGCCCGGCCAGTTCCGCCCTTCGGTGAGAATCAGCGAGCCTTCGATCATCCGGCGCGGCACCGCCAGAATCAGCGCCATGGTCATATCGGCGGTATCTTCGGTCAGCACCTTCGGCGTGTTGGTGACGGTGATCCCGCGCGCATGCGCCGCCGCGACATCGATATTGTCGACGCCGTTGCCGAAATTGGCGATCAGCCTCAGCTTGCAGTCCGGCGCGCTGAGAATCTCGCTCGTTATTTCGTCGGTGACGGTCGGCACCAGCACATCTGCGGTGCGCACGGCCTCCGCAAGCTGCTCGGTGCTCAACGGCGAATCGTCGAGATTGAGCCGCGCGTCGAACAATTCGCGCATGCGGGTCTCGATCGTGTCCGGCAGCTTGCGTGTGACGACAACGAGAGGTTTTTTCTTAACCGACATTGGCCTGCACTCATGAGGTCGTTCAGACCTCATTAACCCGGTTGTTCGACACTGCCGTTGCCGCTTGGTCCCGGCGTTTCCTGGGGTTCCCGATCTGCCTCAGGCTCGTCAGAGGGCCTCGGGCGCGTCTTGGCGTTGGATGTTCCGTCCTCTCTAGCAGAAGGCGGGGCCAAGACAAGAACCCCGCTGCCGGACGAACCCGCTGAGGGTGAGGTCCTGAGGCGGGATTTGAGGGGATCTGGCGCAGATTACTGGAATTCAGCTCGAAAGAATTGAGCGGGTCAATCTCGGCAGGAGACGAGTAGAAAATGGCGTTGGGGCGTTTCTGTTTGGTCGCGGTGCTCGTTGGCGGCTGGCTGGGGGCTTCGGTTACGACGGGGTTCTCGGCGAAAGACACCGCCGTCACCACGAGCGGGCTGCCGGTTCCGCGCTATGTCAGCCTGAAATCCGACCGTGTGAACGTGCGGATCGGTCCCACCAAGGATAATGAGGTCGCCTGGGTCTACACCCGCGCCGGCCTGCCGGTCGAAGTCACTGCGGAGTTCGAGAACTGGCGCCGGGTGCGCGATTCGGAGGGATCGGAGGGCTGGGTCTATCACTCGCTCCTGTCAGGCCGCCGCACGGCGGTGGTGACCATGAAGCACAAGGACGATCTCGCTTCACTTCATGAGAGCGAGGACAAATCGAGCCCCGTCACGGCCCGCCTGCAGGTCGGCGTGATCGCTCAGGTCAAGAAATGCGATTCGCACTGGTGCCACGTCGAGGGCAAGGGATTCGACGGCTGGATCGAACAGCAGCGGCTGTGGGGCGTCTACGCCGATGAACAGGTGAATTGACACGCTTGCAGCGCGTCATTCCGGCTTCGGTCCGCGCAAACTGAATAACAGCAGATGAATTCAGCGCCGCTTGCGCAGGCGCACCACCATGTCGATACGCGAGATCTCGTAGCCGTCGGGCACCTCGGGCATTTTCGACAGCGCGAGGTGCGGGTCGGGAATGTCGACCAGATCGTGGTTGTGTTCGAGGTAGAAGTGGTGGTGCGCGGTGACGTTGGTGTCGAAATAGGTCTTGCTGCCGTCGACGCTGACCTGACGCAGGAGGCCTGCATCGGTCAGTTGATTGAGCGTGTTGTAGACGGTTGCGAGCGAGACGGGCACCTTTGCGAGTGTCGCCTCCTCGTAGAGCATTTCCGCGGGCAGAGGGCGGTCGCCCTGGCCGAACAGGAGCCATCCCACGGCCATGCGCTGCCGCGTCGGGCGCACGCCCGCCGACTGCAGCATTTCGTTGACATCGTGCCAAGGGCAGCCGTTCAAAGCCGGCT
>JBLMWS010000242.1:0-4590 GCA_050257355.1 Gemmatimonas sp.
TCGCGATCGTCGGCGGCTCCGGCTCGGGCAAGACCACGCTGCTGCGGCTGGCCAACCGGCTCACCGATGCCGACAGCGGCACCATCACGATCGAGAGTGAGGACGTGCGCAATGTCGATCCCGTGCTGTTGCGGCGGCGCATCGGCTACGTCTTCCAGAGCGGCGGGCTGTTCCCGCATATGAGCGTCGCCGAGAATATCGGCATCACCCCGAGGCTGCTCGGCTGGCCCACCGAGCAGATCGCCGCCCGCGTCGCCGAGCTGCTCGCGCTGGTACGGCTGGATGGCGACGGCCATCGCGACCGCATGCCGCATGAGCTCTCCGGCGGTCAGCGCCAGCGCGTCGGCGTGGCGCGCGCGCTCGCAGCCCAGCCGCGGATCGTATTGATGGACGAGCCCTTCGGCGCGCTCGATCCGCTGACCCGCGACGCGCTCGGCGAGGACTATCGCGCGCTGCACCGCCAGCTCGGATTGACGACCGTGATGATCACCCATGACATGACGGAAGCACTGCTGCTCGCCGATCGCATCGCAGTGATGCGGGGCGGCAAGCTGCTGGCGCTCGGCCAGCCTGCGGAGCTCACCGAGAGCCGCGACGCCTACGTCCTCGAGCTTCTGCGCACGCCGCGGCGGCAGGCCGAGCGGATCAAGGCGCTGCTGCCCGGAGCGGGCGCGGCATGAACCTCTTTTCGGATCCGCGCTGGAGCGAAGCCGCAAGCCATCTACCCGACTATCTCGGCAGCCATCTGCGCGTCAGTCTTGCGGCGCTTGGCCTTGGGCTCGTGGTCAGCCTGCCGCTCGCGATCCTCGCCCGCCATCGGCCGTTGCTGCGGGGTGCGATGCTCGCGATCGCCAGCATCGTACAGACCGTGCCGGGGCTGGCGCTGCTCGCACTGTTCTATCCGCTGCTGCTCGCGCTGGCCGCGCTTACCTTTGCCTGGTTCGGCTTCGATTTCTCCGCGTTCGGCTTCCTGCCGGCGGTGCTGGCGCTCGCGCTCTATTCCATGCTGCCGGTGCTGCGCAACACCATCACCGGATTGAACGGCCTCGACGACGCGCTGCTCGAGGCCGCGCGCGGCGTCGGCATGACGCCGCGGCAATCGCTGTTCACGGTGGAATTGCCGTTGGCGCTGCCGGTGATCATGGCCGGCGTCCGCACCTCGGCCGTCTGGGTGATCGGCACCGCGACGCTGTCGACCCCGATCGGGCAGACGTCGCTCGGCAACTACATCTTCGCCGGCCTGCAGACCCAGAACTGGGTGTTCGTGCTGTTCGGCTGCGTCGCCGCCGCCGTGCTGGCGCTCGCGGTCGATCAACTGCTGGCGCTGATCGAGAGCGGTCTGCAGAGCCGCAATCCGCTGCGCGGCGCGCTGGGCTGCGCAGGCATCGCCGCGCTCGTCGCCGTCACGCTGACGCCGATGCTGGCGCGCTCGCCCGCGAACTACGTCGTCGGCGCCAAGACGTTTGCCGAGCAATATGTGCTGTCGCAATTGATCGCGCAGCGGCTGCACGCGGCGGGATTGTCGGCGAGCACGCGCGAAGGTCTCGGCTCCAGCGTCGTCTTCGATGCGCTGGCGAACGACGACATCGACGTCTACGTCGATTATTCCGGGACATTGTGGACCAATCAGTTTCATAAGAACGAGATCCCGCCGCGCGACCGGCTGCTTGCCGAGTTGAAGGCGCTGCTCGCCAAACGAAACATCACGCTGTTCGGCGCGCTCGGCTTCGAGAACGCCTATGCGCTGGTGATGCCGAGAAAGCGGGCGGAGGCACTCGGCATCCATTCGATCGCAGATCTCGCCGCGCACGCCGGCAGCTTCTCCATCGCCGGCGACTACGAATTCTTCTCACGTCCCGAATGGGCCAGCCTGCGCAAGGCCTATGGCCTGAACTTCCGCACGCAGCGCCAGATGCAGCCGAATTTCATGTACGCGGCGGTGGCCGCGGGTGATGTCGACGTCATCGCCGGCTATACCAGCGACGGGCTGATCGCCAAATATGATCTGGTCGTGCTTGACGATCCCAAGCACGCCATCCCGCCCTACGATGCGATCATCTTGCTTGCACCGGGGCGCGCACATGACACGGCGTTGCAGGCAGCGCTGCAGCCGCTGGTCGGCCGGATCAATATCGACGTCATGCGCGAGGCGAACCTGCGCGCCAGCGGCAACGATGCGGACTCATCGCCCGCATCAGTTGCGCGCTGGCTTTGGCGGCAGGTCGGAGGCCGCTAGCGACGCGTGGGGACTGCGCGGCGCCTACGCCCTCACCTCCTGCCGCTGGAAGGTGACGTAGCCCGCCACGAACAGCACGATCGTGGAAGCGATCAGGCCGACGGTCTGTGGCCAGGCGATCATGATGCTCTCGCCGATCGGCAGCGGCGCGCCCATCACGGCGCCGCGGAGCTGATCCAGGAACACAGCCCCCAACGTGCGCGTGGTCGGCGACAGGATCGCCAGCATCGCCTCGCCGAACAGGTCGTTCGGCGATGCCCGCAGCAGGAACTGCGTCCACAGGCCGGTCGCCGGGGTCTCCAACCCGAGCGCGGCATAGCGCGGATCGGGCGGCGCGATGATCTGCGCAAAGGCCGGCGCCAGCATCGGCCACAGCACCGTGAGGAACAGCCAGATGCCGAGCGCGACCAGCGCCGCCGTTGCCGGCGAGCGGAACACGATCGACAACAGCATGGCGAGCGCGAGCCACACCCCGGCATAGAAGATCGCAATGACCAGGAATGCCAGGGAGCGGAGGATCTCCTCGGTGCCCGGCGGCACACCGAGGAAGAGCAGGCCCAAGCCGATCACCATCAGCCACAGCGCGGTCAGGCTGACCGCGAGCGTGGCGAGGCCGGCGAGGAACTTCCCCATCAGCAGCGCGTCGCGGTAGATCGGCTGCGCCAGGATCCGCGACAGCGTGCGCCGGTTGAACTCGCCGTTGACGGAATCGAAGCCGAGCCCGATCGCCATCAGCGGAATCAGAAAGCCGAGGATGGCGACGAAGGACGGCAGCGGCGAGTTCGACAGCGTGAACAGCCTGAGCAGCAGGAACGGATCCTCCGCCGTATTGGTGCGAAGACTGTCGATCGCGCCATAGAGCGCGGCGAGCGCCGTCAACACGATCAGGAGCTCCAGCACCAACATGCGCACGCTGGAGATGTTGTCGGTGAGCTCCTTGGCGAACACGGTGCCAACGCCCTGGAAGGGTGAACCCTCACGCCGCATGACGCATGTCTCCCGAGGTTTTGCCCTGGAAGTAGCGGGCATAGATCGCCTCGAGGCTCGGCTCGTCGACCGAGAGCCGCTTGAGCGAACCGTCGACCGCGACCACCGCACGCGCGGCATCGGGACGAACGTCGCGTTCCGCGGTCATGCGGAAGCGATCGGCCGAAAGCGTCTCGACGCCGGAGACGCCGGGAATGGTCGCAAGCCGTCGCGCGATCCCTGTACCCTCCGCCTCGACCTCGACGACGAAGCCGGCGCCGAGCACCTGGACCGAGAGTTCGGCGACCGAGCCCATCAGCGCGATGTGGCCGGACTGGAACAGCGCGACGCGGTCGCAGATGCGCTGCACCTGGTCCAAGAGATGCGACGACAGCAGCACGGTGGTGCCTTCGGCCTTGAGCTCGCGGATCAGCTCAAGAAACTCCAGCGTCGACTGCGGATCGAGGCCCGAGGTCGGCTCGTCCAGGATCGCGATCTCGGCCCTCTTGACGATGATCTCGGCCAGTCCCAGCCGCTGGCGCATGCCGCGCGAGAAGGTCGCGACGCGCTTGTGCGCGACATCGGACAACCGCACGCGCTTGAGCGCGTCGGCAATCCGCTCTGTCCGCTCCTTCAGCGAGAGTCCCATCAGCTTGGCGGTGTAGGCGAGATTCTCCATCGCCGTGAGGTGGTCGTAGAAGCCGACGGAATCCGGCAGATAGCCGACCCGCCGCTTGACCTGCAGCGGCTGCCGCGCCGGGTCGTAACCCAGCACGCTGATCCTGCCGGAGGAGATTTCCGTCAGCCCTAGCATCATCAGGATCGTGGTGGTCTTGCCGGCCCCGTTGGGGCCGAGCAGGCCGAACACCTCGCCCTTCCTGATGTTGAAGCTGATGTTGTCGACGGCGCTGGCTTCGCCATAGCGCTTGGTGAGGCCATCCGCGGCGATCACGGTGTCGGGCGGAGGCGTTGCTTCAGTGGGATTGCTCATCGCCGTCCAAACCTCGCAACCGCACCCAGCATCAAGAGAAGCGCGACGCCGATCACGCCGGCGCCGACCATGCCCCACACCGTTGAGGTGTTGACGGTGATGCGGAACTGGCTGGAGGCGCTTTCACCACGCGAGTTGGCGTTGACGCTGACCATGTAGTCGCCGGCGAGCGACTTGTCGCTCGGCGTCACCAGCGCCTGCACCTCGGCATCCTTGCCCGGCACCAGGCGATCGATGGACTCGGGATTAAACGTCACCTTCCAGCCCGAGGGCGAGCTCGCCGACAGCTTGACGTTCTCCGCCGGCGCGCTACCGGTGTTGGTGACGACGATCGGAATCGAGGTCTGCTGCGCCGCGACCGCACGCGCGCTCAACAGGCCATCGCGCCCCGCCACCT
>JBLMWS010000243.1:0-4707 GCA_050257355.1 Gemmatimonas sp.
TCACCCTATGTCGGCGTTTCCGCGTTCTTCCCAAGCTATGCCCCGCGCTCCGGCCAGGTCATATCGCTCGAGGACCGCATCAACGGCTGCTTCAAGCGATCGATGAACGGCGTGGCGCTGAAGCCCGATTCGCCGGACATGAAAGCCATGGTGGCTTATTTCGATTGGATGAAGCGAAACACCAGACCGGAGGACAAGGTCGCCGGACGCGGCGTCGGCAAGATCGACATGAAGATCAAGCCGAACGTCGAGCACGGCAAGAACATCTACGCGGCGCAGTGCGCGGTCTGCCACGGCAGCAACGGCGAAGGCCTGAAGGCGAGCGACGGACACGTCATCTTTCCGCCGCTGTGGGGCAATCGCTCTTTCAACATCGGCGCCGGGATGGCCCGGACCTACACCGCAGCAGCGTTCGTCAAGCGGAACATGCCGGTCGGCTTCCACGAGAAATTCCCGCTCGGACAGGGCGGTTTGTCGGACCAGGACGCCGTCGACGTGAGCAAGTATTTCACCCACATGCCGCGCCCGGATTTCCCGGACAAGGTGAAGGATTGGCCGAAGGACCCGAAGCCGGCGGACGCCCGCTACTGATCGGCGTCCGACGTCACGGCCGTTTCGGAATGTCCAGCCCCCGCAGCACGGCCGGCCGCGCCAAGCCGCGCTCCAGCCAGGCCGGCACGTGCACGAGGCGATCGAATTCGACAAGCTCGCGCGCGCCGTAAAAGCCGATCAGGTTGCGCACCCAGCCGAGCATGGAGATGTCGGCAATGGTGTATTCGTCGTCCATGATCCATTGCCGGCCGCAGAGCCGTTGCTCCATCACGTCCAGCAAGCGCTTCGATTCGTTGACATAGCGCTCCAGCGGACGCTTGTCCGGAATCTCCTTGCCGGCGAATTTGTGGAAGAAGCCGAGTTGTCCGAACATCGGGCCGATGCCGCCCATCTGAAAGTGCAGCCACTGAATGGTCTGCCAGCGTCGTGCCGGATCGGCGGGCAACAGCTCGCCGGCCTTCTCCGCGAGATACTGCAGGATGGCGCCGGACTCGAACAGCGGCAGCGGCCTGCCGCCGGCCCATCTGGATCGAGGATCGCGGGGATCTTGCCGTTCGGATTGAGCGACAGGAATTCCGGCGTCTTCTGGTCGTCCTTGTTGAAGTCGACCAGATGCGGCTCATAGGGCAACCCGATCTCCTCCAGCATGATCGAGACCTTGACCCCATTCGGAGTGGGTAGCGAATAGAGCTGCAGCCGATCAGGATGGCGCGCCGGCCAGCGTTGGGTAATGGGAAAAGCGGAAAACTCGGGCATCGCGCTTCCTGTCTCAGGTCGTGGCCCGGCTAATCTAGAGGCTCAAGGGGACGCAGCAAGGGGCCGGCCGTTGTCACACGATGACGGAAGCAACAGGCCGCCGCAGCGAATAGGGCAACGTCGGCCCATAGCCGAAACGCAACACCAGGTCCGGGCGCTTCGTTGTTCCGATCAGCGTGGCCAGTTCCGCGCGCCGCCGTGGCACCTCGACCGGTTGATTGATGAAGGCTACTTTCAATCCGAGCATCGTTGCTGTCAGCGCAAAGCGCTGACACGCCTGCCCTACCCTGATCCAATGCTCCCGGTTCTCCTCGTCGCCGACGAAAATCGCGATTCCGGCCGAGGAGTCGATCTGGCGGGCATACTTAACGCCCTCAGATCTCACGCTCATAAGCCGGTCGACGGCAATGTCCCCCAAGATCGTCGGCAGCATGGGACTGCCGCTAACTGCAGCGAACAGTCCATCGCCTGAGGCGATGGCGCTCTTCGCGTTGAAACGAATCCAGTGCTTGAGCTCGCGCATGAAAGCCGGATCGGCCATTTGGTCGTTATTGCCCGCGACAACAAGGTCGCGAATGTTGGCCATCTTTGCACGATCCACGATCAACAGGAGGCTGGTGCCGGGCACGGCGGCTGCCCGTTCCAGCAAAGCAAGATCGGCCTTCGCGACCGCACGGCCGTCATATTCGGCGCGCGTGGACTGCCGCTTGGCGATCGCGGCCGAAAGCGGGTCCGCCTTTGGCGAACCGCTGATGAATTCGAAGTGCACACCGTTGCCGTCGGGCGCGATCACACTCTGACCGGGCCGCCCGCTCGCCGCCGCCGCCAAGGCCAGATTGGCGGCGGCGCAGCCGAGGCTAGCGAAGAGATGGTGGTCGTCGGGATCGACTACCGGCGTCCGCCGGGAGAAATCCGGCCGGATTTCGATCGCGCGATCGCCGATTTCGAACTGCCAAGGCTGCGTATTATGGCTATTGGCGGCCAACGAGGCGTTGCGAATGACCGCGCGGAGGTCGGGCCCTACCGGTCCGGCACGGAGCCGCGCTGCAGCGGCATCGTAATCGGCCATTCTTCCTACGGACGACTGCCATGCAGCACCAGCCATTCCGGCCGCAAGCAGGGCGCCGCCGGCACCGACAATCACGCTTCGCCTGTTCATGCCCTCTCCACCGCCTGTTCGCGAAGAGGATGCCGTTTCAGGCGCAGCCCTCGTTGATCCCGGTCAACTGTTACGGCGCTGCCAAACTGCGGCGCATCAGCAGCACCTTACGCATCAGCGGCACCTTAAAAGGGTCTGGCGCGGCCTTCGTAAAGGTAGGTGTGGGTTCGCGGTCCGGACAGTCGCGGATTTTGCAAATCATCGATGCGGAAGCCGGCCGCAGTGACCAGATCGTCCATCTTGCGATTGAGATGGCAGCCGCCGGCAAGCCGCGACCACAGCGGATCGAGCCGGTCCTGCCAGCGCGCAACGCCCGCTTCCGGCGCGCGGCCGTGTTCGACAAACAACAAGGCGCCGGATGGCTTCAGTACGCGGCGCATCTCCGACAGCGCGCGCAAGGCGTCGGGAATGGTGCACAAGGTCCATGTTGTGACAATCGTATCGACGCTTCCGGCATCGAGCGGGATCGCTTCGGCCGACGCGTCCAGCAAGGTCACAGGGACCGATGCCGCCTGCGCGCGGCCGCGCGCCATCCGCAACAGTTCCGCCGATGGCTCAAGGCCGATCACTGAGCGGGCGGCCACACCGTAAAGCCCGAAGTTCAGCCCTGAGCCGGCCCCGATCTCCAACACCCTGCCCTCTGCCGCGCCGACGATGCGCCGGCGGTGCGGTAGCAGCTGCCGGTGGCTCATCGCGAGATGCGTGAGACAAGGCACGATATGGCGCTGATAGAAGCTCATCGCCTGCTTCTCGCTTGCGAATTCATGCTGGCAGTCAACCGGGCCGGCTTGTCAAGATCGTGACGGCGAAGCCAGCCGACATTAGCTTATCATCTGTGTGGTCAGGCCAGGATCGAAGATGCCCAGCGCGACCTATCAATTGATCGAGAAGGCGATGGTCGAGCGCACGCAGGTGCTTTGTTTCTACGAGGGCCTGGCGCGCGAACTCTGCCCCTCGATCCTCGGCCACACCAAAGGCCAGGAGCGCACATTCGCTTATCAGTTCGCCGGGGACGCCAGCGAAGGCCTACCGCCGGGCGGAGATTGGAAATGCCTCCGATTACACAAGATGCGCGAGGTGAAGCTCCGCAGCGGCCCGTGGCATACCGGCTCGAGCCACAAAAGCCGGCAGACGTGCATCGAGGGACGTTGATCTCGACGTCAATCCGCAAAGCTCTTACCACCCGCGACGGCGGCTCCCGACCCGCTTAAGCATACCAAAGCGGAGCGATAGCGCTCGGCCTTGGCCGAAGGACTAGGCGCCGGAATTCCACTGCAAATTGTGCTATGTTCGGCCGCGAGCCGCGCCGAGCAGGAGCAAGTGAGGCCAAATTCCCGAGACGGTTGCGATCCCGATAGCGGCCTCGTTCAAACTCCGATCACATCAGCCATCGGCGCAAGCTTGATACCGGCCGACGACAACCGCTCGCGCAGCCGCCGCGCCATCACGACGGCGCCCGGCGTGTCGCCGTGAACACAAACGCTGTCGATCCGCGTCGGGAGGCGTTTGCCGGAGAGGCAGGTGATCTGCCGATCCTCGATCATGCGGATCGCGCGCTCCGCAGCGATCTCAGGATCATGGATCACGGCCCCCTCGCGACGGCGCGACACCAGGTTGCCGTTATCGGCGTAAGCCCGGTCGGCGTAGATCTCGCGCACGAGCGGCAGGCCGAATTTCTCGCCTGCCCGCTCCGTTTCCTGCCCCGGCATCACGACGAAGATCAGATTCTTGTCGAGGGTGCGGATCGCCCGCGCAACGGCTTCCGCCAGATCGCGATCCTCCGCAGCCATGTTGCCGAGCGCGCCATGGGTCTTGACGTGGCTGATCGTGTGGCCGGCGTCGGTCGCCAACGCCATCAGCGCGCCAACCTGATAAAGCACGATCTTCTCGATATCGGCGGGCCGCTCGCCCTGGATCGGCCGGCGGCCAAAGCCCCAGAGATCGAGAAAGCCGGGGTGCGCACCGGCGCCCACACCGTTGGCCTTGGCCTCCTTCAGCGTCCGATGCATCACCAAGGGATCGCCCGCATGAAAGCCGCAGGCGATATTCGCCGAGGTGACGATCCTGAGCATCTCCGCATCGTCACCCAACGAATAGACGCCGAACCCCTCCCCCATGTCGCAATTGATATCGATCAGCGGCATCGCTTCACCTCGTCTGGGGATTTGCGGATCGATATAAACATGGCACCCGGCGACGCGCCACGACGAATAGTAGTGCGCATCACCCGGTCGGTCAGG